>CAZHNA010000010.1:0-22327 GCA_964532775.1 uncultured Methanosarcinales archaeon
GGAAACCATAGAAATGAATGCAAGCGACCAGAGAACTGCCTCAGCCCTTGAAAGAGTTGCAGGTTCGGCTTCACAAATGGCAACGCTTACCGGTGGATACAGGCGACTAATAATACTGGATGAAGCGGACAACATACACGGATCTTCCGACAGGGGTGGAGCGCGTGCAATGGCTGCGATCATCAAAAAAACAGACCAGCCAATTATCCTTATTGCAAATGATCTCTACGGGATAACTTCATCAATTCGATCCCTCTGCGAAGAAGTTAAATTCAATTCTATACAGCAGCGCTCCATTATTGTCGCACTCAAAAAGATCTGCCAGGAAGAAAAGATCATGTGCGGCACAGGTGTGCTTGAAAAAATAGCATCAATGGCCGGTGGAGACCTGCGAAGTGCACTAAGAGATCTACAGGCAGTGGCTACAGGGAAAAATGAAATTCATCCTGAAGATATTGCAACTGCTGAAAGGGATACAAAGGAATCTATTTTCAAAGTTCTCTCAAAGGTGTTTCAGGAAAGCAATCCGGTTGCTGCGCACAAAGCTACTTTTGATCTCGACGAAACTCCAGAAGATCTCATTCAATGGGTTGACGAGAATCTTCCCATCCAGTATCTTGACAGTGGAGAGACAATGAATGAGGATCTCACCAATGCCTATCGCAATCTGTCACATGCTGACAGGTATCTCGGAAGGGTCAGACTGCGACAGAATTACGGTCTCTGGAGATATGCCGGATTCCTGTTAAGTGGCGGAACAGCCGCTTCAAAGAAACACCCACATTCAGGGTTCAGGAAATTACAGCCACCTTCACTCTGGAGAAGAATGGGACAAATGCGTGCTAAAAGGGAAATGAGGGATAACATCGCCTCAAAGGTTTCACAGCATTGCCATGAGCCAATCAGGGATTCCCGCAGCGATTCCATGAGGCTTTACAGCCAGATTATTGAGGACGACGAAAGAGCGGTGGATGTTGCCACTATCCTGAGATTGGATGCAGATGAGATTGCATACCTCAAGGGAAAGAAAGTCGGCAAGAAAATCCAGAAGATTTACGAGGAATCCCTCAAGCGTTTGGGCGAAAAGGAATCTGAGGAAATTGATATTTTCATTCAGGAAAAAAAGGATGTAAAACACCCAAGTCGTTCTCTTGACAGTTTTATGGCCAAGCCTGAATCCCAAGAACCTACAGCTCCCAAAACTGAGAAACCTGCTCAGAAAAAGCCGCAGAAAACATTGTTTGAATTCTGATTTTTTACGATAAACTATATCTAGACACTACCCAACATTTACTTTATTAAACGGGGTTTTGGAAAATGGAATTAGAGTACGATGCGATTATAATCGGCACTGGTGTTGCCGGGGGAGTTTGTGCCAACAAACTCTCAAAAGCCGGAATGAAAATTGCAATTACTGATTCAAGGGAATACGGAGGAACCTGTGCTCTTCGTGGATGCGTTCCGAAAAAAGTGCTTGTCGGTGTTGCGGAACTCGTAGAGAGAACCGGGCAATTCCACGAACTTGGTGTTGTAGATTCCGAAATTTCTATTGATTGGAAAAAACTCATTGAGTTAAAAGAGACGTTTGTCGATTTCCTGCCTGCCCAAAAAGAAACCGGATATGAAAAACAGGGAATTGATACATATCATGGCCAAGCCCGCTTTTTCAGCCCGGATACAATTTCTGTGGGCGACCAGCAACTCAAAGCAAAATACATTTTCATTGCAGCAGGTGGCATCCCAAGACCTCTTGATTTTCCGGGAAATGAATACCTGATAGACAGTGAAGAATTCCTTGAACTCGAAACATTGCCAAAAAGAGTCCTCTTTACAGGTGGAGGATATATCTCCTTCGAATTTGCGCATGTTGCAACAAGAGCAGGAGCCGACGTAACTATTCTCCAGAGAGGAAAACATGTTCTCAAACAATTCGATTCCGACATGACAGACTTGCTTGTAAAAGCAAGCGAAGAAGCCGGAATTAAAATTCATACGGAAAATGCTGTCAAGGCCGTTGAGAAAATTGGTGACGAGTATATTGTGACTGCTACCACTCCTCACGGAGAAGAAAAGTTCACCTGCGACCTTGTAGTCCACGGTTCAGGAAGGATACCAGCTCTTGATAACATGGATCTGGAAAAAGGAAACGTTTCTCTAGAAAAAGGTGGAATTGCAGTTAATGAATTCATGCAAAGCGTGTCAAATCCCAATGTGTATGCAGGCGGGGATTGCGTCAATATCGGTGCACCTCTTACACCTATCGCTAGCCTTCAGGGAACTGTTGCTGCATCAAATATCATCGAAGGCAACACAAAAACAGTGGATTACACTGGAGTTCCATCAGCTGTTTTTACGATCCCACCCCTTGCCAGCGTAGGCATAGCCCTTAGTGAACCCAACGAAGCCTATGACATATTCTTCCACGATACAAGCCAGTGGTACACTTCAAGAAGATTGCGTGACAATATCTCAGCAACAAAAGTAATCGTGGAAAACGCTACCGGGAAGATAGCGGGAGCCCATATACTCGGATCGGACGCTGGCGAAGTGATTAATATTTTTGCAATGGCTATGCGCCTTGGAATTACCATTGACGAGTTTAAGAGAGTTGTGTACGTGTTCCCGACAATGGCCTCAGACATCCAGTATATGATCAGGAAGTAAATCACGTTCTAGTAAAGCCACATGCTTTTGATTTTTACGATTGAATAGCGATAGCTTTCAAATAAGGTTAAGAAGCCTGCAAAATGGTTGCGCTTAGTTTGATCACAAGCTTTATAGCTTCATACGTACATATGTAATATATAGGCTACATATATGGATAAAACTATACACAGGTGAATAAAATGAGAAAAACAGCAAATATGCTATTGGTTGGTGCAGTTCTTCTTGCAGGAGCCGGAATGGTTGCCCTAACGTTGCAAACAGACGAAGTTCAGGCTGCATATGGATATGGCCCTATGTCAGGATGGGCCGGTTGCCCTGGATATAATCAGGCAGCAGTTTATGCAACCTCTCCAGATGTGAGTGTAGAAAGCGTTGATGATGCCCTCGAAATAGCTAAAGAGCAGATTGATTCTGATGTGAAAGAAGAAAACATTTACCAGATGGGTAGATGGTGGGTCGTGTATTACACAGACGATGATGGTGTGGTGATGCAGTCCTACATTGATGCTTTCACAGGAGATGTCGTGGATGACACAAGCCAGACATACAATTATGCTCCTGCAAGACGCGGATATGGAATGATGCATAGTTTCGGCTATGGTCCTAGAATGGGCTATGGCGGCATGTATCGTTAACGATGAAAATTGTGTGGAGTCCCTGCCATTTTTCATACCACCACCATACATGGCAGGGATTTCCACGAACTCACCTGGAAGGCCTTGTTCTTTGATAATAAAATGATACTATGGTGGAATACGGAATGTACGGGCTTATGGGAGCTCCGGAAGTTTTGGAGTCTTTAGCATGATATTCAATTTGATTATTTTACTAGTCCTGATCTGGGCAGTGTCTTCATATTTCAATAATAGATCGTGCAGCAACAATAATCCGGATACACGGCTCTCAAGCATTGAACATCAGGTAGAAAGCAATCGTGAATCCCTGGAAAAGATATTGAAGAAACTGGAATGAACTCTGCGGATTATTTTCAGCCATGTCATATATGACCAGCGGTAAAGATTAATATGAAAATAAAAACATGTTATAAAGAACCATGATGCACTATTACAACACATTCGGCTTCTTTGATTTCTTTTTAGAAATGCTTCTTATATTATTGGTTTTGGGTATAGCTATGGCATTCCTCAGTCGATCTGGCCTTCTGGGAACCGGCAACAATGAGAAGCTGCTGGTAATGGAAAAAGACATTGCAGATATTAAGAAGACTGTCGACGAAATCAAAGAAAAACTGGAAGAAATCTAAGATCAATTCAAACTTACGTTTGGTCTTATTATGGCAAAAACAATGCAGCAGATAGTATCTATAGGAGAGGCTATTTCCCACCCCCTCCGACTTAAGCTCCTATACATGCTTTCAGAACGAGAATGGTATGTGTATGAGTTAGCAAAAGAGCTGAGTGTTTCACGTCAGGTTCTCTATCTTCACTTGAAGCGCCTTGAGAAAGCCGGGTTTGTTGAAAGTGATCTTCGCCTTGAAGATGACGATATGCGGGCAAAAAAATTTTTCCGATTAAAAGATTTCAACGTGTCTATTGATATTGATGATTTAAAAGAATTCTTTAATTAATTCCCCACCTACAACTTTTTGCCGGGTTCATAGCTTATTTTGAATCACCTATTCCGAATCCCAATTTCCTGATCTATTTCGGTTGCTATTGCTTCGAGTTCATCAAACATACGCTGAGAATCCTTGCGCATTTCCTGAACAGCGGCCTTGAGGCTACCTCCTCGAAGGTATAGTTTTCGTTTTTCACGGTACACCAGACCGGAATTGATGAGATTTCGTAAATGGTGGTTTACTCTCGAATGGTTTACTCCAAGAGAATCAGCAATCATCTCGGAAGATATGCGTTCGTTCTCTGAAATGTTATCAAGCAGACTCAGGACTATCCGAGTAGCCATGTTGTCCACATCCCTCCCGGAAGATAAACCAAAACTATCACATAACCAATAGACATCCTTTTCGAGAGTTTTCTCCCTTGGTTTTTCCAGGTTTACAAGGACTATCTGCCTAGCCATAGAAGGAAATTGGGAGTAATAATATATATAACTTAGTCTGAAATATAGATATCATTTCAATAAAAGCTAAACTAAATGTACAATATGCAAAATGTTTAAATAACATAAACCCCCATCATATGTGCAACTACTGATTTAGCAAAGAATACAAACACCGTTAAAATTAACTCAATCTTCTTATCGGAGTCTGGGGAGACATCAGAAAAGAAGACACATATTTTGAAAGGGGAACAAAATCATGGATATTAATCAGTTTACGCAAAAGGCACAGGAAGCAATTCAGGCTTCCCGTACAATTGCTGCAAGATATTATAACCAACAAATTGATTCGGAGCACCTGTTCTTTGCGTTGTTGGAACAGACCGGGGGGTTAGTACCTTCATTACTGGAAAAAGTTGGCGTCCAGCCTTCTGACTTGCAGGATAAGTTAGAAGACAATCTTTCACAATTACCACAGGTTTCCGGTCCTGGAAGCGAGAACGTTTACTACACCCAACGTGCTATCCGAGTGCTTGATAATGCCACTTCACTGGCCAAGAAGATGAATGATGAGTACACCAGTGTTGAGCACATACTCCTTGCCCTTGTTAAAGAAAAAGACGGGGAAAGCAAACGTTTACTTGAAGAAGCTGGAGTAAATGAAAAAGCACTTCTTGAAGCTATTAAGGAAATCAGGGGGAATCGACGCGTGACATCTGAGAATCCTGAAGATACATACAAACCATTGGAAAAATACGGAATTGATTTCACCGAACGTGCTTCACAGGGAAAGTTAGATCCGGTTATCGGAAGGGATCACGAAATTCGTCGTACCATTGAGATCCTGTCCAGACGCAGGAAAAACAATCCGGTCCTCATCGGTGAAGCCGGCGTGGGTAAAACCGCGATTGTTGAAGGACTTGCACAACGTATTGCAAAGAAGGATGTTCCTGACGCAATGAAAAACAAGCGGATTGTTGCACTTGACATGGGTTCCCTTATTGCCGGAGCAAAATTCCGCGGTGAATTTGAGGAAAGGCTGAAAGCCGTTCTTAATGAAGTGGCTGAGTCCTCAGGCCAGATTGTCCTGTTTATCGATGAATTGCACACAATTGTAGGAGCAGGGGCAACTGAGGGTGCAATGGATGCAGGCAATCTGCTAAAACCCATGCTTGCACGTGGGGAATTGCACTGTATCGGTGCCACAACCCTTGATGAATACCGCAAATATATTGAAAAGGACGCAGCTCTTGAGCGCAGGTTCATGCCTGTAACAGTTGAAGCTCCTGACGTGGAAGCAACCATTTCAATCCTCCGTGGACTGAAAGAAAAATATGAAGTTCATCACGGAGTACGCTTGAAAGACAGTGCTCTTGTAGCTTCTGCGGTATTGAGTGACCGCTATATTTCAGACAGATTCCTGCCTGACAAAGCAATCGACCTGTTGGACGAAGCAGGTTCAAAAGTAAAAACTGCTATTGACAGCAAGCCTGCTGAACTTGATGAAGCAGACAGGAAGCTCTTGCAACTTGAAATCGAAAAGGAAGCTTTGAAAGCGGAAAAGGATGCTGCTTCAAAGGAGAGGTTGCAGAACCTTGAAAAGGAAATTGCTGAAATCAGGGCTGAATCCGATGCAATGCGTACCCGCTGGGAAAACGAAAAGCAGAGTATTGCTCACCTAAATGCCCTTAAGGAGCATATTGAAGACACTAAAACCAAACTAGAACTTGCCGAAAACGAAGGTGATTTCGAACTTGCGTCACGTCTGAAATACGGAGAACTTGTGCCCCTTCAACATGATTATGAAGAAGAGGAAGCAAAGCTACAGGAAAAACAGACTACCATGCTCCTCAAGGAAGAAGTTGATGAGGAAGATATTGCAAACGTTGTCAGCGAGTGGACTAAAATCCCAATCACCAGACTCATGGAAGGAGAAAGGGAGAAACTCATTCAGCTTGAAGATAACCTCCACGAGAGAGTTATCGGACAGGATGAGGCAGTGAAAGCAGTTGCTGACGCTGTGATTCGTGCACATGCAGGCATCAAGGATCCACGCAGGCCAATCGGAAGTTTTATTTTCCTTGGACCCACCGGAGTGGGAAAAACCGAGCTTGCAAAGGCTCTTGCAATGGAACTCTTTGATAGCGAGGATCACATGATCCGCATCGACATGTCGGAATACATGGAGAAACACACCGTTGCAAGGATGATAGGTGCACCTCCAGGATATATCGGTCACGATGAGGGAGGCCAGCTTACAGAGGCAGTAAGGAGAAATCCGTACTCTGTAATCTTGTTTGATGAAATTGAGAAAGCACACCACGATGTGTTCAATATCATGCTGCAAATGCTGGATGATGGACGCCTTACCGATTCAAAAGGAAGGACTGTTGACTTCAAGAATACAGTCATCATTATGACTTCCAACATTTGTGTGGAATATCTGGCTCGGAAACTTGGGGAAACAGAGGAAACCACACATACACCACACGATATAGCCGATCCTTCTGATCTCAGCCTTGGAACAGAAAAAGTGGAAGACTACGGAAAAATGCAGGAAATTGCACTGAACGAACTCAGCAAGTATTTCCGCCCCGAGTTCCTCAACCGTGTTGATGAGATTGCGATATTCCGTGCCCTCACAAAAGACCAGCTCTCATATATTGTGGACATCAAAGCAGAGGATCTGATCCAGAGACTCAAGGAACGCAGAATTGTACTTGAGATAACCGAAGCAGCCAAGAAATACCTTGGTGATGCCGGATATAGCGCAACATACGGCGCAAGACCCCTTAAGCGGGTCATCCAGAATGAGCTGGAAACCGCAATAGGTAAGCTCATCGTAGGTGGCGAGGTAATGGAATCAGACACCGTTATCGTTGATGTCGGCGAACGCGGAGTTACTTTTGACGTTAAGAAGGGAGAAAAGCACATCTGATCCCTTTTTCTGACTTTTGAATCCTGCATGGGATCTAACATTTGCAGATCTAACAGCTTCATGAATCCCTATAGGCACCTAAATTTAATATAAATGAGACTAATAAATACAGTGAAAATATGGAACAGATAGACAAGTACAAGCCGGCAATAATCCCGATACTCAAAGAAAATGATGTTGAGGAAGCAGGGATATTTGGATCATTTGCACGCAATGAAGCGAAAAAAGAGAGCGATCTGGATATACTTGTAAAGTTTGGGAAAGCAAAAAGCCTCTTTGACCTTGCGAGAATAGAGCTGGAACTTGAAAAGAAATTGAAGCGAAAAGTGGACCTTATTACTTATAATTCCATCAATCCACTCATTAAAGATCGCATCCTGAAAGAAGAAGTGAAGCTGATATGAAAGAACCAGAAATATTTGTGCGCCACATCCTCGAATCCATAGAAAGAATTGAGGAATTCACATAAGGCAAAAATAAGACTGATTTTTTGGAAGACACCCAATTACAGGATGCTACAATCAGAAGAATTGAAATCATAGGTGAAGCTTCAAAGAACATACCTGATGATTTCAAAAGAAATTATCCGGATATCCCGTGGAGTGAAATGTCAAAGACAAGAGACAAACTCATTCATGGATACTTTGGTGTCGATCTGGAACTAACATGGAATATCGTCAGAATCGATTTGCTGGAACTCAAAAATCACATTGAATCATTGATTGAAGATCTTGAAAGAAGCTAAAGTTCGACAACAATTTCTTTCTTCTTTTCACTTCGTTATTCTTCATAATACTGCCGTGGAATCTTCATAATCGGAGATTCAAGATATAGCATCAATGAAAGAAACAACGCCGTTGAGAATACGTTAAGAAAAATCTCCGGCAGCAGGTAGGAAATAATTGTTGCTGAAAACAGGATTGTTACAAAAGCCAATGCTCTCGTACCCCTAAGTTTAGGATACGGATGATCGCTGATCATCAGATAGGCGAGAAGTAACATCATTCCAAAAAGGAAATATGGGTAAACGTAGCGCGGGAACAGCAGCATATACGATGAAATCATCACTGCTGAAGCGGTTATTGGAAGCCCCTCAAAATCGGGAATGCTTTTTTGATTTGTACTGAAACGGGCAAGTCTCAGAATTCCACCCGCAAGATAAATTGCTGCTATTAAGCCAGCTTGAACGCATAGCTCATCGCAATACATAAAAAAGATAATACATGCAGGAGCCACACCAAATGAGATTATATCCGCAAGAGAATCAAGATATTCACCGATTGGACTTCCGGAATTCAGGCGAGCAAGATAACCATCGATACCATCTGCAACTGCCGCCATAAGAATCAGGACAAATGCAAGCGGGAAGTTACCCATATGAGCCGCAAAAATTGCTGAGAGTCCTAAAAATACATTAATTAGAGTAACGACATCAGGGATACCGATCATCCTGAAAATATTCATCAATTCATTCCTTCGAATAATCTTTTGTTATGGCAATCCGAGTTTGGCCTGCAAGAACTTTGTCACCGAGCTTACGGTTGATTTCAAAAACATCGGGAACTTTTACATCCACCCTTGAACCAAGGCGAATCATCCCGATTCTCTGACCCTGTATAACCTCATCCCCTTCCTTCACATAAGAAACTATCCTTCTGGCAAGCATTCCCGCAATCTGAGTAACCATAATATTCCCCATTGGAGTATTCATGAGAATTTCAGTACGTTCATTTCGCCAGGAATCTTTTGAAAAGGCCGGTAAAAAAGTTCCATTTTTGTGTTCTACCGAAACAATAGTTCCGCTAAAAGGTGCACGGTTGACATGGACATTATGAATATTCATGAAAATACAGATTGTATTTCCCCTTATATCCACCACTTTCCCGTCAGCCGGGGATAAAAGGCAGTTTTTGCAGACTTTGACTTCCCGGACAGGGTCCCTAAAAAATACGACGAAAAACAATGTGAGAAGGATAAAGAAAACCGACGGGTAAAGGAACACAGTCGATTGTGTAAAGATATACAAAGAAACAGGGATCAGTGCACAAAGTGCAGTACTTATAACCCACGGGTATGAGCCTTTAGCAAGCATTTATCTTGTCCCTGAGAGCTTTTTGACAACACTTCTCATCCAAGTCGTCAGCAGTTCAAATACACCGTCTATCAAATCAAAGAGCTGTGGAAGGATCTTCAAAACCGCATACCCAATTACAAACAATGCAATCAGTGAACCGAATTTTGCAATTCCATGGTGGGCAATCTCAAAGCTTGAAGGACCAAACCATTGTTGTGCATAAGCCACGACTACAAATGCATCCCGGAAAACATTCAGGATATAAATAACCGGGACGGATACCATGAATGCCGATGCAACGTTTTTCATCGGTGCCTTCACAGATGTGATAAGTCCCATGAACAATGCAATGCTTTCAATTGCCGTGCATGCAAGAATAATTTCCACAGTATAACCATCAAGTGAAATTGTATTCCATGTCGATGTAACCGGGAAACCAATCAGATGAAGAGTCAAAACTACATTAGAAGTCACTGTAGAAATTATCCAGTGATTCAACAATTCCAACTGAAGAAATGGGAAATAGAACAGTGAGCCTATGGCAGCTACTCCTGTCACCATTGAAGTAATATCAATTGATTCAAGAGAAAAGGTTCTCCTCTTGTACTCATCCATCATAGTATACGCAAGGAAGAAACAAAACAAGGATACCAGTATTGTAAGGACTACATTGAAGTAATCATGGATTTCCAAATAATGGAAGGGCTGGTACGCCCAATGGATGCCAAAAAACACCCAGCCTAGGGCACCAATTGGCTTTCTGAAAAAACGGGAGCTTGGTATGATAGCTGAAAGTGCCATCAATCCCAATGCGAGCCATAAAGTATATTCTATCATTTTGGAAACACCTTAATAAGTATCAGTTTATAATATATACCGATAGTATTAAGGTTTTATCGATATGGAACCCATAACACCAAAACTAACGGTTGATGCCGTAATCATCTTAAACAGGAAACTCATACTTATTAATAGAAAAAACGAACCGTACAAAGGTGGATATGCCCTTCCCGGAGGTTTTGTCGAAATCGGAGAAACCACCGAGGCGGCGGTGATAAGGGAAGCGAAAGAAGAGACTGGCCTCTCTATCAAGATAATTGATCTGGTGGGCGTCTATTCTGATCCTAAGAGGGATCCGAGAGGTCATACTGTTTCCATTGTATATCTTGCGACCGGAGAAGGCACCCCCAAAGCGGACACTGATGCAGAAGATGTCCGTTTGTTTTCTATGGAGCAGTTACCCGAACTCGCCTTTGACCACGGAAAAATCATAAGAGATGCAGGAGATAAAATTAATGGAATTCTGTCCAAAATGTAAGAGCATGATGTTCCCTGACGAAGGGAAAATGGCATGCAGGAAATGCGGATACTCTAAAGCACCGGGTGCTGTCACTGAAGATATGGTTTCAAAAGCCAAGCAGGATGACAGGGAAGTTACAATTCTTGAAGGAAATCTTGATCAGGGACTCCCAACAACTACAGCCAGATGCCCCGAATGCGGACATAATGTTGCTTACTGGTGGTTGCGTCAGCTAAGATCTGCTGATGAATCCGAAACCCGCTTTTTCAAATGTGTAAAATGCGAAGCTACATGGAGAGAATACGACTAAAATCATGAAAACCTATATAAGCCACTTAACATAATCTAATTGAGTTAAATAAGATCAGGCGGAGCAACAATATGTTCGAGGCAACAATAGATGCAACTCTTTTAAAGGATTCCATTGAATCACTTTCTGTACTTGTAGATGAAGCCAGAATCAAGCTCTCTCCCGAAGGACTTACCGTAAGGGCTGTAGACCCGGCAAACGTAGCAATGGTAAGCTTTGATTTGGAAGCAGCCGCATTCGAAGAATTCACTGCTGAAGAAGGAGAAATTGGACTGGACTTATCCCGTATAGCGGATATTCTGGGAGTTGCAGAAAAAACAGATAAAATTAAAATGCAGCTTAATGAGGAATCCCGTAAACTTTCGATTCAGATAGGAGGAATTTCCTATACACTGAGTCTTCTCGATCCTTCTACAATTCGTGCAGAACCAAGGATTCCACAACTTGAACTGCCTGCTGAAGTCGCTCTTAATGGCAAAGAGTTTATGAAATCCATTAAAGCTGCCGAAAAAATCAGTGACCACGTATCCCTCGGATTAGAAGGTGAAACATTCTTCATGGAAGCTGAAGGAGATACGGATCGCATGAGACAGGAAATGAAACGTGAAGAACTCATTAGCATTAAACCTGGATCAACTCGTTCTTTATTTTCATTGGACTATCTTACAGATATTGTCAAACCCGCTTCCAAAGCAAGCGAAGTTACACTTCAACTTGGAAACGACTTCCCTGTGAAAATTGGATTTTCAATTGCAGGTGGAAACGGAAAGATCGGATATCTCCTTGCTCCACGCATTGAGTCTGACTAAAACTATGGAAAATTCAGCCCTTGCACTCTACCCATTTGTACCTCAGGCAGCAACGTATGTACAAGAAATGGGATTTAGTCTTGAAAGACTAATTGAGTCCAGGGCATTTGAAGCTGCTCGAAAGAGGGGGCAGGAAAGGGTTCTTCAATCCATCAATGGAGAAATTGAAAAACCTTCCCTTACAAACTCCGATGAAGGTAAAATCCTAACCGAGCTTCTTTCATACCCTTTTGCAAGAATACTTGTATCCTGTTTTAACGATCCGTATCTTACCCGTAAATATGCTCATGCAGAAGCGGAAGCTGCCCACTTAAGCCTCAAAACAGAAGATAATAGCTTCCTTCTGGAATTCGGAAAGGAGTTTGAAATTGAAGCCAACTTCGAGGAGAGAGAGGCTCGAATGTATTTTACGGATTTCCTGAAATACGCTCCTTCCCTAAAAGCCCTCGAGTGGAAGCTCATTAACCAGCGCATGGAGCATGGTTATGTCTTTATTCCTCAAGAAGGTTTTAGTCGACTTTTGCAAGAAGCTGTCAAGAAACAGATCCTTAGTTCCCTACCTTTGAAAGTGCCTGAAGCAATTTGTACAACTTGCACACCACAACTCACTGAAATTCGCGAAGTTTTGCAGGAAAGGAAGGGAGATTACGAGGGAAGCGAATTCGGGGAAGTGAGTGTAGACCAGTTTCCACCTTGCATCAAATATGCAATTGCAAATGTCAGGGGAGGAATCAACCTTGCTCATTCAATGCGTTTTGCAATGACTTCTTTTCTGCTGGCTGCCGGAATGACAGTTGATGAGATTATTGACCTTTTCAACGTTTCGCCTGACTTTGACGAAGAAAAAACACGCTACCAAATTGAACATATTTCAGGATCATCGGGCGAGCAATATATTCCACCATCATGCAGTACAATGAAAACCTACGGAAACTGTCACGGCCCGGATGAACTCTGCGGTCGAATTAACCATCCTTTGAATTACTATAGCCGCAAGATGTGGTTTATGAGACAGAGAAACCGCAGTTCTGAGAAAGAAAAGGTGAAGGATTCCGGGAAATCCACAGACTCTCCCGGAAACGAGAAAAAATAATCATCCTTTGACAATTTCTTCTGCTATTTTTGCAGCCCTGCGGCCGGATTCAAGCATTGAACCAAAGGTTGGGCCCATTCTTGAAAGTCCGTATGCGGTGGCCACTGCCATTCCTGTAAGCACGGTACCGGGAAAAACATCAATCCACTTTTTTTCCCACCAAAGCACTAATTATATCACTAGAAAGAATTCCCACAAGACACCCTGCTTTATACACATGCGTTCGTTTCTACACAAAGCCGAAATATAAAAAAAAGAAATATTTAGATTTCGTCATCTACCGGGCATCTTTCACCATCAGTCCGAACTTGTTTGCAAATCTGGCAAAACCTGCGAGGAATATCAACATCTTGCCCACCTTTAATATCAGCTGAAAGCTCAGCTATTAAATCTTTGATTTCGTTGTCGAATTCGATCTTATAGCCACGTTTTTTCGTAAGGTATTGTGATACTGCCGAAGGTGCCATCCCAAAAAGTGTGGCTACACTCTGCTGTGATATACCAGATTTTACCAATTCTGCAGCAAGCGCTGCACGTATCGCGGGAAGAATCTCCCAAACCACAATCTCACAGGGGGTTTTTACTTTCATGAGTATTCCACACAAAATTCAGTTGATACAGAATAGTTCATTAATAAATAAATAGTTCACTATAGTGAATTAGAATGCTACCCAGCTTCAACAAGAATAAAAAGAAAGACGCAATTCTTACCAGAGAGGATTATAACATATGCTTTCCGACACAGAGAAAAAGTTGTACAGTCGACAAATTATGATGATCGGCGAGGATGGTCAGAACCACCTGAAAAACTCCATGGTCATCGTTGCGGGATGCGGGGGACTTGGATCACCTATTGTCAATTATCTAGCAGTTGCTGGTGTGGGAAACATACGAATTATTGATATGGACAATGTAGAACTGAGCAATCTTAACCGACAAATTCTCCATTGGCACAACGATATTGAAAAGGACAAAGTCCAATCCGCAGGCGAAAAACTGGCACATATTAATCCTTACATAAACGTCGAGATCATCGCAGACAAAATCACAGAAGACAATGCAGAAGAGCTTCTTGGTGGTGCAGACGTAATCATTGACGCGCTGGACAACTATGACACACGTTTCCTTCTCAATCGGGTTGCGGTAAAAAATAATATTGCCCTTATTCATGGAGCAGTACATGGATTTCACGGACAGATGACAACAATCATACCCGGGAAAACACCCTGTATGGAATGCATCTTCAAAAAGAAACCACCAAAGGAGCTGTTTCCAATTATTGGATCAACTGCCGGTGTTGTGGGAACCATGCAGGCAAACGAGGCAATCAAGTACCTACTTAGAGAAGATAATCTCTATACCGGAAGATTGGTTGTGTGGGATGGGAAAAATGGTACAACCGAAGAACTCAAAGTATGTCGCAATCCTTCCTGTGAAATATGCGGGAGTTGCAATGAAAAATGAGCCAACCTGAAGACAAGCTCAACGCGCTTAAGCAAACTATTTCCTCCCGAGAATCAATGCTAATTGCATTTTCAGGTGGTACCGATAGCTCACTGTTGAGCGTTATTGCAAGAAAAATACTTGGGGATAATCATCTCTGCGTACTAATTGATTCTCCACTTATACCTAGAAAAGATGTTGAGCATGCCCACAATATTGCTGAGCAGTTTGGAATAAATCTTGTAGTATTGCCTTTTAATCCGTTTCAAATTCCAGAAATCAGCAATAACCCGGAAGACAGATGCTATTACTGTAAAAAGCAAATTTGTCATGCATTAAAACAAATTGCAGAGGACTTTGGCATTGAAACCATAGCCGATGGAACAAATATGTCGGATCTGGGAGAATATCGTCCCGGAAACAAAGCCACTTCCGAAGAAGGAATTGTACATCCTTTTGTTGAAGCTGGTATTGGAAAGGAAGACATCCGTAAAATTGCAAAAGAAATGGGGCTGGATTTCTGGAATGCACCCTCTTCAGCTTGTCTTGCATCAAGAATTCCCTATAATGAGAAACTGTATGCTGACAAATTGGCCATTGTGGAAGAGGGAGAGATAATTCTACATAAATTCGGATTCCAGCAATGCAGGATGCGGCTCCAAGATAACGGACAAATTGCACGGATTGAAGTTCCTGAAAATGCTATTTCCGACCTTGTTTCTAAAAAAGACAGGATGCTGCCTGAACTTCACAAGCTTGGAGTTCCTTACATAACCCTTGATCTGGAAGGCTATCGTACCGGCAGCTTTGACAGAGATAAATAATCTTTGAATTACCTATGTTTATATTTGCGGCACATTTCCACAAATTCCTTGACCGGGAATGATGCCGGATGGGCATGCATATAGCTTGCAAGGGAATTGTGTTCATAAATTCCGTCCTTGCCGTCAACTATTCCTTTACCGCGCTGCATCGTGTAAGCCAGCCTGCTATCAGGTGCACAGTCCGTTAATGAGTAGTGGAATTCATGTCCGCGAACTTCGCCTTTAAATAGAGGACTATCGGCATAACCTCGAGTATAACCAAGTGCTTGCAACTTTTTCGTCTGGATAGTTTCTGCGGGGAAAAGGTCTGCCATTTTGTAGACTTTGTCATCTATCTCATAGGAAGTTCCGAGATACTGCAATCCTCCACATTCCCCATAAATAGGCATCCCGTCAGCAGAGAAATCGTTGAGCTTGGGAGTGGTTTTTGACTTCTCAAGTTCGGAAATATGGAGCTCAGGATAGCCGCCACCAAAATACAAACCATCCACTTCAGGGACTTCACCTTCAAGCGGGCTGAAAAACTTGACTTCCGCTCCTGCGCGCTTGAATGCATCAAACATATCCTCATAATAAAAACAGAATGCATGATCCAAAGCCATGCCAATTGTTACATCTGCATCAATGGGATAATCATATGTTTCCTTTACTTCAGGAATTCTTGGCTCTTTGGCAATTGACAACACTGCATCCAAATCAACGTTTTCCTCGATGAAATCTGCAAGCATATCGACATCATAATCCTGCTCTTCAGCCATGTGAAGACCGAGATGTCTTGAAGGCACAGAAATATCCTGATTTCTTGGAAGAGCCCCAATTACAGGAACATCACCAAGTGCATCAACAATCATGGATTTGTGTCTCGGGCTTCCAACCCGATTTAGAATCACGCCTGCAATCTTTACACCGCTATCAAATTCGGAATAACCCTTTACAAGAGCTGCAGCACTTCTGGACATACCGTGTACATTGATAACCAGTAAAACCGGAATGTCCATACATTTGGCAACGTGGGCTGAACTTGCAATTTCAGTGGCTTCCATACCATCAAAAAGACCCATTACACCTTCAACAATAGCAATATCAGCATCCCCGTAAGTACAATCCATACTATTTCTAACACCCTCTTCACCCATCATGAAAGTGTCAAGGTTATGTGAAGGACGACCACAGATAGCCCTGTGATGAGATGGATCAATGTAATCCGGACCCACTTTATAAGGCTGCACATTAAGACCCCTGCGCCTTAAAGCTGCCATTATACCCATTGAAACAGTAGTTTTACCTACTCCACTATGAGTGCCTGCGATTAGTATGGAACGTTTCATGGGGAGCAATTGAGTTTATTTTATATATAGCAATTACCATCCTCTTTCCACAAACCATTCAAGCACACCCATGCAACCTATTACACAACTTATAGACAACTACGGCCGCCCTGTAACAAGCCTGAGGATATCTATTACAGAGAGATGTAATCTGGATTGTATCTATTGTCATAACGAAGGAAGCGAAGGCAGCCAGAATGAGATGACACCAGAAGAAATCGCCAATATTGTAAAAATTGGCATGGAATACGGGGTCAAAAATGTGAAATTTTCCGGCGGGGAGCCACTGGTAAGAACCGATTTCGAAGAGATCCTCCGGAGCCTGCCCCCGCTTAAGGATGTCTCAGTCACAACGAACGGGATTTTCCTCAAAGAACGGGCACTCAGTCTGAAAAAAGCAGGCCTTGACAGGGTAAATATAAGTCTGGATAGCCTCGATCCCGAATGTTACGGCAGGATTACGTGCAGAAGCCCGAAATTGCACAAAAATGTCTGCGAAGGCATAGATGCTTCTGTGGACGCCGGATTGACGCCAATAAAGCTCAATATGGTTCTCCTGAAAGGTATTAATGATCACGAAATTGATGATATGCTGGAATTCACCCGCAAGTACAAAGGAAAAGTAATCCTACAGCTAATACAATTGATGGATTTCAATGATACCTCAGAGTATCAGGTAGACGCTAAAGCAATCGAAAGAATGCTTGCAGAAAAAGCAGATGATGTTTTTGTCCGAAACATGCACAAAAGGCGCAAGTATATGATAGATGGTGCGGAAGTGGAAGTCGTTCGCCCGGTTGATAACACCGAATTCTGTGCCAATTGCACCCGACTTCGGGTTACAGCTGACGGGAAGCTCAAGCCTTGTCTGCTCACTAATGATAACCTTGTAGACACGAAAGGAGCATCCACCCAGAAGCTACGTGAACTTTTTAAGGTTGCAGTACTGAAAAGGAGACCCTACAACAGGAAGCAAGACTAATGGAAGTAGATCTTACAGTAGATAGGAAAAACATTGAAATGAATGACTTTGTCCAGAAAATCCTTGGAACCACATTTAGTGCATCTGCAGAAAACCTGCAAGGTGTCGAAGAAAACTGGACGAAAATGGAAATAAGCATTAAACGTTGTTTTTAAACTAATTTTTCTAATTCCGAAAAATCTACTCTTGCAGTGGAATCCAGAGTTAGTGGTGTCACGGACACATTCCCCTTCTGGGCTACCACATGTACATCTGTTCCTTCTTCCCCAACTGGAACCAGTTCACCGGCAATCCAATAATACGGTCTTCCCCTTGGATCATGGCGTTCTTCCACAGCTGTTCTGAAAAGTTTTCGCGAAAGGCGAGTAAACTCAATTTCGGGATCTTCCTCTACATTATGAGGAATGTTGACATTTAATACATCCACATTTTCAGGAAGCCCATGTTTGAGAACCTTATCCGCAATTCTTCTGACAACCTTGATAGCTACGTCAAAATCATGTTCATGATGCCTGAGATCATCAAATTTCAACCCTTCTTCAGTCACCTGAATAGAAGCTGCAATTGCAGGAACACCGTGACTGGCCCCTTCAAGGGCTGCACCTACGGTACCTGAAGTCGTAACTGTGTCAGTGCTGATGTTTTCTCCAATATTAAAACCTGAAACAAGTAAATCGGGCGTTTCTTTTAGTATTGCAAAAATACCCAGAATTACTGAATCTGTAGGAGTTCCCCCTACAGCATATGCATCCACGCCTTCAACTATTGTTTTATGAATACGGAGAGGTTCAAAGATAGATATTGATCTTCCGACACCGCTTTGCTGGATTGCAGGTGCAGAGATTGTAACGTCCCCCAGGGGACTGACACTCCTGTAAGCAGCACTTATTCCCGCAGCATAAACACCGTCATCATTAGTCAAAAGAATTTTTTTCGCCATCTAAGGATCTACTTCATCCTAAATAGCCTTAAACATATTGGGATAGCGCAAGCTCAAATCCTGATTAAAAAATAAAAAAAGGAGGAGATGGAGGTGGTGGAGGTAGAGGTGAGGTAAATATAGTAATTCCATGTAGAGAGTTATCTAAAGATAACGGATGCAACTATGGTTTAGTCTTTAATATCGACTTGTAGCAATTTGTTTGGCTTGACGTTCTGGAACTCAGTTCCTTTGAAAATACCTTCTGAGAACTGTCCGCCATTTACTTCACAGTTATTGATGCTCACATCTTCTTCAAATTCCGGATCATCTATTACGGGATCACAAAGGTATATCTGGAGATCCCCGGAACCATCCATGAAAACGGAGGGATGGACACCTGCTTTTTCATACTCTTCAACAGCGCCTCTAAAGACCAGTGACATGTACATTATATCTTGCATCCTTAATCACCTTTACAATTAATTGTTAGTTATGGACACCGATAAAAGCCCCATGAACACAAACTCAACCATATTTTCTGTTTTTGTGTACATAGAGCACCGTCCCTGAGCCGAAAAGGTTTTAAGGAACAGCATGTTTGGACATACAGTTGCCTGTAGGAAATGTTTTTAAGGCTTGGTACTTTACGTGATAGAATACCGATTTATCGAATTCATATTAATACAACTCAACTGGGATTACTATGCTGGAAGAGGAATACCAAATTAATTTTTTTAAGGAAAACGGATTTTCCCGTAAACAATGTCCAAAATGTGGGAACTTTTTCTGGACAAGGGATATGGAAAGAGAGACATGCGGAGATGCTCCGTGTGACCCTTATACCTTTATTGGGAACCCGATTTTCAAGAAAAGCTACGATCTCGCTGATATGAGAGAGGTTTTCCTGAACTTTTTCGAGGAAAATGACCACACACGCATTGAGCGTTATCCTGTAATCGCTCGCTGGAGAGATGATATATACCTGACAATTGCATCAATTGCAGACTTCCAGCCATTTGTAACATCCGGACAGGTACCACCACCTGCAAACCCCCTTACAATTTCACAGCCATGTATAAGACTACCTGATCTTGATGCTGTTGGGCGTAGTGGCAGACATCTCACAACTTTTGAGATGATGGCGCATCATGCGTTTAACACCAAAGAAAAAGAGATCTATTGGAAAGAGCATACCCTTGAACTCTGTGATGGGCTTCTCAATAAGCTGGGAGCAGATCCCTATGCTGTAACATACAAAGAAGAGCCCTGGGCCGGAGGAGGAAATGCTGGCCCTTGCGTGGAAGTTCTTATTGGTGGACTTGAAGTTGCAACTCTTGTGTTCATGGATCTGCAACAACATAAAAGTGGAGACATCATGATCAAGGGTGATCCATACCGTAAAATGGACAATTACATCGTCGACACAGGCTATGGATTAGAAAGATTTGTGTGGGCATCCAAAGGTTCACCTACAATTTATGACGCCATATTCCCCAACGTTGTTGAGGAATTAATGGAGCTTGCTGGTGTTGAACACCACCTTGAAGATGAGGAATATGCAAACATTCTATCTCAGAATGCAAGGCTGGCAGGTCTTATGGATATTAGCGAGAAAGCAAATCTTTTCGAACTTCGAAAGCAAGTAGCTTCCGACATCGGAATTACAGTTGATAAACTCGCTGCCATAATGGAACCTGTGGAAAGTGTATATGCTATCGCAGATCATAGCCGTTGCCTGACATTTATGCTCGGGGACGGTATCATCCCATCTAACGTTAAAGCAGGATATCTTGCGCGTCTTGTAATCAGAAGAACGCTGAAAATGATGCAGGATCGTGGCATTCGGATTCCACTTTCTGAAATCGTTCAGATGCACATTCGCAATCTACCTGAATATCCTGAATTTGCAGAGCGTTTTGACGTGATTGAAGAGATTCTTGCCGGTGAAGAGAAAAAGTTCCAGGAAACACTGGAACGCGGCAAAAAGATGATCCAGAAATCGGCAAAGCACTACAAGAAAAACAATGAAAAAATGCCACTTGAAGCTATCATAGAAATGTATGACAGCCATGGCATACCACCTGAGATCTCAAAAGATGCTGCATCGGAAGTCGGCGTGGAAGTCGATCTCCCTGATACTTTTTATTCACTTGTAGCTAACAAACACAGTAAAAGGACAAAGGAAGAAAAAGAAGAAGTGCCTTTTGCTGACAGGCTAAATAATCTACCTGCAACGAAACGGCTGTTCTATGATGAACCGCACAGGTTTGATTTTGAAGCTGTCGTCCTTGATATTTTCGACAATAATATTGTACTTGACAATACACTATTCTATCCAGAGGGTGGTGGACAGCCTGCTGATCACGGAACCCTTACAGTAGAAGATGTTCTGCTCAATGTTGTGGATGTCCAGATGATTGACGGAATTGTCATCCACACAATTGACGACATCGAAGATGAACTCCACATCCGAAAAGGAGATCTTGTTAATGGGAAAGTTGACGAGACCAGACGAATGGCACATGCCCGTCATCATACTGCAACCCATGTTGTAAATGATGCTGCAAGGGAAGTGCTAGGAGATCACATCTGGCAAGCAGGCGCTCAGAAATTTACTGACCGTGCAAGGCTTGATCTTTCCCATTACAAACGTATTTCCCAGGAAGAAATCGAGCAAATCGAGATTCTTGCAAATCGATTAGTCATGGAGAACAAAAGAATTCTCAGTGAATGGATGGACCGCACTGAAGCTGAACAAAAATATGGTTTTGGTTTGTATCAGGGCGGTGTGCCACCGGGAAAGAAAATCAGGGTTTTGCATGTGGGCAATGACATTGAAGCATGCGCTGGCACACACTGTACTAACACCGGCCAGATTGGGCCGATAAAAATCCTCAAGACTGAAAGGATTCAGGATGGAGTCGAAAGGATAGAATATGCAGCTGGGGAAGCTGCTGTATTAGCGATGCAGCAAATGGACAATCTGATAAGACAGTCTGCAGAGACTCTCCGTGTTCCTGCTGAGCAACTTCCTGCAACCACAGAACGATTCTTTGAGGAATGGAAGACTCTGAGAAAGGAAAATGAAAAGCTCAAGGAAGAGCTTGCAACTTCCAGAGTCAGCCAGCTTGTAGACGGGGCAGAAGACGTTTCCGGGGTTCGACTAATAACTGAGGAGATTCCATGTTCTGACGCCGAAGGACTGACTAAGATGGTTAAGCAACTATCTGCTGAAAATAGCGATCTTGTAACACTCCTGTTAAGCGACAATGCTGGTGTAAAAGTCGCAGCATCAGCAGGCAAGGATGCAATCCAGAAAGGAGCTAATGCAGGTTTAATCGTCCGTGAAGTTACTGCTGTTGTAGGCGGTGGAGGCGGTGGAAAACCTGATCTTGCACAAGGCGGCGGAACTGATCCGTCCAAGATTAAAGAAGCACTTGTTGCAGGAAAGGAAGCACTTGTTTCACAAATACAGGGGAAAGCTAACTAAGCTATCCCCTTACTCATTTCCCAAACATTAATATTATTAGAAAACAAATAGAGCAGGTAGTGATCAGGAAGGGGATCCGATGTCTGGGGAACAAACTGAAGAAATACTTGCAACATTACGCCGAGAAC
>CAZHNA010000011.1:0-21677 GCA_964532775.1 uncultured Methanosarcinales archaeon
CAGTTGCTTCAGCTTCTACAAGATCTTCAACACCCTGGGTTTCAGTAGATTCTGCAACCTCTGCTGGTGCTTCAGCCTCCGGTTCAACCTTCACCATATCATATGCATCGGGAAGGATTGCCCCTGGAGGAATAATTCTTACTTTACAACCAAGCGTACCAAGTTTCTTGACAGCGACTGCAAAGCCTTCATCTACAATATCATCAACAGGTTTACCGGCATGTTTGATGTAACCATCAACCATCTTTTCGACCCTTGACCTTGCGCCAGTCAGTTTTCCGGAAATAATAATTTCACAGCCCAATGCACCTGAATTCATGATTGCGCGCATTGCGTTGTGACCTGCTTTCCTGAAATACCAACCACGTTCGATGGAAGAAGCAAGCCTTGTTGCCATCATCTGGGCATTAAGTTCAGGCCTTCTGACTTCCTGGGCGTCGATCTGCGGGTTGTCCAATTCATATATCCTGTCGATATCACGGGTAAGTTTCCGGATAACTTTTCCAGCCTTACCGATAACCATACCAGGCTTTTCGGAATACACAACAATCTGTGTACCCATTGGGGTACGGTTCATTTCCATACCGCCGTAGCCTGCACGACTCAGTTGTTTTGCGAAATACTCGTTAAGTGAAGCTTTTACGTAGCCTTCTTTAACGAACCTCTTTTCAACAGCCATTTAGCGCACCTCGCTAAGAATCATTTCAATATTCACAGTCTCGGTGTTCTTTGGGCTAGCTCGTCCACGAGCTCTTGGACGCATTCCATGAATCACACGACCCCTCTTTGCAGAAATGTGTGCGATATGCATGCGTGCAGGTTCAAGCCCTTTGTATTCAGCATTGCTCTCTGCATTTGTCAACAGTTTGAGCATTTCCTGTGCTACTTTCACCGGATAACGACCTGCTGCCATTGGACCTTTTTTGTGTCCAAGGCTGTCATTGTGTTTCCTGAACGGAACAGCTCTTTTCATTTCGATTACGTCTTCAAGATACCTTCTGGCAACTTTTGAACGCATTCCTTTGAGAGCTTTGCAGAGTTCCCTTGATTTCTTGGGGGAAACATGCAATTCTGAGCCCATTGCTTTGGAGCTGGTTTCAGGTTCAAGTTCTGTAGTATATTTTATTCTTGCCATTTCCTATCACCTTACTTCAATGGCACGAACTTACTGGAACGAGTTGCACCTACACCAGCGCTTCCGTGGGAAACCCTGTTACGAGTCAATGCAAACTCTCCGAATCTGTGTCCAATCATTTCAGGCTGAATCTCGACATTCACAAATTCTTTTCCATTATATACGTCTATTTGCTTACCGACCATTTCAGGGAAAATAATCATTCCCCTGCTGTGGGTACGTACACTTTCCTTGCCGTCCCTGAGTTTCTGCAGGACTAACTTCTGACCGTCAGAAAAACCACGGCGGATTGTGCGACGCTCTCTTGAAGGCAACATTTCGGCAAATTCCTCTATAGACAACTCCTTGAGCTGCTCGATGGTTTTACCCCTATAGAGATATTCGCCTTTCCTCTTTGGTAACCTTGATGATGATTTTTTTGCCATGATATACACCCTTGATTAACGCTTACCGGTTCTCCTTGCCGCAATATGACCCACCTTACGTCCTGGTGGGGCGTTCCTGCTTACTGTCGTGGGTTTACCTGGATGTTTCCTGTTACCGCCACCAAATGGGTGATCAACAACGTTCATGGCAACACCGGAAACTCTGGGGTATTTTGCTGCCCTTGTCTTAAGTTTGTGGTACTTTTTACCAGCTTTAAGGAAGGGCTTTTCCACACGACCGCCACCAGCTACAATACCTATAGTAGCACGGCATTTCGGATTGAACCATTTCAGCTCACCGGATGGCATTTGAATAGATGTTCGAGTCTTCTCATGACCTACAAGTGTTGCGTAAGCTCCTGAAGCCCTTGCAAAGCACCCACCGTCATTTGGTTTTGACTCAATATTACAAATCGGTACACCTTCAGGAATCCTGAAGAGCGGGAGGACATTTCCCGGCTTGATTTCAGCTTCTGCACCACATTCAATAACATCGCCGATTGCAATACCTTCAGGTGCGAGGATTAAACGTTCATCCCCTCCTTCAAAGGATACTTTAACGATAGGTGCAGACCTTGCGGGGTCATGTTCGACACCAACCACAGTTGCGGAAACAGTGCCTTCATTCATATTAGCAGGATGCCTAAGAGCAGCTTTGAATCTGTGTGAGGGAGCCCTGTAGGTTGGTGAACCCCGGCCTCGATTCTGAGATATAATTCTTTTTCCCATTATTGTTACCTCACATTAAGCCTATTCGAGTGGCAATTTCATGTGCTGCATCTGTTTCTTCAAAAGTCACAAGGGCCTTTTTCTTGCCTTTCATGGTTGTCATGGTACAAACATCGATTACCTTGAAACCATACATCTTTGTGACTTCTCCTCTGATTTGATCCTTGTTGGATCTGGTGTCAACAACAAACTGCAGTTTGTTGTCTTCCATGTGCATCATAGCTTTTTCTGTGATGAACGGGTAGTTAATAACGCTCATACGAACATACCCTCCAGATTGGATATTGCTGACTCAGTCCAGATGGTAAGTCTTCCTGCATGAGTACCCGGTGCTAATAATTCAGCATTCAGGAAATCAACAGTTGTTACATCAACACCCGGTAAATTGTTAGCTGCTTTGAAAATTGGACTATTGGAACCTGCAACAATGAGGAGACTCTTACGGCCTTTATATTTCCTGCCTCTGAGTTTACCCCTGCCAGCTCTAATTGTACGACCTTCTTTTGCCCTGACAACGTCAGCATAAAGACCTGCAGCTTCCAGGAAGCTTATGACATCGCGGGTTTTTTCAACAGCTTCAAGAGCATCGTCTGCGACGAATGGTAGAGTTGCTGTGAATTTGTGGCCACGAGTTTTAACCATATCTTCATTAATCGTTGCTGCAATAGCAGATCTAATTGCCAGCCTCTTTTCCTTTTTGTTGATCTTTTCAGTACGATCAGTTTCGGGTTTCGGAGGATGTGCTCTCCTACCGCCTTTTGCCTGAGGTACTCTTGCTGCACGGCTTCCGTTTGCAAGACGAGGAATCTGAGCGACGCCTCTTCCTGAACCCCATGACCTTGCAGAAGTTTCCATACCTGCATACATTTTTGGACCGTATGGTTGGTACCTGTTTGCCTGGTATGAAAGAACAACCTTCTTGATTATGTCAGGTCTGTATCCTGCTTCAAAAACTGCAGGCAATGTGACCTCACCCTTAGAGTTACCGGACAGATCAATGATATTTGCTGTAACCATTTAATTCACCCCTGCAAAGACTGTGTGCTGATATGGAGAATCTGTGGGTCCCCAGTTCCGGAAACTTTGGATCTTGTAGGTTCCCTTAATCTGACCAGCCTCTTGGAAGGTCCTGGAACACTACCTTTAATTAATACATAGTCTCCACGAATGAGGCCGTAATTTACAAACCCACCCGCTGGATTAATCTCATCAGCGTCAGCAGAAATTTTTAAAATCCGTTTGTTATATTCAGTTCTCTGGTGGTAACCCATCTGACCCATTAAAGGTACTCTCCAGCTTACATGTGCTGGATGCCATGGACCAAGAGTTCCTACCTGCCTTAAACTTCCCTGACGGGAATGTTTGTGCTTCTGCAACTGAATACCCCATCTTTTGACTGCACCTTGAGTTCCGTGACCTTTAGTGATTGCGGCCACATCCACTATGTTTCCGCCATCAAAGACATCAGTAACATTTACTTTAGCACCAAGTAATGATTTTGCATACTCAAATTTGGATGCAACATCATTGCCACTAATTCCGGTTTCCATGATATCTGCTTTCTTCTTTGGAACACCAGTAAGAGAGGATGGAAGTGTGTAAGTTATAACACGTATATCTGAAACGTCTCCGGAATCAATGAGAGAAGTGACCTTTTCAAGTGCTTTCTCAGTATCATAATCAACTGGAGTCTTTACTGTTTTCTGAATATCTGCTTCCAAGTCTTTCGCCCATGCTTCAGCTACTGATTTCTCACCATATGAAGACTGTTTGTAAGCCCTGATAGCTGCAATTCCAATAGCCGGGGTTTCAAGAATAGTGACTGGAACAGAAATCTCAGCTCCCTCGGTAAGGCTGTTCTTGGTATCATCTACCATGACCACATGAGTCATACCCACCTTGTAGCCGGCAAACCCTTGTAATTTGGGTTCAGCGTCTGATTCTGGCCATGACCTAAATCTTGGAATGTGACTTTTTGCCTTCTTACGAGGGCTAAAAGCCAGAGAACCACGTCTTGGTCTGTGTACGTCTGACATCTGTTTTCTCCTAATTTTTTTGTTTGAACTGCAGGCGGATAAAACAGAGTTAAAGAACCCCATTCAAATGGGAGTTTCTAAACACGGTAAACCGTGTACTCTAATTCCAAAGGCAGATGCTGCTATGTCGCTTCATCTCGAAAAGATCTAAACATCACCATCCACACAAACGCATCATGCGCATGTATGAGGGCATTCCATGAATTGGCCCATGACAGGTTGCTGTTAAATCCCACGTGTCTGCACTTTTATTCCGACCTGCGACAAGTATGAATGTTACATACTGTATTCTCGGTTAGGAGGGCTATCACGTCTAACAGATATATAAATCCTTTGCAACAAACAACCACGCAGAGGATAAATAGATTTAAGCAAATGAACCGTCTTTGTCCTGCACATGGCAAGAAAGAAGAAATATAGTAAGGAAATCAGTTCGGATAAACCCGGATTAAGGTTTGCTACCCCCGAAGAAGTAGCAGAATACCGGGCAAAGCGACTTCGATGCGATATTCTCGCCGACATCAGTTGTGGAATTGGCGGACAAACAATTGCATTTGCGAAACAATGTACAAAAGTGTTTGCAATTGATCTGGATCCAGTGAAGATAAAACATGCAAAAGAAAATTGTCGAAGATATGGAATAACAAATGTAGAGTTCTTTTGCGGGGATGCTTTATCCAAAGAAATAATCGAAAAAATCCCTGAAGTCGATGTCGTGTTCTCAGACCCGGCCAGACCTCCTTCTGAAGAAAGACGCGACATAAATAATCTCCAACCACCAATCGACAAGGTGATGGAAGCGTATTCCACCAAAACATCTAATTTTGTATTTGAAGTGCCACCAAAACTAACACCAGACAGAATACCGTTTTCCTGCGAAAAGGAATACCTTTCATTAAAGGGAAAACTCAACAGGCTAAACCTCTATTTTGGCAACTTAAATCAGTGTGAGATTTCTACCATCACACTCCCCTCCGAAAACAGGCTTTGTTTTACAGAAAGCAAAACCACCATCGAAGAAGCAACAGAATTGGACAAATATGCCTTTGAACCAGACCCTGTAATATTACAAGCAGGTCTTATGGGCGAACTTATTGATAGACTTGATATTGCAACTGATTCTTTGAAAGCATACATGATAGATAATAAGAGAATGCTGCTAACTTCGAACAACAACTACGAACATCCGTTTTTTAAAAATAAGTACCAGATAGTTGATATTGTCAAACCCGATCCTGCTGCTATTAATCAAAAGCTACAGCAATATGGAGCTGAAAGCGCTCTTTTGCGAGGAAATGTTGATCCTAAAAACTACTGGAATTTCCGGAAAATAGTTGAAGAAGGATTATCAGGAAAGGATAAATTCCACTTATTCCTTACCAATGAAAAAGCAATCCTTTGTAAGAAGATATGAATATCATTCAATTCCTAAAAGTGAATGAACACTCTTGATTAGAGAATCAATTTCAAACGGTTTTGCAATAAAATCATCTGCACCTAACACTTCAATACCCATCATTTTGTCAAATTCCTGATCTCTTGCAGTAAAGATAGCAACCGGCAAATCTTCATATTTTTCTTTTATCTTGTGAAAAGCTTCCCACCCATCCATTTCGGGCATCATGATATCAAGAAGCAATGCATCGGGTTTCATAGTTTCAAGAAGAGCCAGACATTCATGCCCCCCTGAAACTGCAGTTACATCCATGCCATCTGCTTCCAAAACACTCCTTACTAAGAAACGAGTACCCTCATCGTCATCAACTACCATGACACTATATTCGATCCAAACCACCTCAACCAACTAGATCAGTAAAATGTAAGCAAACAATAGATTATTACAATAAATATAAATCTATCATTCAATTATTACATTAGATCTTAGATGTTCTGCTACTTTCACCAAAACAACCTCAAGTACACCGTTTTTATAAGAAGCTTTTACGGATTCCGTGTCTACTATTGCAGGAAGAACAATGGTTTCTGAATACTGATTAATTCCACTAAATGCATCCAACTCTACAAAGGATTCAGTCACAGAAAGAGAAATATTCTCTTTATCCATGCCCGTAAGTTCAGCAGTGATGTGAATATTCTCATCAATTTCAACAAGATCAACCAGAGGTCTAAATTCATTTAACTGAATCTGATCATCAAAAAAATCCCCATCTGACAAATCAAATTCGTCTGGATAGTTTCCAAATTCACGCACTTCGGGCTCTTCGCCAGAAAGGTTTGTTACAGAAAAACCATAGACAAAAGGCTCACTTGATAAATCTTCTATATCAATACCCAGTTTATCCATCATCTGTTCGATAATATCCGAAAAATCTCTCAACGGATCTTTATCCCGAGATTTATCATTCTCACTTTTATCGACCATCTTTAAAGCTCCAGCTATTAATATACAAATTTCAAACCCTGTGCCAAATAGTTGAATACAATAATAAGTTACTTAAGATGTCCACGAGAAGCAGGGCTTAATTCCACAAAGCCTTTAACATCTTTTTTGTCCAGTGGCACAAATCCTTTTGGTGCCCCATATGAATTTATCCCGGGACTATGATGATCGATACTATTGATCACAGTCTCCATTGTATTAGATAAACGCACGAGATCTTCGTGGAGTAACTTGGTTTTTTCAACCATTTCTTTATATTCTTCGATATCAAATGGCAAAATTCATTCCACCTACGTCTTCCACCTAATTGAATTATACTCACCCTAATATAATAGTCTTGCCCTTTAACGATTGTTGAAGCTATTATTTCAGATCATCTCCCATAATTCTGTGAGAGTGGGACTTACAATATTCAAACAACTCCATTCCCCATTCAACCGCCTCAGGTGATTTATCAAACAAAATCAAGCCATCATATTCCTTTTTGGAATTCAATAAATTAAACACAATGAAATTTTCGGATACTATTAGCCATGAAAAAGGCAAAGGTATGTCGCTTAGATAAAATGTTGAGTTCTCCACTGCAAATCTAAAGTTTTCCATGTTTTTTTCCAGAAAAATTTCTACCCCAGAAATAACAGCGCTGAATGCATTTCCTTCAGCAATAAATTTGTCAAAGAAAGAAACATAAAATTGATGATAGTGAGATGAAATTACATAGGCTTCTTTGGAAGAAGATAGCAAATTAACGATCTCCTTAGAAGGTTCAAACAGGCAGTCCAAATCGGGAGAGATTATTTCACAATTCCTTAACACCCCGAATTTTTTTTGAAGCTCCAAGGGAATCGCAGAAATATCTCTTGAAAACCAATAGTCGTAATTCTGATCAAATGTTTCCGTCAGATCCAGAAATGATTTTAATTTCACAGCAGCAACCCTACCCAGTAGGGAAAGTGTGTAATTGTCTTCGTCCTGTTCTATGAAACCATTTTCCTTAAGGATCTTTATTTGGGGAAGCATCCCCGTCGAAGATACATGAAGATTAAACTTTATATCATCAATATTGTGTGGACCTTCAAGCAAGTAGAGAAGCAAATCTTTTCTTTTGTCAGAACGACACGCAATATCAAGAAGGCATTCATCCATGCAATTCACCTAAAATATGACCACATATAGATTAGCTGAATACTATACTTATATATTTCTTAAGTTGCAGGAACATTTTCGTATCCTCGACACTGTGAGAGCCTGAGTTTAGTGCTTCAACCACGGAATTGTAATACCATTCCTGCTCAGCTTTCCCGGCATTGAAGTATCCCCACATTTTGTCTCCCAGATATTCAAGATCATCAAACATATCCTTTATGTTGGCAAGTTTATCAGCACACACAAGAAGTTTAACATCACGTTCTGCATCTTCGAGTTTTGCGAGAGATTGAGTCTTACGCTCTTTCCAATTGGATCTGTCATGCTCAATCGGATTACCATCAGAATCCACTTCCGAAGCAGCCATCACAAGATCAGAGACCTTTTTACCAAATGAAGATTCCAGAAATGAACTGGTGGTATCAGTATCTTCAAGTACATCATGCAAAAATCCTGCAATCACAAGCAAATCAGAAGCGCTGTTTTTTAGCAGTATGGAAGCGACATCAATAGGATGTGTAACAGATAGTGCTTCTGAGCATTTCCGATGTGTTTTTTGGTGAGCATTAATAGCAAATTCAAAAGCATCCTGAAGAGTAGAAGAAGAACCTTCTTCACTTACAGAAGTGTATTCCTCTCTGATATTAAGCCTTTTTAAGCGGAAATCTGCGTTACGCACATATTCGTAAACCGAAACATCCCCATCCTCATAAGAAACTATTGAACGATAAGATTCGCTTACCCATATTTTTCTTGAAGGTGCATCTGACCATTCCTGCATATAGGTAAAACTTATAGGAAGAGGGAAATCAGAATTATCAATTTTCCCACGGTGGATCTGTAAGCCCATAGGTTTTTTTTCAGTTTTCAGGTTATAATTGGATATGAATTCACGTAGCCTCATTTGAAATCCTCTCGCTTGTAAAATAAAATAAATTGAATCGAAATACTTTAGATCTTATTATAAGATTTGTTTTTTATTGTCCATGCAACGGCGCGAACCCAATTCTCCTGAATCGGATCGCGAGTGTCAAAAACAATGTCCGGTATTGTAACTGCCTTGTTGTTAATAGTTTTGGGTAGATTTTTCATATGAGACACTGCAATTTCCCCGGCAGCTGTTTCCGGAAGCAATCCCCATGAAACCTCATCAATAAGATGAATAATAGATGCCGTAACGGCAACGATTGATGGATTGGAAGATAAATCACGGAGGGAATCGATAAAATGTTTTTTACGGTTTGCACCTTCGAAATTTGTGGAAGCATTCCAGAAAGAGGATTCGTCAATTCCAAACCGTTCCAGACGTACAAGCATATCTCTTTGCGTCAATGATGAAATATCCGACTGCCTCAGCAATGCGTTATGAATACCTTCAAACACGCATTTACCCACCAATTCCCCTAGTTTAGAATGAGGGCCTGCATCAGTTAATTTAAGATCACTTTCAGGATTAGCTACAATTGCAAGCATGTCGGTACCCGTACCGGTGGCAAGACCAGAAGAATATTGGCTTCGCACCATCAGTTCCTGCAAAGCAGCAGTTTTCGCTTCAGTTGCAGTTATTATTGCACGAGAAAGAGTATAATTAGGCAGAGAAGCACCAATTAGAAGAATGATATTTATTGTGCCAACAAAAGGTTTCCATTGATCATCTTCTTGATAATAGGAAGCTGGATCACCAACACGACAACCGTTTACTTCCACACCTGCAGTTACAATTGCCGATACTTCAAGCCCCCGGTACGAACGTGAAATCACTGAAGCATTTCCCATGCTTGCTGCGGTGAGCAATACAGTAGTTGCAGAAGGATCATATCCAAGATTTGAAGCTACGACTCCCAGATAATTTTCAAGAGAACCACCTTCAAGTTCCTGCTCATGGCAAAGTTTACGAGGGATACAATGATTTACGACCGCTTCAAGACCGTCACTTATTCCACCGTTTACCCAGGAAGTACTCATGCAAATTCTTCCCGGGGGCAGAGATACCGCCAGATTGTGATCATCGTGCAGCAATACTCGCTCACCGGAAGAGGTCTCAAAAAGAACCTTGGGTACAGTATCTTCAATCGGATAGTCGGGGGAATTACTCATAATAGTACCTGCTATATATCCAAATAATCAGAAATATCCAAAAGGTGCCTCAGGACTCATAGGGATCATCATTTGTTCAGAATAATCTATCATCATAGGCACTTTCGGATCACAAATAAGGTCTAATTTCGGAAGCTATTTTTTCTGCTGCTTTTTTGGGATTGTCGGAATTATAAATGCTTCTGCCTACTATAACCCAATCAGCCCCTGAAACAATGGCATCGGAAGCACTTCCACCCTGCGCACCTACACCTGGAGAGATGATTGAGAGTGAATTGCCTATTGTCTGCCTTATTGCACTGAGCCTTTCGGGACGAGTTGCCGGAGCTACTACGCCGGTGGCACCTAGAAGTTTAGCCATTTCAGCAATCTCTTCTGCAACTGGCTGGAAGAAACGCTCCCCACCGGGGTGACTCATCTCTGATACAACGTAAACATCACCATTGTTTTCATTTGCAACGTCTACACAGGTTCTGAGGCTGTCTTCTCCTGTAAAACCGTGGACAATTATACCACTTGCATTCTGCCTGAAAACTTCAGCACAGATTAACATGTCAGTATTAGGAATGTCAGCAACCTTAAAATCAGCTATTATCGGAGCATAATCAGCAAGTTCTGAAATTATTCCAATCCCTGCAGAAAGAGCAAGGGGATATCCAACTTTAATGGCATCCACATACTCCGCCACCTCAGAAGAAATCCTGATGGCACTTTCCTTTTCTAACACATCAAGTGCAACTATAAGCCCGGTCTTTTTTTCCATTAGGAAACCTCGTAGGTTAACTAAATATTTTCAACGTTTATATCGTTCATTAACCTTTCTTTTGAGTTCTTCCACAATATCCGGATTCTGGAGAGTCGTGACGTCACCCACATCATCACCATTGGTGATTGCTTTTAGGATACGACGCATTATTTTTCCGCTGCGTGTCTTAGGGAGATCCTCGGCGAAGATGATATCGGCAGGTCTAGCAATATGCCCGATTTCATCCGCAACATGAGCTTTCAATTCATCCCTGAGTTTGTCGGTTGGCTCAGCATAAGCCTCCAGTATTACATAGGCAACGATAACCTCCCCTTTGAGTTCATCTTTCTTTCCTTCAACGGCTGCTTCTGTAACAGCATGATGAGACACAAGGGAACTTTCGATTTCCATTGTACCAAGCCTGTGCCCTGCAACTTTGATAACATCATCAAGCCTGCCCAGAACCCAGATATAACCATCTTCATCTATCCGGGCACCATCTCCGGACATGTAAATATCGCCACCCCACTTGCTCCAGTATGTTTTATGGAAGCGCTCTTCATTACCATGAACAGTACGAATCATACTTGGCCAAGGGTTCTTTATGGCAAGATAGCCACCACTTCCAACCGGGACTTCATTGCCTTGTTCATCAAGGACTACTGCTTTTACACCAGGGAACGCTTTTGATGCGCTTCCCGGTTTCATCGGAGTCATGCCAGGAAGCGAAGTGATCATAATCATACCAGTCTCAGTTTGCCACCATGTGTCAACAACAGGACAACGTTTGCCTCCGATTTGTTCATAATACCAGAGCCATGCACGAGGATTAATCGGCTCTCCCACACTGCCTAGCAGGCGCAAGGAAGAAAGATCATGTTTTTGCGGCAGGGCATCGCCCCATTTCATAAACATGCGAATGGCCGTAGGGGCAGTATAGAAAATCGTAACCTTATATTTCTCAATCAGTGACCAGAAACGAGCCTTTTCGGGATAATCCGGAGACCCCTCATAAATCAAAATCGTAGCACCATTGAGTAGCGGACCGTACGTAATATAGGAGTGCCCTGTAATCCAGCCAACATCAGCAGTGCACCAATAAATATCATCGTCTTTCAAATCGAAAACCCAGTTGGTGGTAGTGTATGCACTCACAAGATAACCACCAGTGGAATGAACAACACCTTTGGGTTTTCCTGTTGTACCACTGGTATACATGAGGAAAAGTGTATCCTCCGAATCCATCGGTTCTGCCGGACAATCGCTATTTACCCCGTGAAGAAGATCGTGAAGCCACACATCCCTTCCGGGTTTCATTTCAACTTCATTTTTTGCATGCTGAACAACCAGAACCTGTTTGACACCTGAAACCCTTTCAAGTCCTACATCCGTTTTTGCTTTCTGGAGTTGGAGTTTACCACGGTGATGATAACCATCACAGGTGATTACGTATTCACTCTTAGCATCAGTAATCCTCTGGGCAAGCGCCTCATGGGAAAAACCTGCAAATACAACACTGTGTGGTGCACCAATCCGTGCACATGCGAGCATTGCAATCACAGCTTCAGGAATCATAGGCAAATAAATTGTAACAATATCCCCTTTCTGCACACCCATTTTCAGGAGGACATTGGAAAAACGGCATGTTGCATCGTACAATTCGCCATAAGTGTAGGTTTTCTCCGCACCTTCCTCCCCTTCCCAGATTATTGCAAGTTTGTCTCTTTTAGCATCCAGATGCCTGTCAAGACAATTATAGGAGGCGTTGAGTTTTCCATTTACAAACCATTTGGAATGTGGAGGTTTCCAGTCGAGGACCTGATCCCATCCTTCAAACCAGTCTATATTTTGGGCAAGCTCTTCCCAAAAACCTTCAAGATCTTCTTCGGCCTTCCTGTACACATCCGGATCATTGATATTAGCATGCACCCGGAAATTTTTGGAAGGCTCAAAAACCTGGCCCTCCACCATTGATGATTCAATTGTTTCCTGCATTTGTAGAATCCAACCTATGTAAAAAGTATATTTCTTTATAATTATTAATCGTGCATAAATGTAGTGGTCTACAAAACAGCATACCTGTAAATCAAATAGCCCTATAGAAGAAAAACTGATTTTCCAGCACCTTTTCTACCATACCTCATTTTTCAGTTTTTTGTAAGTACCTTAAGAAAATATTCTTCAATATCAAGAAATTGAATCAACTGTTTAATCGTACAGTTGTGAAGAAAAATACGTTATGCGTTTCTTTTTTGGAATATTCATAATTGAGCTATGAACGTTTCTTTTTTATGCCATAGAGTACAAGCCGACCTTATTTTCCTTCTGAAAGACGTGTTAATTGCAGTAATACCCAATAAGAGCTTAAATCTTTAGAAAGGACAGGAACAATTGATTATTCTGGATTTCCCTTTTCTAGATCCATAAATCTTTTTGTCACTAAAAAAAGAAAATAGATCAGGACTCATTCACTGATCCATTTTCATTCAGTTTCGAATTCAACTGTTCGATACGTTCAGATATCCATGCTTTTTCTGTTTCAAGAGCAGCCAGCTCTTCCTCTACAAGAGCTTTTGGTTGCTTTGCAACCATTCCAGCAGGCGGGAATCCCCGATAATCTGGCATAGGAACAAAACTGCGCCCTGAAAAAGGTGCCCCTCTTCCCCTCATAGGGGAAAAGCCGTTTCTTCCACGATATCTGGGAACTGCAAGATTAGACCACCCAGGCATATCAGATCCTGAACAATATCCCGCAGCTCTTCCCGTCATTGATCCCCTACCCTGGGGACCGGTTCCGTCTCCTCCTGGCATAATATAACACCTCACTTACAAAATCAATGTTCAACTACTATACAATCAACCCCTTACCATCGGCGAACCACATTTAGAGCACATTGCCTGGCTACATGGCACACCGGCCCTATGTGGTTCTATGTTTCCACAAGATGGGCATCGGCAATTCTGGGGAAAGCCACCTCTTCCAGCGCCTTGAACGTTCTGTGATGTGGACATTCCACCTCTACCTCCCCCCTGACCGCCCCTTGAGCCGCTTCCATTGGGCCCTGTTCCGTCTCCTCTCGGCATTTTACAATCACCTCCTTCAATTAGATTTTTTTCAATTGACAAGTGCATCTGTAACTTTCATCAAAACCCTGCTGAGGGTTTTGGAAAGTAGACTGGAGAAATCCTATCTTCTCACACCTTTGTTCAAAGACAGGTTTTCAAGAATTTGTAATCACATGGATTCCAGTTCATCAATACTGATAGCTTCACCCATAGCGCCTTCATTCTCATCTTCTGGCAAAAACCGCTGCATATGCAGTTAATTTCTCCCATTCTCCTTATTCCAAGATGTACTTTCATTATGCATTATGATGCACAACTATAAAATTGTTCCGTTTCGTGTAATTAAAAAATAAATGCATAAGGTGAAATAACAGAAAAAAAATAAAAGAAATTTTACTGAGACAAATTGACGAATAGTTGTTCTGTAGATCTCTTCAATTGACAAATCTAAACGGATTTGCCCAAACATTATCCAGATTTTACGAAAAGGTTCTTCCAAACACACCGTCTAATCTTTTCTGGGACTTTTCGCAACAGATCTTTTCTTGGACTATAATTGAAATAGAGCTATCTACATAGCAAAAATAATACACAACTCACATAGATAACCAGAATTGCAAAATAAAATCATAAAATATTAAAGAATGCGAAAACGGAAGGAGCCTATCAGTTAAACTCATAAAACAGATTTGGGATTACATGGACGTTTGAAAGGCTCTTGGACGGACCTGAAGGGTATATAACAGTAAGATCGTCAACATTCAAACCCAATTCCTTTTCATTGAACAAATATAACTCATCTGATTTCTGAGATACATTGTTCAGGGAAATTACTGCTTTTTCCCGCCCGATTTCATCCGCAACATGAGCTTTCAATTCATCCCTGAGTTTGTCGGTTGGCTCAGCATAAGCCTCCAGTATTACATAGGCAACGATAACCTCCCCTTTGAGTTCATCTTTCTTTCCTTCAACGGCTGCTTCTGTAACAGCATGATGAGACACAAGGGAACTTTCGATTTCCATTGTACCAAGCCTGTGCCCTGCAACTTTGATAACATCATCAAGCCTGCCCAGAACCCAGATATAACCATCTTCATCTATCCGGGCACCATCTCCGGACATGTAAATATCGCCACCCCACTTGCTCCAGTATGTTTTATGGAAGCGCTCTTCATTACCATGAACAGTACGAATCATACTTGGCCAAGGGTTCTTTATGGCAAGATAGCCACCACTTCCAACCGGGACTTCATTGCCTTGTTCATCAAGGACTACTGCTTTTACACCAGGGAACGCTTTTGATGCGCTTCCCGGTTTCATCGGAGTCATGCCAGGAAGCGAAGTGATCATAATCATACCAGTCTCAGTTTGCCACCATGTGTCAACAACAGGACAACGTTTGCCTCCGATTTGTTCATAATACCAGAGCCATGCACGAGGATTAATCGGCTCTCCCACACTGCCTAGCAGGCGCAAGGAAGAAAGATCATGTTTTTGCGGCAGGGCATCGCCCCATTTCATAAACATGCGAATGGCCGTAGGGGCAGTATAGAAAATCGTAACCTTATATTTCTCAATCAGTGACCAGAAACGAGCCTTTTCGGGATAATCCGGAGACCCCTCATAAATCAAAATCGTAGCACCATTGAGTAGCGGACCGTACGTAATATAGGAGTGCCCTGTAATCCAGCCAACATCAGCAGTGCACCAATAAATATCATCGTCTTTCAAATCGAAAACCCAGTTGGTGGTAGTGTATGCACTCACAAGATAACCACCAGTGGAATGAACAACACCTTTGGGTTTTCCTGTTGTACCACTGGTATACATGAGGAAAAGTGTATCCTCCGAATCCATCGGTTCTGCCGGACAATCGCTATTTACCCCGTGAAGAAGATCGTGAAGCCACACATCCCTTCCGGGTTTCATTTCAACTTCATTTTTTGCATGCTGAACAACCAGAACCTGTTTGACACCTGAAACCCTTTCAAGTCCTACATCCGTTTTTGCTTTCTGGAGTTGGAGTTTACCACGGTGATGATAACCATCACAGGTGATTACGTATTCACTCTTAGCATCAGTAATCCTCTGGGCAAGCGCCTCATGGGAAAAACCTGCAAATACAACACTGTGTGGTGCACCAATCCGTGCACATGCGAGCATTGCAATCACAGCTTCAGGAATCATAGGCAAATAAATTGTAACAATATCCCCTTTCTGCACACCCATTTTCAGGAGGACATTGGAAAAACGGCATGTTGCATCGTACAATTCGCCATAAGTGTAGGTTTTCTCCGCACCTTCCTCCCCTTCCCAGATTATTGCAAGTTTGTCTCTTTTAGCATCCAGATGCCTGTCAAGACAATTATAGGAGGCGTTGAGTTTTCCATTTACAAACCATTTGGAATGTGGAGGTTTCCAGTCGAGGACCTGATCCCATCCTTCAAACCAGTCTATATTTTGGGCAAGCTCTTCCCAAAAACCTTCAAGATCTTCTTCGGCCTTCCTGTACACATCCGGATCATTGATATTAGCATGCACCCGGAAATTTTTGGAAGGCTCAAAAACCTGGCCCTCCACCATTGATGATTCAATTGTTTCCTGCATTTGTAGAATCCAACCTATGTAAAAAGTATATTTCTTTATAATTATTAATCGTGCATAAATGTAGTGGTCTACAAAACAGCATACCTGTAAATCAAATAGCCCTATAGAAGAAAAACTGATTTTCCAGCACCTTTTCTACCATACCTCATTTTTCAGTTTTTTGTAAGTACCTTAAGAAAATATTCTTCAATATCAAGAAATTGAATCAACTGTTTAATCGTACAGTTGTGAAGAAAAATACGTTATGCGTTTCTTTTTTGGAATATTCATAATTGAGCTATGAACGTTTCTTTTTTATGCCATAGAGTACAAGCCGACCTTATTTTCCTTCTGAAAGACGTGTTAATTGCAGTAATACCCAATAAGAGCTTAAATCTTTAGAAAGGACAGGAACAATTGATTATTCTGGATTTCCCTTTTCTAGATCCATAAATCTTTTTGTCACTAAAAAAAGAAAATAGATCAGGACTCATTCACTGATCCATTTTCATTCAGTTTCGAATTCAACTGTTCGATACGTTCAGATATCCATGCTTTTTCTGTTTCAAGAGCAGCCAGCTCTTCCTCTACAAGAGCTTTTGGTTGCTTTGCAACCATTCCAGCAGGCGGGAATCCCCGATAATCTGGCATAGGAACAAAACTGCGCCCTGAAAAAGGTGCCCCTCTTCCCCTCATAGGGGAAAAGCCGTTTCTTCCACGATATCTGGGAACTGCAAGATTAGACCACCCAGGCATATCAGATCCTGAACAATATCCCGCAGCTCTTCCCGTCATTGATCCCCTACCCTGGGGACCGGTTCCGTCTCCTCCTGGCATAATATAACACCTCACTTACAAAATCAATGTTCAACTACTATACAATCAACCCCTTACCATCGGCGAACCACATTTAGAGCACATTGCCTGGCTACATGGCACACCGGCCCTATGTGGTTCTATGTTTCCACAAGATGGGCATCGGCAATTCTGGGGAAAGCCACCTCTTCCAGCGCCTTGAACGTTCTGTGATGTGGACATTCCACCTCTACCTCCCCCCTGACCGCCCCTTGAGCCGCTTCCATTGGGCCCTGTTCCGTCTCCTCTCGGCATTTTACAATCACCTCCTTCAATTAGATTTTTTTCAATTGACAAGTGCATCTGTAACTTTCATCAAAACCCTGCTGAGGGTTTTGGAAAGTAGACTGGAGAAATCCTATCTTCTCACACCTTTGTTCAAAGACAGGTTTTCAAGAATTTGTAATCACATGGATTCCAGTTCATCAATACTGATAGCTTCACCCATAGCGCCTTCATTCTCATCTTCTGGCAAAAACCGCTGCATATGCAGTTAATTTCTCCCATTCTCCTTATTCCAAGATGTACTTTCATTATGCATTATGATGCACAACTATAAAATTGTTCCGTTTCGTGTAATTAAAAAATAAATGCATAAGGTGAAATAACAGAAAAAAAATAAAAGAAATTTTACTGAGACAAATTGACGAATAGTTGTTCTGTAGATCTCTTCAATTGACAAATCTAAACGGATTTGCCCAAACATTATCCAGATTTTACGAAAAGGTTCTTCCAAACACACCGTCTAATCTTTTCTGGGACTTTTCGCAACAGATCTTTTCTTGGACTATAATTGAAATAGAGCTATCTACATAGCAAAAATAATACACAACTCACATAGATAACCAGAATTGCAAAATAAAATCATAAAATATTAAAGAATGCGAAAACGGAAGGAGCCTATCAGTTAAACTCATAAAACAGATTTGGGATTACATGGACGTTTGAAAGGCTCTTGGACGGACCTGAAGGGTATATAACAGTAAGATCGTCAACATTCAAACCCAATTCCTTTTCATTGAACAAATATAACTCATCTGATTTCTGAGATACATTGTTCAGGGAAATTACTGCTTTTTCCCGCCCGATTTCCCCGACATGTATATCATCAAAATCAGAGAATACTTTTACAAGTTCGGGTTCTAGATGACGGCTTCCAAATGCAAAAACATAAAGATCGCCAAAAAGATCCAGATCAAAATAGATAGTTGCAGTGGCATCATCGCCATCAAATCTCAACGACATTTCCTTGATATGGAGATATTCGCCTTCTTCCTGAGCTAATGCTGGCGTAAGAGCTAATGATGTGATTAATAAACATGCAAATAAAAGTGCCACCAATCGCATTAAAACAGTATAAATACTAATAGTTTATAAGTAAGATGGTCTTTTTAGCTATACAAAAACTTTTTTACATCGAATTTATTGCAAGGAATTCAAACCATATCCTAGGCCAATGCACCTAAGTTCAATAAATGTAAATCTGAGTAAGAACGATTTACCGCAGTTTACTTTTATAAATCATAATACAGGAATTTGTCTTTTCAAATCCAAACCAATGATATAATCGATACATTCAAATCATAATTGGTCACAAACAGCGTAAATATATTTCAAGCGATACATTCATATCCGGTGTGTACTATTTCAACCTGTTTCCAGCAGGAGAGTATAAATAATTTATATTTTACCAAATCCCTGCTTTAATTAAGAATTGTATACCTTTAATCACACTAATACAAAACTAAACATAACCAGAGGAATGTTGTAAATGGAGAATATAATATACCTGGCCCCCCTGGCGGGTATCGTCAGTCTTATATTTTCTGCATACTTCGCAACCCGGGTTCTCAAGGAAGGAACCGGCAACGAGAAGATGCAGGAAATATCCAAGGCCATCCAAGAAGGGGCAATGGCGTTTTTGAATCGCCAGTATAAAACAGTAGCAATAGTAGCCGTAATCCTGGCATTTCTGATATACTTCCTGATTGAAGAACACAGTGGCAGGATAGTTATCGGTTTCCTTGTGGGTGCTGCAAGTTCCGCACTCGCAGGATATATCGGAATGAATGTTTCCGTACGTGCCAACGTCAGGACTGCTAATGCTGCATCCCGCAGCCTTCAGGACGCAATGAGAGTTGCAGTACAAGGAGGAGCAGTTACCGGTTTTGCAGTAGTAGGATTAGCTCTTCTCGGTACCAGTGTATTCTACATCCTCTTCGGAGATGTGGATCAGGTAGTAGGATTTGCTTTCGGTGCCAGTCTTATCAGTCTGTTCGCAAGAGTTGGCGGCGGTATTTTCACCAAAGCTGCAGATGTAGGAGCGGATCTTGTAGGTAAGATCGAAGCAGGAATCCCTGAGGACGACCCCCGTAATGCAGGTGTTATTGCTGACAACGTCGGTGATAATGTAGGGGACTGTGCCGGAATGGGTGCTGACCTGTTCGAAACCTATGTCGTAACCGTTCTTGCTTCCATGTTGCTGGGTAGCCGATTAATTGAAGCTTATCCAAACGCTATTCTTTACCCCCTTATTCTCGGTGCAGTCGCTATTTTTGCATCAGTCATATCCATCTTCTTCGTGAAAATTGGCGATGACGGTAAGATCATGAAAGCGCTGTACAAAGGAGTTATTGTGTCGGCAGTTCTCTGTCTTGGCGCATTCTACTTTGTAACAACTTATCTGGGAATGGACATTACCCTCTATTACGCAACCCTTATAGGAATTGGAATTATGGTTCTGATGGTAGTATTCACAGAATATTATACATCCACCAGCTACCGTCCTGTTAAAACAATTGCAAAAGCATCTGAAACCGGTGCAGGTACCAACGTAATTTCAGGTCTTGCAATCGGATTTGAAAGTACAGCCCTTCCTGTTGCAATCATCATAATTGGTATTCTCTCAGCATTCTATGTTGTTGGAGGAGCTACTGACCCTGCAATGGGTCTTTACGGAATTGCTATTGCAGCAGCCGCAATGCTTTCAGTCACAGGTATGATTGTTACCCTTGACTCATACGGACCAATCACTGACAATGCTGGCGGTATCGCCGAGATGGCAGGTCTTCCAGAGAATGTTCGTAAAACAACCGATGCTCTTGATGCAGTCGGTAACACCACAAAGGCTGTCACAAAAGGATACGCAATCGGTTCCGCAGCACTTGGTGCACTGGCACTCTTCGCAGACTACCGTCACAAGGTAGAACTCGACATAGGAGCACTAAGCCTTGACAACCCATTAGTGCTAGTAGGATTGCTTATTGGTGGTCTTCTGCCATTCATCTTCACTGCAATTACTATGAAAGCAGTAGGAAAGGCAGCTTTCGAAATTGTAAACGAAGTACGTCGCCAGTTCCGTGAAATTCCAGGAATCATGGAAGGAACCGGTAAACCGGAATACGGTAAATGTGTAGACATTGTTACCGCAGCAGCCATCCGTGAAATGGCACTTCCAGGTATCCTTGCAGTCGCAACCCCATTGTTGGTAGGAGTTATACTCGGACCACAAGCTCTCGGAGGTTTGCTGATAGGAATTATCATCGTCGGTCTACTCCTTGCCCTTACAATGGACAATGGTGGTGGAGCATGGGATAATGCAAAGAAGCTTATCGAAGACGGAGAACACGGCGGAAAAGGCTCAGATGCTCACAAAGCAGCTATTGTCGGTGACACTGTTGGTGACCCATTCAAGGACACCGCCGGTCCAGCACTTAACTCCCTGATTAAGGTAGTTAACATGGTGGCCATTCTTTTCGCATCCCTGTTCCTTGGAGCAGGAATCTTCTGAAGGTCACACAAGACCTTCATTTTTTCTCTTTTTCTTTTTTTGGCATACATTTTTGATTGCACTTTGAGCCTTGCTCGAATTTTATAAATATATTGGACTATATCACATAGCTGTGGAGCAAAATAAGGAATTAAGGAAAATCTGGCTTAATCTGTTTTCGATATCCACGATCTTGTTTTTGTTTATCGGGTTAGTAATGATCCTGATTGATTTCCGATATGTTAATGGCAGTCAATATTTGATAACATCAATTACTTTTTCAGCAGCTGTTTTCCTTATCACTAAAAATAAAATCAAACCAAATTTCTCAAATCCAACTATGGCTTTAGGATTCATTTTTTCGATTATCGGATTAACAAATACTACAACATCAAGCACATTCATTGGAATGTGGAGTTTAGGAATAATCTTGTTTGTAGCCGGATTATTCAATAAAAAAATCTGAAGTTGCCCTTTTTTAGCAAAAGCAATTCATATCGTTTTTATCCCATGTGCATCACATCGAGAAAAAAATCCTAACATGAAAATACCCGAATCTAAACATAAAATATCCATTCCAACTTGATTTAAAAGATTCAAAAAAAGTATAGTAGAAAGCTGGTGGGTTAATATGGGGGGTTTGGTGTATTTGGGGAGTGGGGTTTGAAGAAAATTAGAGTTTAACCC
>CAZHNA010000012.1:0-20938 GCA_964532775.1 uncultured Methanosarcinales archaeon
CTCCAAGGAACTTGCAGGTCGCCAACTTTTCATGGACTCTGATGAAGAGGAACAGGAGAGAGGCATTACTATTGACTCTGCAAATGTTTCAATGGTCCACGAGTATGAAGATCAGGAATATCTCATTAACCTGATTGACACACCTGGTCACGTTGACTTTGGTGGTGACGTAACTCGTGCTATGCGTGCTGTGGATGGTGCAGTTGTTGTTATTGATGCTGTAGAAGGCACAATGCCACAGACTGAAACAGTTCTCAGGCAGGCACTTAAGGAACATGTAAGACCTGTTCTTTTCATTAACAAGGTTGACCGTCTTATCAACGAACTTCAGGTAGATGCTCAGGAAATGCAGATTCGTCTGGGTAAACTCATTGATCACGTAAACAAACTCATTAAGGGAATGAACGAAGAGCGCTACAATGAAGGCTGGCGCGTTGATGCAGCTAATGGTACTGTTGCTTTTGGTTCAGCACTTTACAACTGGGCTATTAGTGTACCAATGATGCAGAGAACTGGTGTTTCATTTGGTGAAGTTTTCAATTATTGCCGTGACGAAGATATGAAAGCACTGGCAGAAAAATGTCCACTTCACGAAGCGGTCAATGATATGGTTATCAGATACCTTCCAAGTCCTATTGAAGCACAGGAAGATCGTGTCAGGGTCATCTGGCATGGTGACATGGATTCTGATCTTGGAAATGCTATGAAAATTGCTGATGATAAAGGTGACATCGCTTTCATGGTTACCAATATTTCCACAGATCCTCATGCCGGTGAAGTCGCTACCGGAAGGCTTTTTGCTGGCTCACTCTCTCGTGGACAGGAAGTTTATGTTTCAGGTGCAAGTAGCAAGAACAGGATTCAGCAAGTCGGTATCTTTATGGGTCCTGAAAGACTTGAAGTGGAAGTAATTCCTGCAGGAAACATTGCAGCAGTTACCGGTCTCAGGGATGCAATTGTTGGTTCAACTGTCACTAGTCTTGAAGGCATGGCTCCGTTTGAGAGTATCAAACACGCAAGCGAACCTGTGGTCACTGTAGCTATTGAAGCAAAACACATGAAGGATCTTCCAAAACTGGTTGAAGTTCTTAGGCAAGTTGCTAAGGAAGACCCAACCCTTAAAGTTACTTTGAATGAAGAAACCGGTGAGCACCTGATGGCTGGCATGGGTGAATTGCACCTTGAAGTCATTGCTCACAGGATTGAGCGTGACAAGGGTGTAGAGATCACAACCACTCCTCCACTTGTGGTTTACCGTGAGACTATCCGCGGCACAGCAGGTCCGGTTGAAGGTAAATCTCCTAACCGCCACAACAGGTTCTACGTTGTTGTTGAACCTCTTGAGCAGGCAGTAGTCGATCTTATCCGCGAAGGCGAAATCTCCATGAGATTGCCCGAACTTGAAAGAAGGGAGAAGCTTTTGGCTGCAGGTCTGAACAAAGATGAAGCCAAAAAGATTGTCAATATTTTTGAAAGCAACGCTTACTTCGATATGACTAAAGGTATCCAGCATCTCAACGAGACAATGGAATTGATCCTTGAAGGTTTCGAGGAAGTCATGAAGGCAGGTCCACTTTCAAGAGAACCATGTATGGGTGTAAAAGTAAAACTCGTGGATGCTAAACTCCACGAGGATGCTGTTCACCGTGGTCCTGCACAGGTTATCCCTGCTTCAAGGCAGGCAATCCAGGCTGCAATGCTTATGGCAGACGATACTATGCTGGAACCTTACCAGAAAGTTTTCGTTCAGGTGCCACAGCTGCAGATGGGTGGAGCGACAAAGGAAATTCAGGGTCGTCGTGGAATCATTATCAACATGACTTCAGAAGGCGATACTACAATTATCGAATCAAAGGCCCCCGTGTCCGAACTCTTTGGATTTGCAGGCGATATTCGCTCTGCTACTGAAGGAAGGGCAATGTGGAGCACTGAATTTGCAGGCTTTGAAACACTCCCTACCAACATGATCGGTGAGGTCGTGAAAGGAATCAGGGAAAGGAAAGGTCTGAAAGCAGAACTCCCACAGGCATCCGATTATATGAGTCTGTGAGGGATTTTCCTCACCTCATAATAATGGATTAACCTGCGGAAAGGTTTAAACGTGTAAAGGACTATTACACGAGCAAAATCCAATTCAAATTTAAAAGGAGAAGATTAAATGGCTGAGAAACCACATATGAACTTAGCAGTTATCGGTCACATTGACCATGGAAAGTCCACACTTGTAGGTAGATTGATGTTCGAGACTGGCGCAGTACCAGCTCACCTCATCGAGAAATACAAGGCAGAAGCAAAAGAAAAAGGTAAAGAATCCTTCGCATTCGCATGGGTAATGGACTCTCTCAAGGAAGAACGTGAGAGGGGTATCACCATCGATATTGCTCACAAGAGATTCGATACCGACAAATTCTACTTCACTATCGTGGATTGCCCAGGTCACCGTGACTTTGTCAAAAACATGATTACCGGTGCTTCTCAGGCAGATGCCGCAATTCTCGTAGTTGCAGCACCTGATGGAGTAATGGCCCAGACCAAGGAACACGTGTTCCTTTCCAGGACCCTCGGTATCAACCAGTTGATTATTGCAGTCAACAAGATGGATGCAGCAGACTACAGCGAAGACAGATACAATGCTGTCAAGGAAGAAGTCTCCCAGCTTTTGGGTATGGTAGGATTCAAAGCATCTGAAATACCATTCATTCCAACCTCTGCATTCGAGGGTGACAATATCTCTACGAAGAGTGCAAACACTCCATGGTACAAAGGTCCTACAATTCTTGAATCACTTGACAAGCTTGTACAACCAGAGAAACCTGACACACTGCCTCTTCGTATCCCTGTACAGGATGCATACTCAATCTCCGGTATTGGTACCGTTCCAGTAGGACGTGTCGAAACCGGTGTCATGAAGAAAGGTGAAACAGTTGTCTTTAACCCAAGCGGCGCAAGCGGCGAAGTTAAATCAATTGAAATGCACCATGAAGAAGTAGATCAGGCAGTACCTGGTGACAACATTGGTTGGAACGTTAGAGGTATTGGTAAGGGCGATGTCAGACGTGGTGACGTTTGTGGTCCAACCAAGAACCCACCAAGTGTTGCAGACGAGTTTACCGGTCAGATTGTTGTACTTCAGCATCCATCAGCAATCACTGTGGGTTACACACCTGTATTCCACTGCCACACAGCTCAGACCGCATGTACTCTCATGTCCATCGACAAGAAACTTGACCCTAAATCAGGGCAGGTTAAGGAAGAAAACCCAACCTTCATCAAAGCTGGTGATGCAGCAATCGTAACCATCAAGCCAACAAGGCCAATGGTTATTGAACCTGTAAAAGAAATTCCACAGCTTGGAAGGTTCGCTATACGTGATATGGGTATGACCATTGCCGCTGGCATGTGCATGAGTGTTAAACAAAAATAACACTCTCAACCTTTTTGGTTGGGGATTATCATGGCACAGAAAGCAAGAATAAGACTGTCAGGTATCAGTCCAGTAGATCTGGATGGTGTCTGTGATCAAGTTAAAGCTATTGCAGAGCGTACCGGTGTAAGCATATCCGGTCCAGTTCCTCTGCCTACCAAAAAAATGGTAGTACCTACCCGCAAGAGTCCTAGCGGAGACGGTACTGCGACTTGGGATCACTGGGAAATGCGTGTCCATAAGAGGCTGATTGATATCGCCGCTGATGAACGTGCACTCCGCCAGTTAATGCGTATACAGGTTCCCAAGGACATTAACATTGAAATCGTACTTCAGGCTTAATTCAGAGGAACTGTCCTCTGAATCCTTTTTTCTTTTATTTTTATTCTCTAGTTAACTATATCTACAAATTCTATTATTGTTACAAGTGGTGATTTTATGGTTACTGAACCACAAGATGAAAATGAAAAACTTGTATATAAGGCACTGAAAGACTCTGAAAAACCTATGAGGCCGGGGGATGTCGCAAAAGCAACAGGTCTTGAAAGTAAAGTAGTCAGTAATGCAATTAAGGCGTTAAAGAATAGTGGTCTTGTCTGCTCTCCCAAACGCTGTTATTATGGACCTTCAGAAGAGTAAATTATCGTTGTGATTTTTTCGTATAGGGGATATATGCGGTGAACGTAGTACCTATGTCCGGTCTGCTTTCAACCTCAATTCTTCCCTTGTACGCTGTTCCATGTGCAAGCTTTTTTGTCTTTATGATGTTGTTTCCAAATCCTCTTTTTGAGTAATGTATTCCTTGGTATGCACCATGCCGAAAAAATTTAGTCATGGTTTTGGCATAATCACGTTTTTCATTTTTGGTGTGAAACAATCCGACATTAAATGATGTTTAAAGACTAAAACCGGGGTTTATAGCATATGATGTGTCAGGTTAAGTTTATATCATGCCATTGAGTATAAACCAGAAGTTGATGGGCCTGTAGTGTAGAGGATATCATTTGAGCCTCCGGAGCTTAGAACCCGGGTTCGATTCCCGGCAGGCCCGTTTTAGAAAAATAGTTGCCTGTATTACAGGCAATATAGTTTACAAAGATGATTTTTTATTTTATTGGTAAGGTGTATCTTATAAACATCAGGATTTGGGATGTCATAGATGACAACACCCTGAGTATGCCATGAAACATTATTTATGAGTCCCTTTTCTTCCATGCCATCAACGTAAAAACGTGCTTTGCTGAAATCCAGATTCTGCCTCCAGTCACCAACTCTCATATTGGATCCGCCTTCAAGTGCCAGCTCCAATTCTTCTAGGCCGAATTTATAGATATCAAACCACTGAATATCATCCTTTTCGGGTTTTATTTGTCCCTTTTTTGTATCTTCCTGCATCATTTTTATGATTAAGTCGATATCGGTTGATTTCAATACATTGTTACTAATTTTTTCAAGGTAAAGGTCAATCTCTTCCATCTTGCATCCTCTTGAATTTATGGCTTCTTCTACTATATTTGAGATAAATGGTGGCTTAATCTAAATAAGTATTTCTTAATACCTTTGCCGAAAAGAACATAACTCCTACAGTTGTAGTTTATTTGTAACTCAAAGGGGGGTTTACCATAGTTGATATAAACATTAAGATTGGTGGTGCCGCAGGTCAGGGTATCCAGACAATCGGTTCAGTTATTTCAAAGACTTTTGTAAGGGATGGTTTTCATGTCTTCGGGAGCCAATTTTACCTTTCTCGCGTGCGAGGAGGTCATAATTTTTTCCAGATCCGCGTAAGTGATCATCCAATTCAAGCCATAAAAGAAGAACTTGATATTTTGGTTGCATTGGATGAGGAATCCATCATTCAGCATCTTGGGGAAGTGCAGGATGGTTTTGTAATTGCTGATGAGTCCGCAGTAAAAGGTACGAATCAGGACAATGTAATCTCCATCCCTCTTGGGGATATAGCAAAGGAAGTTAGTGGAAACAAATTGTTTTCCAATACCGTTGCAATAGGGGCTGTTATGGGGATTCTTTGTTATGATCTTTCATGTCTCAACAATTTGCTCGCAGAAAATTTCAAGAAGAAAGGCGAGGAAATAATTGAGAAAAACATTGTGGCTGCAAAGGCAGGCTACGATTATGTGCAGGATGGGAAGTTTGAAGGAGTTTGCAAATTTGACTTAAACCCTAGACCTTCTGATGGCAGAATATTGATTAATGGAAATGATGCAGTGGGTTTTGGCGCACTGGCAGCAGGCGTGCAATTAGTTTCTTCCTATCCAATGACGCCTTCAACAGGTGCTATGACTTTTGTAGCAAAACACGCTGATCGTTTCAATGTGATTGTGGAGCAAGCAGAAGATGAGGTTGCAGCTCTTAATATGGCTATAGGTGCTTCTTTTGCCGGTATTCGGGCAATGACTACCACTTCAGGCGGTGGCTTTTGTCTCATGACCGAAGCGTTGGGCCTCGCTGGCATGACTGAGACACCGGTTGTGATTTTTCTATCCCAGAGGCCGGGGCCGGCTACCGGGCTTCCAACCATGACTGAGCAAGCCGATCTGCAATTCGCACTGCATGCGGCACAGGGGGAAATTCCCAGATGTATTCTTGCTCCAAGAACTCCCAAAGATGCGTTTTTCCAGACAATGCGTGCATTCAATATTGCTGACAAGTACCAGATCCCGGTTATTGTTATGAGTGACCAGTACCTTGCGGATTCACTGTTCACCTACGAGAACTTTGATACATCGCATGTGACCATTGACAGGCATTTGTTATCTGACGAAGAGCTAAAGGCAATGGAGACTTATCGCCGCTATGAAGTAACTGATTCTGGTATTTCTCCAAGAGCATTGCCAGGTCAGGCAGGCGTTCTTGTTGTGGCGGATAGCGATGAGCATAACGAGGAAGGGCATATCGACCAGACACTTGACAATCGGGTACGTATGAATGAAAAGAGGCTGAGAAAACTTGAAATTCTCAAAGAGGATATGGAAATGCCTACGATTCATGGTCCAGATAGTGCAGATATTTCCCTAATTGGTTGGGGTTCTACTTTTGGTCCCCTTGCCGAAGCAGTCGATATTCTAAATGAGGATGAAGTTTCCATAAACCTTGTTCATTTCAGTGATATTTATCCGCTTCATGAAACCGATGTAGGAATTTTGCTAGACGGTTTGAATTATACCGTATGCGTGGAAAATAATGCCACCGGACAGTTTGCTCAACTTTTACGGGCAGAGCTTGGGTTTGAGATAAGTAACAGGATTCTTCGTTATGACGGTCTTCCATTCACTCCGAAATCGATAATCAGGGAACTTGAAATTATGGAGGTGGTATGAATGGTAACTCTTGATGATTACAAAGCCGGTGATACTGAATGGTGTCCGGGCTGTGGAAACTTTGGCATATTGGCTGCTGCCAAAAAGGCACTTGTAAGCCTTGGCAAAGACCCTCATGAAGTTTTGATGGTTTCCGGAATAGGGCAATCGGGAAAACTTCCACATTACTTGAAATGTAACACTTTCAATGGTTTGCATGGACGCACTCTTCCTCCAGCAACAGGGGCCAAACTGGCAAATCCGGAATTAACGATTATCGCTGTAGGTGGAGATGGTGACTCTTATGGTGAGGGTGGGAACCACTTCATACATGCTCTCCGCCGCAATCCAGATATTACTTTAATTGCACACGACAACCAGATATACGGGCTTACAAAGGGTCAGGCTTCTCCTACTAGTGAACCGGGAATGAAAACCAAAATCCAGACTCATGGTGTAATCAACACACCTTTCAATCCGCTGGCGGTTGCAATTTCTCTGAATTGTTCCTTTGTGTCCCGGGGGTTTGCTGGTGATATTGAGCAGCTTTCGTCCCTTATTGCAGAAGCAGTTTCTCATCCGGGTTTTTCTTTAATTGATGTCCTTCAACCCTGTATCAGTTTCAACAAACTCAATACATACAGTTGGTACAAGGACAGGGTGTACAAACTTGAGGATGAGGGGTATGATCCAACTGATCGTATCAAAGCCTTTGAGAAAGCACTGGAATGGGGTGAACGTATTCCAACAGGTGTGTTCTATAAATATGACTCGGAAAGCTTTGAGTCAAAGCAACCAGTGCTGGAAAATGGTCCTCTTGTAAAACAGGATTATGATCCAAAAGCCATTGACGAAGTGATGAAGAGTTTTATGTGAGGGACGAATATGTCCCATTCCACTTCCAACAGGCTTGTCGGGGAAAGCAGTCCATACCTCCGGCAGCACGCAGATAATCCGGTGGATTGGTATCCATGGTCTGATGAAGCATTTGAAAAAGCACGGGAATCGGACCTCCCGATTTTTCTTTCAATAGGTTACTCCTCATGCCACTGGTGTCATGTGATGGCTGAGGAATCTTTTGAGGATGGGGAAGTTGCATCTTTGCTGAATTCCAATTATGTTTCAGTCAAGGTAGATAGGGAAGAAAGGCCTGATGTTGATGATTTTTACATGGACGCTTGCCAGACAATGACTGGGAGGGGTGGCTGGCCTCTGACAATTATCATGACGCCGGATAAACACCCTTTTTATGCTGCTACTTACATTCCCAAAGAAGGTATGTTCGGTCAGATGGGTTTAATCGAATTGCTCAATAAAGTGACTGAAATCTGGGAAAACCGGAGAGGTGAGATTGAGGATCAGGCACTTTCAACTCTTCCAGAAAGTCAGGTTAAAGTCAAAGGTGCTGTCACTCCCTCGATATTTGATCAGACGTATTCCATGCTGCTTGGAACTTTTGATTGGATAAATGGTGGTTTTGGGCCGGCTCCCAAGTTTCCGTCTCCTTCCTTGCTATTTTTCCTCCTCCACTACTTCGAAAGAATGGATTCAGATCGTGCTCTTGAGATGGTTGAGAAAACTCTTGCCTCAATGGCAGATGGTGGTATATTCGATCATCTGGGAGGTGGCTTTCACCGATATTCAACAGATGGGGAATGGGATGTTCCACATTTTGAGAAGATGCTCTATGATCAGGCAATGCTCACGATTTCCTATTTGCTGACATATCAGGCAACTGGAAATACAGGATACAAGGATGTGGCTGAAGAAGTTCTTGCTTATACGCTGTCTTCCCTGCAACATCTGGAGGGTGCATTTTATTGTGCCGAGGATGCGGATGTTAACGGGAAGGAAGGCATTTTCTATTTGTGGTCGGAAGCGGAGATCGAACAAGTTCTTGGCAACGAGGATTCAGCACTTTTCTTTAAAAATTTCAAACTTGTTCCTGTACCTGGAAGTCAGGGACCTCGTTCAAATGCACTGAGAAAAATTACTGATGTCAATGGATCAGCCAACAACATTGAGAATTCTGACGAAATTAAACTGAAGCTTGGGGCGATGAAGCAGAAGCTTCTTGAAAAGAGAAAGTCACGTGATCATCTGTCTCCTGATGATAAGATTCTCACCGACTGGAATGGAATAATGATTGCAGCCCTTTCCATAGCGGCCCGGGTATGCGAGAATGATGAGTATCTTCAGGAAGCAATAAGAGCTGCTTCCTTTGTAATGGAAGAAATGTTCACAGGAGATGGCATAAATCACAACTTCCATGAAAAAGGAAAAGGTGTTGAAGGCTTCCTCGATGATTATGCTTTCTTTGCGTGGGGAATAACAGAATTATATGAATCTACTTTTGATGTCAGATATCTTAAGATGGCTGTTGATCTGACGGAAGAAGCAATCAGTCGTTTCTGGGATGAAAAGGAAGGCGGATTCTTTTTCACTTCATCAGCTTCCCGGGATTTGCCCCAAAGAACCAAGAAAGTATTCGATGGCGCATACCCAAGCGGGAATTCTATGTGTGTCTACAACCTTTTCAGATTATTCCATATTACGGCAGATGCCAAATTTAGAAGCTATGCAGAAAAAACTCTCACAGCTTTCTCAGACATAATTTTGAGGTCTCCCCCATCTTACTCATTCATGCTCACAGGATTTGATACAGGGCTTTATGCGAGACATGTCGTTGTTGTGGGGGAGAAAGACGAGGAAAGTACTGCGAGCTTTCTGGGAGCTGTACAGACCGCTTTCCGACCTTCTGCTGTATGGATGCTCAAGGATGAAGTTTCATCAACCGTGCTTGGGGAAATTGCACCCTACACAAAAGACATGCAAAAAATTGATGGAAAGGCCACAGCCTACGTTTGTCAGGAAGGTAGCTGCAGTCCTCCGGTGACTGATCCAGTGGAACTGAGTCGGTTGTTGGGTAGTTGACTTTAGAAATACAGCGCATCCGTCGGGCATGATTCCACGCAGCGGTTGCACTTAATACAATCTGGATTGTCCCCAATTTCCCTTACGGAAAGCTGCATAGGGCATTCCTTCTCACATTTCTTACAATTCACACATGCACTGTCAATCATCTTAAGCTGGTATTTCTTGCCGCCAATGACTCTCTGCATGGTTCCCATGGGGCAAACTGTACACCATGCCCTTGAACTGAAATATCCTCCCATGAGAGTTGCAACAATTGTTGTCACAAGGCACATTGAAGCGAAGATTGTTCCTACTTTTTCAAAGGCATTTTGCGTTGTGAGAGCTATGGACAGCCTGTACATCATAAGCCCCATCATCAGGACAATTGCAGGGATGCGAACCCAGAGGTTTGAAAGGATTGCAGGAATTTTCTGATCCTTTGAGAATTTACCGAGCACGAAATCATAGAGGCTTCCCCTGGGGCAGAGATTGCCACAAAACCACCTGCCACGGAAAACACTTGTTGCAAGCAGTGTCACCATCACAACTACCATCATGTAACCGAGAAAAGGATACCACAGTCCGCCGATGGCTGCAATCAGTACAATAATCCAGAGATAAGGAGTTATTTTAAGCATTTTTTACCATTTTACCAGTTCGTTTTCTACTTTCTCCGCCCAGTTATAGACAATATGCATAATTATTTTCTTAATCTCGTTTTTGTCTTTCATCATGTAGATGTAAGTATATCCTCCCTTGTCAAGATTGTTCTGGGACTTTGTCAGCACTTCCCTTTCATGGAGTTTTTTTACAGATCTCTGGACTGTGGAAAGATCAAGGCTGGTATCTTTAGCTATTAAATCCGTGTTGTGCCATTCATCGGGATTTGCAATGAAATATTCCATGATTTTCATATCCGCACGTGTAAGACCCAGGGCGCATTTTATAACATCATCAAGACGGAATTCTTTACAGGCGAAATCTATCATTTTGGAAACCTCCGCATATCTACAGTACTGCAATCATTTAACGGTATATATATACGTTCGTAAGTACTGTCTATTTTGCACAAAAGTGGCAGTACTTACGGACACGAGATATATTTATCAATAATGGATTTTATGAAATTAGCAGGCGATGAACATGAGCAAATGCGAATACATGTTAGGAAACGTTGCCATAGCGCGTGGTATTATAGAAGGCGCTGTGGACGTTGTATCCGGTTACCCCGGAACCCCATCATCCGAAATTATCGGAACTCTTTCTTCCATGAAAGAAAGGGATTTTTACGTGGAATGGTCAGTCAACGAAAAAGTTGCCCTTGAAATCGGGGCAGGTGCTTCAATGTCCGGAGCACGCTCTGTCGTTACAATGAAACACGTTGGCCTAAATGTTGCTGCTGACCCCCTAATGACTCTTGCATACATGGGTGTCAAGGGCGGAATGGTTATCATAGTAGCCGACGACCCATCATGCCATTCTTCACAAAATGAACAGGACACAAGACGTTACTCCGTCTTTTCCATGTTACCCTGTCTTGACCCTGCGACACCGCAGCAGGCCAAAGACATGATTCCCTACGCATTCGAATTATCTGAAAAATTCGAAATCCCGGTATTATTCCGATCAACTACTCGTATATCCCACGGAAAGTCGGATATTGAGCTTGGCGAAATTCAGGAAAAGGATCGGGTAATCTACTTTGAGAAAAACCCTGATCGCTGGGTAATGGTTCCGAAAAATGCACGTGTGCGTCATCCACACCTCCTTGCAATCCAGTCTGAAATCCAGAAAGAACTGGAGAATTCTCAGTGGAATGACTTACATCTTGAAGAAGGGGCAAAGATTGGAGTCATAGCTTCTGGTGTTGCAAGTGCTTATGCTGAAGAAGCTCTTGAGAAACTCGGAGTCAAAGCATCCCTACTTAAGATTGGTACTTACCCGATACCTGAAACAATGGTAAGGGAAATCCTTTCCAGGACTGAAAAAGTACTTGTCATTGAGGAACTGGAACCAATTGTGGAAGACATGTGCAAGGTGATTGCACGGGATGAAGATCTTCCTGCAAAGATTCTCGGAAAGGCTGATGGATTTGTCACAAGACTTGGCGAGATTAACATCAGCATTTGTGAGAAAGCTATAGCAAATGCATTTGGATTATATTTTAAACTGGAATGTCCCAAACCTACTAATCTTGAACTTCCAATTCGTCCTCCTGCCATGTGTCCGGGCTGTTCCCACAGGGGTGTATTCCATGCCATGAAAAAAGTCTTCGGTAAGGATGCTATTTTCCCAAGTGATATCGGTTGTTACACACTTGGAATTCAGCATGGAACCGTTGATACTACCCTTTGTATGGGTGCAAGTATCACTGTGGCATCAGGAATCTACGATGCAGGGGAAACCCGGCCAATATGCTGTACTATTGGCGATTCAACTTTCTTCCATACTGGAATGAACGGATTGCTCAATGCTGTTTACAATAAATCAAATATTACTGTCTTAATATTGGACAACCGTATTACCGCTATGACTGGGCACCAGGAAAATCCCGGTATGGGAAAAACTGCTACAGGTGATCCGACAATAGAAATTGACTTTGAGTTACTATGTCATGGATTAGGTGCAGAATTCGTAGAAAAAGTTGATGCCTATGATATGGCAGCTGTAGAAGATGTTTTGCAGAGGGCAAAGGACTATGAGGGTGTCTCTGTAGTTATCCCCACGCGTGAATGTGTAATTTCTATCAGGAGATCCGGAGTGCGCCCGACTCGTTATACCGTTGATGGGGAAACTTGCATCGGTTGTCGCAAATGCCTTACTTTCGGATGCCCTGCAATTGAATTTGATGTGAATGCCAAAAAAGCAAAGATCAATGCTACATGTAGTGGATGTGGTCTTTGTGCTGAAATATGTCCATTCGGTGCAATTGTGGAGGTGCAAAAATGAGTTCAGAAGATTCTGCATTTGATCTGGTAATTGCTGGAGTTGGAGGGCAAGGTGCAATCCTTGTATCCGATATTATAGGAAAATCAGCTGTAATCGAAGGCATAAGTGTAAGAGCTGCGGAAACTCACGGGATGGCACAACGTGGTGGCTCTGTTGTAAACCATGTTCGCCTTGGATGTGAATTGGGTTCACTTATCCCCTGCGGTTCAGCTCATGGAATGCTTTCCCTTGAGCCTGCTGAAACTCTACGTTACATAAGTGATGTCGTAGAGGGTGGTGTAGTTGTAATGAATACGTCTGCAATCTTCCCGGTAACTGTGGCATCTGGATTATGTGGGTATTGTGAAGTGGATTCTATAGTAGCTGAGCTTGAGAAAAAGTTCAAGGTAATTGCTTTTGATGGTGTTGCTCTCGCCCTTCAGGCAGGGACCGTTAAGGCATTGAATGTTGTTATGCTTGGTGCAATTTCCAGATATCTTCCTCTTTCCGAAGAGACAATTGTCGAATGCATTAGAAGCATGGTTCCACCAAAGACAATTGATGTTAATCTTGAAGCATTCAGGCTTGGCAAAGAAGCCACTGAAGAATGAACCAAAAATTTTGAAGAGAATTTATGTACAACATACCTGCCCCATGTTTTGATCTTGATTATACGCTTGATTGTGGGCAGGTATTTCGCTGGATCCAAAAAGATGACTGGTGGCACGGTGTTGTCAACGATCATGTTGTTCATGCTTCCCATGACGGGGAAAATGAAACCCTTATTCTGGATTCCAAACTCCCTGAAGAATATCTTTACAGCTACTTCAGGTTGGATGACGATCTGCCCTCCATTTTTTCCGATATGGACAAAGACGTCTACATCCATGAAGCTATTACCAAATACCGCGGATTGCGACTTATTTTGCAGGAGCCATGGGAATGCCTGATATCCTACATGCTTGCTACGGCTTCTAATATTCCTCGTATCAAAAAAAGTATCGAAACAATGTCTCGTTTGCTTGGGGGTGACCTTGGCAATGATTTCTATTCTTTCCCTGAGCCTGAAGCACTGGCAGGTTGCTGCAGCGAGGATTTGTGCGAATGCAAGATGGGCTTCCGTGCTCGACGAATCGTACAGGCAGCACAACAGGTTGAAGCCGGGGAATTTGATCTCAATGCTCCCTATGAACTGGGCTATGTGGATGCGAAGCAACACCTGATGTCTATCGAAGGTATTGGGGATAAGGTCGCAGATTGCATACTTCTCTTTGCCTATGGAAAAATGGAATCATTTCCTGTGGATACTCATGTAGAAAAAATAGTACGGCAGTATTATTCAGATGATTTCAAGGGTCCATACACAAAACCTAAAATGGCAGCATGGGGTCTTTCTTATTTTGGAGAGTATTGTGGATATGCACAACAATATCTCTTTTACCAGAAGCGCCTTGAAGGTGGACTTGGAACAAGCCTTTAATTTTCACAGGAAATCCCGAAGATGGGCACGATACCCTTCATCCGTGAGCCTGAGCATTTCTTTTCCTACAAGGATTTCATATCCTTCATGAATGCTTTTATTGACATGTTTCCCAAGAGCGCAGTTATGAAGTTCGGATTCCAGTAGATCTTTTACGTAGGGGAATTTGCGGGGCAGTTCCGCGACATATTTTCCATCTTCAATATAGAATGCAAACGTATTGGAATTGTTGATGTGTTTTTCCTTGAATTTTTCGGAGTGCTCTTTTATCCACACAGGCGGCCCGAAATGTTTTCTTACATTAGACAATTTTCCATTTTCAACTTCAATAGTAAGGATGGCCTTTTCACCGGCCCAGACATTAGTTCTGAGCACACGGAAATCATGTTGTTCCAATATTAATTCCACGGACTTCTGCATTTTGAAAAGTTGTGGGTACAGTATATCTTCCACAGTATCCGGTGTTTTGAAGCAAATTGCAACCAATCCTGTATTCCTTTTCTTGAAGGAATCAATGATTTCCATATCTGACATAGGAATTGGTTTAGCTTTTTCAAAAAATGGATCTGAAGGATTCTGGAGGTAATCCCTTGAGAGGGAAATGAATTGAGTAAACCGATCCAGCGTAAGGGCAGCTGCAACATTGCGATTGGAGTCAGTTGGGTCAATTACTACAAGTGGATCTTCAAAACTATGTTTCGGTTTCAGCATCTCAATTGATTCGCCAGGTTTCCATGAAGAAGCAGCTTGAAGCACTTCTTCAAAAGACCCGTAAGTTATAACCAGCAATTCTGTCAGATATCCTGAAAATCCGCCGGTTCTAAGCTCTGATCCATATACTCCACCAGCTTTCATGAACTGTTTCAGGAGAAGTACTTCGCTTTCCAATCCGGCAATGTGCTCTTGAACAAAAATATTGTGGAAAGGCGTCCTGTCAACAGCGGATATGATGTTTTCTGCAATTTTCACCCTGTAGCATGGAACAATATCAACATCGAACCCTGAAAACCTAAGTTTTGTATATGGATGTTCTGCATATCCTTCTTCCCAGCTTTCAGCTTCTTTGGCAAGCTGTCTCCCTATCAAAAGACCGTATTCTTCGAGTTTCTCTCTTGGAAGTGCAGGATCAAAAGAAATGAAAATATCCAGATCATGGGTGCCGGAAATCCAGGTCCCTCTTGCGGCAGAACCTACTAGTTGAAGCTCAACTCCGGGAATATCATTTTCAACCGCAAGCTCTTCTGCTCTTTTCATGATATAGGAAGCAGTTTTTTCAAGCCTGATGTTTTCCTCATCTGAAGGCTTTATCCTTTTGAGAACTTGCTTTTCAATTATATTCATATTATCATTGCCGTAAAATCCTGAGTAACTTATAGGTTAATTTGGAATGTAAATGTTCCTGTCCTTCCTTAAACTGTTTTTTAAAACAAGCAACAGAACGGTTGTAATGTCACAGTTTTCATCAACATAACGATAGTAATTTATACTAATCTCCCACAATTATTTTGGGTTATGGGAGTGTGTGATCGGAATAATATGATAGCATTGGCTATCCGTTATCCCGGTCAGATATGAAATTCCTACAGGAGGAAATTATGTTAAGCGAGAAAATGACCGACGCGTTGAATGGCCAAATCAACAAAGAAATGTATTCTGCGTATCTTTACATGGCAATGTCAGCCCACAGCACCTATACAGGACTTGATGGTTTTGCCAACTGGTTTATGGTGCAGTATCAGGAAGAAATGACTCATGCAATGCGCATTTACAACTACCTGAAAGATCAGGGCGCAAAGATTGAACTTCTGGGCATAGAACAGCCGCCAGTGGAATTTGGCAATGCCCTTGACATGTTTGGGAAAACCCTTGCCCATGAGCAGTTTATAACTAAATCAATAAATGATCTAGTGACCCTCGCAAACAAAGAAAAAGACTATGCTACCGGTATTTTCTTACAATGGTTCATAACTGAGCAGATAGAGGAAGAAAGTAACGATAATGAAATAATCGGTAAGTTAAAACTTGCTGGCGAGGATGGCAACGGTCTTTTCATGATTGATAAAGAACTTGGTGCACGTGTGTTTGTGCCACCTACAACTGGCTGAAAATTAATAAAGGAGTCTTAGAAATGGAAATTGGTGACTTATTGAAAGGAAAAGCTTCCGAAGGTAATGAGAAGCATGTGCCGGAAATCGAAATAAACAAATCACACGGTTCTGATGTTGAAGACCTTGTGTCTGTAATTGTGGGTAAGGAAGTTGCTCATCCAAATACAGTTGAGCACCACATTGCATGGCTTGAACTCTACGGTGTGAAGCAGGATGGTCAGGTAATTGATCTGGGTCGTGCCGAATTCGCCCCCTCTTACACTGCTCCTCTTGCACGCTTCAAAGTTAATGTTGCAGATTTCAAGGCATTCTGTGCAATTTCATACTGCAACGTACATGGCCTCTGGCAAAACGTAGTTGAAATTTAAATGAATAGGAGGATGTATGGAATCAATTTCAAATGAAGTGAAACAGGTAAAAGGATTCATGCCTCTATCTATCAGAAATGCAAAAAGCATGGATGACGATTTCGGGGAAGCACTTGCTGGATTTTATAAAGCTGTTTGGGCTGAGCACGAAGATGGTCTTTCACTGAAAGAAAAACATCTTCTTGTTTTCACCATTGCATGTGCTAACAATAACTCAGAAAGTGCAGTCAAGATTTTGGAAAGGCTCAGGAAATTTGATGCAACCCGTACTGAAATCCTTGATGCAATGATGATTGCTGCCTGGACTGGTGGAATTCAGAATTTCACTGATTTTAGCAGTGTTGTGCTTAAACAAATGGAAAAGCTTGGCTTTTAAATAAGAAATCTATTTCTGCCTTGGTTTTTTTTAATCCGGGCAGATTATAACATTTTTTGGTTCAATTATGAAACTCGATGAGGTCCTTCTGGTAGAAAATGTGGGCGGTTACGATCTGTTCCTGCGAGCAATTATTGGGCCGGCTTTGCTCATTGCTCTAGCTATGGATCTAATAGAAACATCTCCGTGGAACTGGATTGCAGCATTTATCGCCTTTGGCAGTATTTTTTCCGGAATAACCCGGCACTGCACACCATACTACTTTTTAGGAATTAATACTTCAAAAAAGTAAAGTAGGGCTTTTATTCCAGCCCAATTTCCTTATCAGTTAGATAACATGCCGGATCGTTAGCCCAGACGTTGCCGTACACTGCTTCTGCCCTTACTCTGAAGTTTCCGTTGCATGTGTCCAGCCATTTGCACTGTCCACATCTGTCAGCATGTTCTTTGAGCAAAGGTTTTCGGTCCTTAAGGCCAGCAAGTAATTCATTATTTACATCTGTCCAGATATCGCTGAATTTACGTTCCCTGACATTGCCAAGTGTAGAATGTCTCCAGAATTGATCCGGGTACACCTCTCCGTCCCATGATACGCAACCGATACCTATTCCGGTAGAGTTGCCGCCGTTCATCTCCAATAGCTCAAATACCTCAGCTGCTCTTTCAGGATCTTCTTCCAGCAGTTTCATGTAAATGTATGGGCCATCACAATGATTATCTACGGTAAGAACTTCTGCAGCCATTCCTTTCTCATGAAGCTGGCGTGTTCTCTGCATAATGAGATCCAGAGTTTCCCGGCTCTCTTCATGTGTCAGGTCTTCCTTAACGAGATTCGTTCCCCGACCAGCATATACCAGATGGTAGAAACAGATTCGGGGTATTTTTTCCTCTTCAAGAAGATCAAATATTGCAGGAATTTCCTTGAAGTTGCTTTTGTTAATTGTAAACCTCAAGCCAACTTTGATTCCAGCTTCCATACAATGGTGAACGCCTTCCATAGCTTTTTTGAAGGATCCTTCCACACCACGGAATTTATCATTTGTTTTTTCAGTACCGTCAATTGAGATACCCACGTAGGAAAGCCCGATTTCTTTGAGTTTTTTTGCCATTTTGGCATTAATCAAAGTCCCGTTGGTCGAGATAACTGCACGCATGCCTTTTGAAACAGCATATTCTGCAAGTTCGGGAAGATCTTTGCGTATCAGTGGTTCTCCCCCGGAGAAGAGCATTACAGGGCTTCCATATTCCGCCAAGTCATCAATGAGTTCTTTTCCTTCTTTGGTGTTAAGCTCATTTGGAAAATCCTTGTCTTCTGCATGGGCATAACAATGCACACATTTAAGGTTACACCTACGGGTTATGTTCCAAACAACTACTGGTTTTTTATCCTTTGAAAATTGCAATAGGTGTGAGGGTAGTTTTTTAGATTCCCTTCCATATCTCAGGGCATCGGACGGTTCAACGGTTGCGCAATAGAGTTTTGATATGCCTATCATCAGCAAATCTCCAAATTTGTTTTAAAAACATTCCTTTTTTATTGTGGAAAGCATTTCCTCAAAGGTGTACTTTCCAGGCTGAATAGCTGGTTTGATACCATACTCTTCCAAAGTTGCTGCAGTAGGTCCCCCAATTGCAGAAACAATAGAAGCATTCAGGATATCTTTAACCGTCTCAAGTTTATCCATGGATTTAGCAAGTTCAAAGAAATTTCGCACCATCATGGAACTGGTGAACGCAAAGACCGAGATTTTCTCGTCAAGGACTTTCTCCATCAGGTTTTTCTGTTTTTCTCCTTCAGGGCGTACAAGTGTGTAAACCTGTGTCTCATAGACTAAAGCATCACATTTCTCAAGCCCTAATATCAAAAGAGTAGATCCATATGCACTTCGTGCCACATCTACAGTTTTTCCTTTTACATGAGGGCATAGGTATTCTACAAGTCCCTCTGAGCTATAAACTCCGGGCATTCCCATGACTTCAATGCCAATATCCATAAGTCTTTTTTTGGTGGTAGGGCCGATTGCAACCACATTGGTATTGTTAAGTGCTTCAATTAGCTTATCCCTATCAACACTGGGTTTACTAAGCGTGTGTTCAATTCCGTTTGCACTTGTGAAAATCACATAATCAGATTTGCCTGATAAAATATGCTCTAATACAGTATCGAACATCTTGTCCCGAATAGCTTCTAATTTAATCATCGGGGCTTCGATTACACTAAATCCCATGGATTCTGCCAATTCCTTTGATGAAGGCAGGTATTCCTCAGGTCTCATTATAGCAATGGTTGGAGTTTCAGTTTCCATATTCACAGACTCATATATTCTGTGTACCCAGTATTTCGTGCACACTGACTACATCACCAACTACGGTAATTGCAGGTGCTTTAACTCCTACTTTTTCCGCAATGTCAGCAATATCTGAAATTGTGCCCACGGTCACTCTTTGATCTGGGCGTGTTCCCCTCTCAATAAGAGCCACTGGAGTATCCGCATTTTTGCCGTTTTTAAGTAATTCTTCCATATTTCTGCGAAGCATTTTGACGCCCATGAATATCACAAGGGTGCCAGGGGAGCTTGCAAGATATCCCCAGTCAAGACCTGTTTCTTCCTTGGTAGGATCTTCGTGTCCGGTCAGGAATGTAACCATTGATGCATGTTCCCTGTGTGTTACAGGGATTCCTGCATATGCAGGGACTGCAACTGCAGCGGATATGCCGGGTATAACTTCGAATCCGATTCCTTCATTTACAAGAACTTCAGCCTCTTCACCGCCACGTCCGAAAAGATATGGGTCTCCACCTTTCAAACGTACTATGTCCTTGCCTTCTTTGGCTTTTGCAACCAACAACTCGTTTATTTCAGTCTGGGTTAATCTATGATCGCCTGCAAATTTTCCTGCATCAATCTTTTCAGCTTTTTCTGGCATGCTATCTAGAATCGCTTTGCCAGGAAGTTGATCATAAACTATTACCTCGGCATTATCGATAAGCTTCCGGGCTTTCAGGGTGAGTAACTCAGGGTCGCCTGGTCCTGATCCAACAAGATACACCTTTCCATAAACGCTGTTCATAATAATCCTCGGAGGTTGCTGGAGAATGTAACGAACTGATAGTTTAAAAGGTTATATGCAATTCAAATAAAAGAAAAAAGGAGAGGTAAACCAATTTAATCCTTGTTAAGGATATACATCAACATTTCCTTGTTAAGTTTACCTTCTTTTGCAAGTTTCGTTGCAATTTCTTCATTGTTCATCCCAGAAGCCCTGAGATCTTTGATTTTCTCTGTAACTGAAGGTGAGATTGTGTAATATTCATTTATGTCCTTTCGATGTCCCCAAACATCTCCTTCAATAAGTTCGACTCCTTGCATTTCAAGGAACATTTCGATTGACTTTGAAACGGTTTTACGGTATGAAGTCGGTATCTGTATGACTTCTGCATCTTTACACCGTTTCACAAGACTGAAAATGTCTTTGTTTGAAGGCCTGAACGCAAGGTGAATAACTCTTTCCCCTAGGTCGAGTTCTTCGATTTCATCGCGTTTGCTAACGACTCTTATTTTCATAGTACTCCCTCTTGAAGTTGTATAGTACCCACAACTTATTAAATAAATATAATATTCACAGATTAAATAATTATCTATTTAGTCATCTGCTATTTTTAAAAGTAGATTTATTTAAAGCGTATTCTTACAGCTTCGGCATGGGCAGACAGGCCTTCCTTCTCAGCAATTGTTACAATTGTATCTTTGAATCCATCCAAACCCCTCTCACTGAGCTTTTGTATGGTTGAATATTTGAGAAAATGTTGGACGTTAAGCCCAGAATATATTCGTGTGTATCCTGAAGTTGGAAGTACGTGATTTGTTCCGGACGCATAGTCACCTGTTGAAACCGGCGAATATCTTCCAATGAATATTGAGCCTGCATTGTTTATTTCTTCCAGAACACTGTCATCATCAGAAGTTATAATCTCAAGATGTTCGGGTCCGAAATCATTTGAAAACTTGATGCAATC
>CAZHNA010000013.1:0-20829 GCA_964532775.1 uncultured Methanosarcinales archaeon
GCAAAATATATTGTACTCAAAAAACCAACTATTGTGAGTGCGATCTGCCCAAAAAAAGAGATAATGCTTTGTCTCTGTATCTCTTCAACATTTAGAATCTTGGAGATTATTGCGTCAATCATATGCATGATTTTGTGATTTGTCCATAAAGCACAAGAATTCAATAATCATTACCGTTTTTCCAAATCTCCAGCAACCATTATCTTAACCAATTCATTCAATCCAACTTTTGACTGCCAACCCAATTTGTTTTTAGCTTTTGCCGGATCACCAATCAAAATCTCCACCTCGGTTGGCCTGTAATAACGTGGATCAATCTCAATCAAAATATTTCCAGTCTCGCTATCTATCCCGACTTCATCCACACCTTCACCCTGCCATTCAATAATAATCCCGACTTCTTTGAAAGCAAGTTCCACAAATTCCCTCACCGAATGTGTTTCTCCGGTTGCAATCACAAAATCATCAGGTTCATCCTGCTGGAGCATTAACCACATTGCTTCCACATAGTCACCTGCAAATCCCCAATCACGCTTTGCATCAAGATTGCCCAGATAAAGTTTCTCTTGGTTTCCATTCTTGATGCTTGCAACCGCCATTGTGATTTTTCTTGTGACAAAAGTTTCGCCACGTATCGGGGATTCATGGTTAAATAAAATACCATTGCATGCAAAAATACCATATGCTTCCCGATAATTAATCGTGATCCAATAAGCATAGAGCTTTGCTGCAGCATAAGGACTTCGGGGATAAAACGGAGTAGTTTCTTTTTGGGGAATTTCCTGAACCAATCCGTATAATTCACTTGTTGAAGCCTGATAGAACTTGGTTTTCTTGTCAAGACCCAGAATTCTTATTGCTTCAAGTATCCTTAAAGAACCCAATGCATCTGAATTTGCAGTATACTCTGGAGTTTCAAAGGATACCTGAACATGACTCTGAGCAGCCAGATTATAAATTTCATCTGGTTGCGTTTCCTGAATAATACGTATCAAGTTTGTTGAATCGGTTAAGTCACCGTAGTGCATAAAGAAATTTACATTCCTCTCATGGGGATCTTTGTAGAGATGATCAATTCGAGCCGTATTAAATGAAGATGATCTTCGTTTAATCCCATGCACGATATATCCTTTGTCCAGCAAGAATTCTGCCAGGTATGCCCCATCCTGACCTGTAACCCCAGTTATTAAAGCAGTCTTTTCCATATACAACAACTCACAATTCAAATATTTGTAACCTAACGACAGCTATTTTTAGATTTATGCACGATTTTTGAAATAATCAAGAGTCAGATCCAAGCCTTCTTGTAAACTGACCTTGGGCTCCCAATCTAAAATATTCCTAGCTTTACTAATATTAGGCATTCTTACTTTTGGATCATCTGTTGGAAGAGGTTTAAATACTATCTCTGAATTTGAACCGATTTTATTTATTACTTCTTTTGCAAATTCCAAAATAGTCATTTCGGCTGGGTTTCCAATATTAACGGGTTCCGTATAATCAGACATCATCAATCTGTATATTCCCTCGATAAGATCGGAAACATAGCAAAAAGATCTTGTTTGTGAGCCATCACCGTAAACCGTAAGTGGCTCACCCTTGAGAGCCTGGGTGATGAAATTTGGTACAACTCTACCGTCATTGACACGCATACGTGGTCCAAAGGTATTGAATATACGCACAATTCTTGTGTCTAAACTATGATAACGATGGTAAGCCATAGTGATCGCTTCAGCATACCTTTTAGCCTCATCGTAGACTCCCCGTGGGCCTATTGGGTTTACATTTCCCCAATAACTTTCAGGCTGTGGATTCACCAGAGGATCGCCATATGTTTCTGATGTGGAAGCAAGCAACATACGCGCCCCATGCTCTTTCGCAAGACCGAGCATATTGTAAGTACCAAGGGCTCCCACTTTGAGAGTTTGGATCGGCAATTCAGAATAATCTACAGGAGATGCAGGACTTGCAAGATGAAATATATAATCGATTTTATCCCCAAAATAAATGGATTTAGTGATATCATGTCTCAGATAAGTAAAATTATCTGATTTTATGTGTTCAATGTTATTCAGTTTCCCAGTTACCAAATTATCAATACAAACAACCTGAAAATTTTTCTCTACTAACAAATCACAAAGATGGGATCCTAAAAACCCAGCGCCTCCAGTAACTATTGCTCTCATAATATTTCCTCAAAATTCTATTGATGATGAATCACCAAGATTTAATGAATATCGCTTCCCTTTCAAACTCGCACCATCTCCTATTATTGATTTATCAATGGTAGCATTTGATATAGATGTTTTTGAACCAATTACACTATTTGAAATAATAGAATCCTCTATTTCAGTTCCATCTGCAATTGAAATGTATGGTCCTATGACAGAGTTTACGATTTTTACATCATCACCGAATGAAACAGGATTTACTATAACAGAATCTTTTACTACACCATTTCCAACAGCAGATTTTGTGCTCCCAAGAGATTCACTCAGCAAGACTTGATTCGTTTCAAGTAAGGACTGTGAGTGCCCACAATCATACCAACTGGACACTTCAAATGTTTTTACAGACATTCCATCCTCGACCATTTTCTGAAACACATCCGTTAGCTGGTACTCCCCACGTGTCTTTATCTTGCTATTGATCAGCCAATCCAATGTACTAAAAAATGATTTGGAATCATTAATAAAGTAGACACCCGCGATCCCAAGATTAGAAGATGGATGTGCCGGTTTTTCTTCTAATTTTGTTACATTTGAATTCGAATCTACTTCTGCAATGCCATATTTTTCAGGTTCACTTACTTCCTTAACCCCTATTGATGCTGAACAATGACCATTTGCAATAAGCCTTTGGTGAAAATCAAAATACCCTTTTTTAAATATCATATCCCCAAGAGCAATCATGAATTCAGAATCACCAATAAATTCACGAGCAATATGTATCGAGTGACCTAAACCTAATCTCTCCTGTTGCTCAACATACCTTATTTTAAAAGTTCCTTGATAATGTTTATCCACATAAGAAATCAAATTTTCTTTCAGATAGCCAACTACTAATATGACTTCTTCTGGATTGAGGTCAATAAGCCTATCAAGAATGTGACCAATGATGGGTTTGCCTGCAATGTAAACCATCGGTTTTGGTTTTGTATGCGTATGAGGGAAAAGCCTTGTACCTTTGCCTGCTGCGGGAATTATTACTTTCATTGATTTATCTCCACTAAATCGCATTTAATCATATTGTGTAAATATTCAGAAAATTGTTTTTGTATACCTATATCCTTCAATGCAAAATCCACCACCGCTTTAACGTATTCCACTTTGTCCCCTGTGTCATAACGCTTTCCATCAAACCTATAAGCATATACATTCTGAGATTTTTTCAACATTTTTATTGCATCAGTTAGCTGTATTTCACCATCAACACCCTTTTCAGTAAAATTGATACAATCAAATATTTCCGGAGTAAAGACATAGCGCCCAACTGCTCCAATATTTGAAGGAGCTTTCTCAATTGAAGGCTTTTCCACAATGTCTTCAAGACTGTATAGAGAATCTTCAATCCGATTTCCCTTTATTATTCCATAGTTGCTAACCTTTGTGGGAGGGACTTCTTCAACAGCAATTGTAGACCTGCCGTACTTCTTGTATACTTCAATAAGCTGTTTTGTACACGGCTTATCATTCACTATTATATCATCCCCAAGGAGAACAGCAAATGGTTCCCCACTGATATGCTTTCGTGCAGTTCGAATAGCATCTCCTAATCCACGAGGTTCTTTTTGACGAATGTAATGTATATCAACCATTGAAGATATTTCCTGAACCATCTCAAGCAATTCATCCTTACCTTTTTCTTTCAGATGCATCTCCAATTCAGGTGACTCGTCAAAATAATCTTCAATTGATCGCTTACTTCGACCCGTTACAAAAATAATATCATCAATCCCCGACGAAATTGCTTCTTCCACAACATAATGGATCACAGGTTTGTCGATTATTGGAAGCATTTCTTTGGGCATTGCTTTGGTTACTGGCAAAAATCTGGTACCTAGCCCTGCAGCTGGGATTACTGCTTTTTTGACATCCATTTATACCAAACCTAAATCAATTCATCAAAAAGTTATTTTCGCCCATACTCATCATCAAAGCGAACAATATCGTCTTCATCCACACGTTCCCCAAGCTGCACCTCAATTATTTCAAGTGGAATCTTTCCAGGATTTGAAAGACGGTGCTTCATACCCGCTTTTATGAAAGTACTTTCACCCTGCCTGAGATAAAATCGTTTTCTTTCAACCTGTACACAAGCCATTCCAGTTACAACAACCCAATGCTCACTTCTGTGGTGATGTAATTGTAAACTAAGGGTTTTTTCAGGAAGAACAATTATGTTCTTGATTTTGTGAGTTGGGGCTGTCTCCATTAAGGTATACGTTCCCCACGGACGATAAACTGTTTGATGAATAGCTGCACGCTCATCTTTTTGTTCATTTAGTTGCTGCACAATTTCCCGAACCTTGCCACTACTTTCTCTGGGACAAACCAACAGAGCATCAGGCGTATCAACAACTACCATGTCTTCAGTATCTATCAAACAGACAAGTTTGTCAGGTCTGGAGTGAATGAAATTACCCGAAGACTTGATCAGAACGCCTTCTGTTTCATCCATGACGTTGCCATTAGAATCCTTTTCAAATTCATCATATAGTGCTCCAAAGTTGCCAAGATCATTCCACTTGTAATCCAGCCTCACAACTGCTACCTTTGATGAGCGCTCCATTATACCATAATCAACTGAAGTCGAAGAAAGAGAAGGATATATAGAGTTTATGGATTCTTCTGAATGGAAATCTATTTCATCAAATTTACTCAGCAACGAGGGATCAAATTTATTCAATTCTTCAAAAAACAGGTCCGTATCAAATACGAACATCCCGCTGTTCCATAGGAATCCAGATTTGACATACTTTTTTGCAGTTTCAAGTTCTGGTTTTTCCTTGAATTCCCGCACCTTAAAACCGATTCCCACTGGTTCTCCCGAATCAATATAGCCATAACCGGTATTTGGTGAGATGGGAGAAACACCAAACGTTATCAGGTATTCCTTTGCCAGACTTGTGGATTGTTCAATTATATTCATAGCTTCTTCATCAAGAAGATGATCTGCCGAAAAAATGCCTACCGTGCTTTTCCCATATGTCTGTTCAATAACTTTCATCCCGTAACAAATTGCAGGAAGGGTGTTCTTGCCTTCAGGTTCAATAAGCAGATGTTGTTCAGGAAGATCATAGCCAAGTTCCTGAATTTGTCCTTTCACAAGAAATTTCTGGGACTTGCTAGTTACCACAAAGATTTCGGAAACACCTGAAATCTTCAGGCATCTTAAAAATGTGTCCTGAAAAAGAGATGTACTCCCGAATTTCAAGAACTGTTTTGGATACTCCTGCCTGCTTAGAGGCCACAATCTTGTTCCCGATCCACCAGCAAGTATGATTGATTTTATGTGTTCAACTCCTTTGTGATATGAAATGAAATTATCTGTTTCAAATAAACCACAATTTATCTTAAACATTTGGATACAGCCCTTGATTCAGCAATCATCAAAGAGATGAAATCTGCTCAGCTATGTAACCCCCTCAACTAACGTCCATTATCCAATTTGTTTGCTATAAGTACCTCTTCAAACAAAGCATTCCAAAAGGAGCTATTCCTTTTGAACAACTCTTTGGGGAGAAACAAATGAAAGATAAAGTGCTATTATACACGCAAGAGGTAGGGAAATCTGATCCAGCAATTGCTTTTTCAGCAGTTATGGATGGTGACGGAAAGGTATACAGGAATCGGATATACCGTATTTATTCCGGCCATGGATACAATCGGGGGCTATAACCCCCACCCACATATAGTTCCAATATTTCCTGACTATTGCTCCTGCTAAACTTATGTACCAGCAGGACAAAAGCAAATACATGTCTTATTTTAACAAAACAACAAATATTCTTGATACTCTTTCGAGAGAGAAGGCAGAAGCCTACCTGATCATCGGCAATTCCAATGATGCAGATCTCTATTATATCACTGAGTTTCTGGCTTCTGATCAATTTTCCTACATACAAACAAATGAAGCAAAAGAAATACTGCTTGTGTCCAATATGGAGCTCGGAAGAGCTAAAAATGAATCCCGGATACCAAATGTTGTTACACTGGAAGGGTGCAATTTCCACGAAAAGATGAAAGAAACCGGAGATTCTGCACGCGCATATGCGGAATGTGTAGGTCAAATACTCCAGAAAGAAGGAGTGCGGACGATTTGTGTACCATACGATTTTCCTTACTATACGGCACAAATTCTCAAGGAAAATGGATTCTCCATAGTCGGCATCAAAAGCCCTTTCAAAACAATAAGAGCTGTGAAGGCAAAAGAGGAAGTTGCACTGATTCGCGGAGTGCAAATGACCTGTGAAAAGGCCATGGAAAATGCTGTTGAAACTATCCGAAAAGCCGAAGTGAGGGATGGCATCCTTTACAGTGAAGACAAGGCCTTAACTTCTGAAAATGTGAGATACGTAATAGAGCAGTCGCTTCTGGAGTATGGTTGTGAAGCAGATAGTACAATTGTTGCCTGTGGGATGGGGTCTGCAAATCCCCACTGGTCTGGAGAAGGTAAGCTTAGTGCAAATGAACCTATTGTAATTGATATTTTTCCACGACACAAAATACACAGATACCATGCAGACATGACACGGACTGTTTTGAAAGGAGAGGCTAGTGACAAACTTGCCAATATGTACGAGGCTGTGAAAGCTGCTCAGGACGCTGCCTTTGCAGTCCTGAAGGCCGGAGTGCTGGCAAGTGAAGTTCATTCTGCTGTTTGCAATGAATTTAAAAACCAAGGGTATGACGTTGGTGCAATTGAAGGATTTATTCATTCTACCGGTCACGGAGTAGGCATTGAAATTCATGAGTTGCCTGCTGTTAGCACTCTTGATGTTGTACTTGAAGCAGGAAACGTTATTACAATAGAACCTGGCCTATACTATCCAGATGTTGGTGGAATAAGGCTTGAGGACATGGTTGTTGTAACAGAAGACGGATATGAAAACCTCACAAGTTTTCCAAAGGAATTTGTAGTATAACATCTTTCTAAAAGTCGATAGGTGTTGAATAATGGCAGACAAATTTCAGGAAGTAGAAGAAATTCTCGTTAATTACCTGACCGCAGGTGAAATCCTTTCCGCTGTAAGGAAAGAAGCAAAAGAGAAAATCAAAGTTGGTGCCCGTTTGCTTGACGTTGCGGAGTTTGTTGAGCAAAGAACTATTGAGCTTGGTGGAAAACCGGCTTTCCCTTGCAATATTTCACGTAATGATGAAGCTGCTCATGCTACACCAATAGCCGGGGATGAAGATGTTTTCGAGAAAGATATGGTGAAAATGGATATTGGGGTCCATATGGATGGCTATATTGCAGACTCAGCTGTTACAGTTGATCTCTCCGGAAACCCTGATCTTGTGAAAGCTTCAGAAGAGGCCCTTGCAGCAGCTATTGAAACCGTAAAAGCAGGAGTTAATACTGCAGAAATTGGTGCTGTTATTGAAGATACAATTCGTGGATACGGATTCAAACCTATTACCAATCTCACTGGTCATGGAGTTGCACGTTATCTTGCCCACACTCCCCCAAGCATTCCTAACAGGCATGTGGGAAATGGAGTTGAATTGGAACAGGGCCAGATGATTGCGATAGAACCGTTTGCCACAAACGGTACCGGCAAAATTTCCGAAGGAACGCTTACTGAGATATTCCAGATCGTCCAAAACAAACCGATACGTATGCCTGCAGCCCGGAAATTACTGAAGGAATTGCAGGATTACAAGACACTTCCATTTGCGAAACGATGGCTCACTTCTCCCAAACTTGACCTATCTCTCATGCAACTTGAAAGGGCAGGCTTGATTACTTCTTACTCGGTTCTTAAGGAAGTAGGTGGAGGGCTTGTTTCCCAGGCTGAACACACTTTGATGGTCACCGAAGATGGATGCGAGATAACGACTGCTTGAAAAAGAGAATGTTTTTGTAGTACAGTGGTTGCAATACATTTTGCTTTAGATAGCTCTTTTAACAAGAAAAACATAGAAAAACAGTACTTGTCGACAGCATAGATAGAGCGAAAGTTCACAATCTGAAACGGTGGAACAAGTGATCATTGAACAAATCGATATTGGAAATAAAACCGCAATTGGCCTCCAATGGGAAATGCAAAGCGCATCCCTGCTGGTCATCAAAGCAGACAAGGGCTTTGTCATGTGCGGATACCTGAATATCGATACTGCTAACAAGCTCGGTGATGTTGCAGCCGTTGTAAGCGGAGTAAGCACCTTCAATGATATTTTGGAAGCTCCACTAAAAGCAATAAGTGAAGTTGCACAAAAACTTGGAATCAAAACGGGAATGACCGGAAGGGAAGCCCTTGAGCTAATGTACTAAAAATAACATGTTTTACGCTTTTGAACTTTCAGGCGATCACGAAGAGATTGCTGCAGCCGAGGTATTTGCCTGTTTGGAGACTGAGGGTATCCATGCGGAGTGTCACAGACTATTTGACCATTGTGTGGTAGTAGATATTGCCGGTGAAGAAACCACAATAGAAACAGCTCTCAAAGCCATTGCTGACAGGATTGCAATGTGCCATCATATCCTGAAAGTTATCGCTGTAACTGAAAACGATCCAGACTCTATACGCAGAGCTGCCGATGAAAGTGATATTTCAACTCACATTAATCCCGGACAAACCTTTGTGGTCCGTGCACGCAGGGTAAAACACAATACCGACATCAATTGCTCTAAATTGGAAGGAAGTGTAGGTGGCGCTATTTACGATAAAGATTTCCGGGCAGATCTGAAAAACCCGGAGATTACATTTAGAATTGTAATGAGTGAGAAAGCAATATTAGGTTCAATTATTGCTTCTGTTGACAGGAAAGCTTTCCATGACCGTGCTCCCCACAAGAAACCTTTCTTTTATCCGGGTGTCCTGATGCCTATTACCGGCCGATCAATTGTTAACCTGACCAATATAAAATCAGGAATGAAGTTGCTTGATCCCTTCTGTGGAACTGCCGGCATACTTACAGAAGCAGGATTGCTAGGAGTCCAGGTTATGGGTGTTGAATTCCGCTCTAACATAGTTCATGGCGCAAAACTCAACCTTGACTGGTTTAATTCTGATTCTTCGCTTGTACAGGGTGATGCATCCAGCCTTCCTTTCGTAGATAATTCATTTGACGCCATTGTCACAGATCCACCTTACGGGCGATCTGCAATGATAAAAGCAGAATCTCTGGAAAAATTATACCGCGAATCATTCAAGGAAATGTTCAGGGTACTCAAACAAGGAAAGAAAGCTGTAATTGTCTCAGAAATTCCGGCTGCTGAAATTGCACAGAAGGCAGGATTCGAAGTTCTTTCAGAATATCAGCAGAGAGTACATAGGAGCTTGACCCGTAATATCATAGTGCTCCAAAAATGATTTTGTTACTCTTGTTGCTCTTTCGGAATGAATTGTTCCATCACTTCTGCCATTACCATGTGATACCGAAGATATTCTTGAATTTTTTCACCAGACCGTTTGATAGCGTAACCATCCGTTGTCCATTCAACCGATTTGCCATAATTGACATCCATAAGAATAACTCCATACGGGGATGAAGGTTCCAGTCCTTCTTCATAAAATTCAGGTTGTAGCATTTGTTCAAGCCACTCCATATCCCTGGCACCGCTCCCAACTAACATCAAGGCAGCTACTATCTTACGCACCATTTTCCAGAGGAAGCTATTGGCTTCAACATCGATTTTTAGGAGATTCCCCGCGAGACGAACATCTATTTTTTTGATTGTCCGCATGGTGCTTCTTCCGTCCTCAGCTACGCAAAAGTTTGCAAAATCATGTGAACCCAATAGGATGCGTGACGCAGATCTTATGAGAGAAATATCATGATCCTCTACCGGAACAATATAACGATATGTCCTGTTTCTTGCATAGTGCCGCGGATGGAAATCAGCCGGGACTTCCGCATGAGCCCATACCCAAATGTCATTAGGAAGTTTGGAATTTACAACCCGAGGAATAGCAAGATTTGGTTTATCCGTATCAAATGCTATTACCTGCCCCATAGCATTTACCCCGGAATCCGTACGTCCCGAACTAATATATTTAGCAGAAGACGGATCTTCAATGATTTCAAGTTCCTGAAGAGCTTCAAACAGCTTTCCTTCTACTGTGGGAACATTAGGCTGAGCCTGAAGCCCGTGGTACGCAGAACCAATATAAGCAATTTTGAGAGCGACTCTCATGAGCATTCACTTCTGCCCATCTACACGCTTTTTCCTCTTATATATTTCCCACACCGCCAATATGGTCAATACAGACAAACATCCGATCAAAAACCAGACACTTACATGAGAAAAAAGATCCGGGGCAAATTGTATCCCGTTGTCTGCAACTGAATCAGCCATTGGCATAGAAGTGATATTTTCCTCAATGATCATGGATTCTTCAAACATCCCCTCTTCCATTACAGGAAAATCCATCGTCATGTTATAATCCTCTGCGACTACCATATCAGCAACCGTACCCATATCACTCTCATTTGCCATGAAAGCCGCTTCTGGAATAGCTTCGTCCATCAAACGCATTTCGGAAGCCATCATCGGCGGTTCAGCAGAAAAGCCAGATAGCGACTCAATGCCGACTGCTGCAAAGATTGCTCCTGCACCAAGAGCAAGGTATTTTTTCAGCATATCCAAGACACTGGATTTGTCTGTACGTTTGGCACCGGGCATAACAACGATCATTTTCTGGACAGGTTCGTAAATTTTAATCTCTCGGCCCTTCCGGCTCCATTTGGTGTCCTTTACCTGTATGAGATCCGCTTCCATAAGACCGTCAATATTGTATTTGATGGTTGTCAGAGGAAGGTCAAGTGAATCTGCTATCGCAGTCGCAGACATGGCTTCCTGGGCGAGTAATTCCAGTATCTTCAGGGCTTTCTCATTAGAAAGTGTCTGGGTGATATGACGCGATTCCTCGCTTAGCGGAAGAATCAATACCTTTTCAGTATTGTCTCTTGGTTTTTCTTTTTCCATAAAAGGGAATAGCTTAAAGAAACGTAATAAATATGCCGTAATGTGCGAATTGGTTTGAAGTCTTAATTTACCCGATTTTAGAGTAAGTATAAATAGCAGATTAAACAATTTGTTATAACTTTTGAGGCAATATCATGATCACAAAGCGGCAAATAGCTGACATTCTTAATTCGTATAATACCGATGAACTTTCTATTGCAACAGTCTGTTCTCACTCCAGTCTCCAGATTTTTGATGGGGCACGCAAAGAAGGTTTCAAAACCATCGGAATATGTATCGGAAAGCCTCCGAGGTTTTACGATGCTTTCCCAAAAGCAAAGCCTGACGAGTTCATTGTAGTTGACAGCTATGAAGAAATTGTCGATATTGCCCCACTGCTTCAGGAGAAAAATGCAATTGTAATTCCCCATGGTTCCTTTGTTGAATACATGGGAACTGACGAATTCCTTGAGTTTGAAGTACCCACATTTGGGAACCGCGCAGTACTTGACTGGGAATCAGATCGGGTAAAAGAAAGGGAATGGCTTGAAAGTGCTGGTATTCACATGCCCCGCCTTGTCGAACCAGAAGACATCAATAGCCCGGTTATGGTAAAATATCATGGTGCAAAGGGAGGAAGAGGATTTTTTGTTGCGAAGAATCATGAGGAATTCCTTGCTAACATTGACAAAAGTCAGAAATATACCATTCAGGAATTCATTGTAGGAACCCGCTATTACCTTCACTATTTCTATTCTCCACTTAAAACTGAAGGTTACAAATTAAGCAAAGGTACACTTGAAATGCTTAGCATGGATCGAAGAGTAGAATCTAACGCAGACGAGATTTTCCGCCTCGGGTCACCCAGAGAACTCGAAGAAGCTGGCGTCTACCCAACCTATGTTGTGACAGGAAACGTTCCTTTGGTCGCAAGGGAATCATTGCTGCCAAAGATTTTTGCACTGGGAGAAATGGTTGTCGAAGAATCACTTTCACGTTTTGGTGGAATGATTGGTCCATTCTGCCTTGAAACCGTATTTACCGACCAGCTCGAAATCAAGGTTTTCGAAATTTCCGCACGTATTGTTGCAGGAACCAATCTTTACACAAACGGATCCCCATATTCAGATATGATCGAAGAAAATCTCTCAACCGGGCGCCGGATTGCTCAGGAAATTAAACTGGCAGCAAAACTCAACCAACTTGAAAATTTATTATCCTGAAAATATACCTAAAAGAGTTGTTGAGGAATACGGATAATGGGGGATGAGTTATGGAGGATCAGTACTTAAATCACGATCGGGATTTGGGGGGTACTAGTGCTGTATTCCTCAACAGGCCCCTTGGTAGGCCGGATTGTATATATATTTTATGTCCCTGTAAATATTACCAGAAGTAATACAACCCGTCCTTGATCTTATTCCTGAAGAAGTGAGTTTACCTGATCCCACGTCATAATCCCTTCATTTACCTCTTCCAGAGTAGAGTTCAAATCAAGAATCTCCAAATGAGGTGCATTTTCTTCCAGGGTAGCTCCCAATTCATAGGAATTGTCCAGAAAAACACCGTATTTGTTCGAGACATTCTGGACAGAAGGCGAGAGCGTATAAGTGTTTCTTATGAAATTTGCTTCCTTGCTATCTTCTTTGAGAGCTATTGCAGCTTCTGAAAGCTTTTCTGCATCTTTAGATGATAGTGATTCACTTACATTTGCATAGTCGTTTTTGATCAACTGCATGGAATCTTTCATCCATGAAAGGAATTGCAGATCTTCTTTGGTCTGTGAGATAGTATTGTTTACTTCTTCCACAGTATCCGCTACATCCGAGCATCCAGAAGCAAGAACTAAAAAAACAAACATTAAAAAGAAAGCCATTTTATTCATCATATGACTCCGAAGAATGAATTTAAAACTGAGAAAAAAACAAGGGGATTATGCCCCTTGTGCTGTATAGACTTTAACTGTAGTAGGATTCTTTGTTATGTTGCCTCTTTTTACACCAACAAGGTTTTCTATTCCCCTGCTTGAAGCAATATCAAGTATCCTTTGGGTGATTACACCGTCAAATACCACACTTTTGATATTTTCTTCTGAGCTTTTAAGTGCATTGACAAGATCCCTTACAGGAGTTTCATTTAGTATCTTATCTTCGTTGTCAAGAAGTCTGGCTCCAAGCGTTCCATTAAGATCATCAGAATGCTGCTTAAAGCGACTTGCTTCCGGCGGATAGGATCTTCGTACAGGAGTTTGGGTTCTTCTTTCTGGCCTGTGACGTGATTCCTTCCTCTCCTTTGGTTCATCTATTTTTACTTTTGAAGCTGGACGGGAGACTTCAGGTGCGACCCTTTCCTTGCGTTTTGGAACACGTGAAACCCTTCCCTTTTTAGCTGGTACGGGTTCTTTGGTTTCAGTTTCACCTTCAATTGAGTATGAATCAACAACCTGTTCCACAGGAACTTTCTGCCTGAGTGATCTTACAATTTCACGCTGGACAAGATCTTCAACACTCTTACCATCAGGTGCACGGGCAACATAATCAATGTCTGCAATCTGCAGAAGTTCTTTAATTATGAGTTTTCCACCCCTGTCACCATCAGTGAAAGCTGTAACTGTTTTCTTCTTTGTGAGTTCTGCTACTTCAGGAGGAACGTTGGTCCCACCTACACAGATAGTATTCTTAATACCATATCTCAGAAGATTCAGGACATCAGCACGCCCTTCCACAACAACAATTGCATCGGAATCCAGTACATTGGGTCCGCATGGAATCTTGTTCTTTCCATAGTATTGCATTTCTTCAATACGGACAGACTGCCTGACTTCTTCTGCAATTTCCTGAGATTCCGGAAGGTTCTCATCAAACATATCGGTAAGAATGAATTTTGCTCTCTCGACAATGTGCTTCCTTTTGGTTGCACGAACGTCTTCTACCTGACTAACTTCAATCTTTGCAGTACAGGGGCCTACCCTATCAATGGTTTCAAGTGAAGCAGCCAGAATGGAAGTTTCAATCCTGTCAAGGCTTGAAGGAATGTGGATGTTTCCACGTGTTTTTCCACCTTTGGTATTAACTACTACTTCAATACGACCAATACGTCCTGTTTTTTGCAAATCTCTTAAATCCAGGTCAGAACCGAGAAGACCTTCTGTCTGGCCAAAAATTGCGCCAACTATGTCAGGCCGCTCAATAACTCCATCAGCATTAACTTTGGTATGAATAATGTATTTTGTTGTATCACTACTTTGCATGATAAATTCTCCTTGTGTAACCAAACAAAATAAAAGAATCAAAGCTAGAGGTGAGAAGAAGCTGCAAAAATCACGGTAGTCTTGCGTACCCCTGTGCTCTGCCGTAACATTTCTCCTCCAAGAAATGTCTGGCGAATCTCCCCTGATTACAGGAGCCATAGAAGATTACAAGTACACTTGATTTTAGCCAACTTTTGTTGACTCGTATACTTGCAATATCGTACTGTTAAAGGTACAGCACATGTAAGTTAAGACTGTAAATTGAAATTAAACCTTCTATGAGGCAATGAAACCTGAAATTGTGCTTCTTTATGATTATTGGTTACCTTTTGATAACCAACGATGATGATTCTAATATTTATGTTGGTTTTTAACCCATTAGATCTTAACACCCAATGGGATTATGATAATATGTAGAAATAGTCATTCGCTATGACCAATACCTAATTATCTTTTGTGCTTAAGAATCTTGTGGTTCTTCTAAAAGAAGATTAGCTATGCTTTTCCATGAGAAATGTAGGGGGTTTAAAGTATTCATCTATCGATTTACTCATCTTCCCGGGAAATGGAAATAAACTCTGCAGGAACATGTTCTGCAAGTGCAATATCCTCATTGGCACAAATGAAAACAATGTCTTCTTCAGATGCTTCCAATGCATTTACCTGCAAAATTATCGGGTTATCCGTATGAACAGAGGCAGCTTCATTTGCCCTCTGTTTGGAAGTGCTCAGATGAACATATGTTTGCCTGATAGGAGAAATACCCTGATCTAGAACCATTTCAACTTCTTCCTGACTAACTCCGTAATATAAAAACTCAGCATCGCAAATCGGATGGTCCAGATCTACGTCAACTGAGTGACCATAACGTGCTCTGATGTATCGGTCATCAATCTCATATCTTTTCTTGGTATCAGATTCCACCAGGCCAATTAAACGATCTTCACTTGTCCAGGGATAGCGCTTTTTCATAACACCACAAAACCCGTCAAGATCAATCCATCCCTGCAAGTCCATCTGGAGTCCCAGATCATCAGGAAAGTGACGTAGAGCCCCGGAAACAAAACGACCAAGCCGTTGTTCCCTTTCATCGTCCAGTAAATAACGACCCTTTTCACCACATTCCGGGCAATTTTCCCCCCGGAAATAACCATGCTCCTGACACCTGCGAATCATGCTAACATTCAGAGTGTTTATACTTAATTACCTTATCGGAACCTTGTCAACAAACTCATCTTTACCCCTCGTTAACTTTATCTTCTTCCCTGCAAAACTGCTCACCTAAAAAAACTCGATTATAAACAATAATCTGTTCTTTCAGGTGTTTTAATGGACAATGAAATAGCCCCTATTTATGAGAAATTATCAAGCGTAGTTTCTGAGGAAGAGTTCCTTAATAAGGTAAATGAAAAAATGGATAAAATGGGACCTCTATGTGATAAGAAAACAATTGCCCTGCTTGTTGCAAGTGATCTGGGTGTTACAGATGCTACCCAAGAACCTACAAAAATAGCTGATATCAATGAAAACAGCTCCAATGTTTACATTATGGGCAAAATCGTTTCTCTTTTTGATACACGCGAATTTTCCAGAAATGACGGAACTACAGGTAAAGTTGGAAATCTGATTATTGCAGACAACAGCGGCTCAATACGCGTAACCCTATGGGATGAACTGGCAGATCAAATGGCTACAGGCTCAATCGAAGCAGGGAAGTCATACAAAGTCAGTGGATATGTCAAGGAAGGGTATTCAGGTCTGGAAATTAATGTGGGAAAATATGGCGGAATGGAAGAAGTCAATGAAGATATTCAAGTTACATTAGCTTCCATGAAAATAACTGACATAAAGGAAAATGATTCTGATATCAACATCAGTGCTGCTATTTTACAGATTTCAGATATTCGCACATTTTCTAAAAAATCCGGCGGTGAGGGAAAAGTTCGCAACATTCTTGTTGGAGACGATACCGATAAAATCCGGGTTACACTCTGGGATGAGAAAGCAGAACTCGTCAACAGTTTGAGTATTGGAGATTCCGTAGAAATAATCAATGGTTATGCCCGCCGGAATAACTTCAACGATGAAGTTGAGATCCAGATCGGAAACCATGGTGTTATCCAAAAAACTGGTGCTGAAATTTTGTACCAGGAAAATTTTACCCCGATTTCCGATATTGTACCGGGAGAGAATTATTCAGTACGCGGATCTATTTCCGGCATAGGAGAAGTAAGAGAATTCTCCAGAAAGGATGGTGGTGTGGGAATGGTTTCCAATATTTATATCTCAGATGAAACTGGTCGCATTCGGGTAACTCTTTGGGATGATATGGCAGAAATGGCAGAAGGTGTTGACATCGGCACTGAGATGGAAATAATGGATGCTCACGCCAAAATTGGATTCAATGATGAAGTGGAACTCAGTACTGGAAGGCAGAGCAGAGTTGTTTTTCTGTAAATACGATCAGATATATATGCTATTGAGAAGATAGTGATCTATGGAGCGTGATGCCATGGTCCTACAAGACAAAAACTCATCTTTTCAAGGCATCGAGAGTGAGGTTCCTATTAGCGAAATAATGAACCAATGCGTGATCGAACTGGATGTTTCCAGTAACGTTTTCGAAGTTGCTAATGCAATGATAGAAAACGGTGTCGGAAGCATCATACTTACAAAAGATGAGCAAGCAGTAGGCATAATAACCGAACGTGATATCGTTGGAAAAGTAATTACAAAGGATGCACCCCCCAGCAGTGTAAAAGCCGGGGAGATAATGTCCTCACCAATAATATCGGCAGAACCATCTTCAAGTGTTATCGACGCATCCAAGATAATGGTCAAATCGAATATCAGACGACTTGCAGTTGCCAAGGGGGGCGATATAGTAGGTATTATTACGGATAGGGATATTCTCGCCATCTCGCCTGTTCTGAACACTATTCTTGAGAATCTTATCGAGATGAACGAAGAAACCAGTTTACCTGAAAAAAAGGAGACCGGAAGGGGAATATGCCAGCGTTGTGGTGCCTTTGTAGATATCTTAACAGAAACGGGTGGACTTATGCTTTGTGAAGACTGCATGGATGATGAAGGATGTTTTGATTGAGGGCTAAAACCAACAAAATGCATCTGCAAATGAAGGGGGATATTAATACGCAGATAAAAGACATTATGTCAGGAGACGCTGTCTACGTCTATGAAGACAGTACTGTAACGCATGCACGCCAGATTATGAGAGATCATTTTCTAAGGGGTTTTCCGGTGGTGAACCATAATTCTAAAGTTAAAGGCATGGTAACAGATCAAGATATGTTGAATATTACTTCAACAAAGTCTGATGTTACCGTTAGTGGATTTATCAGGGAGTGTCCACTAATTTGTCCTGAAACTGATATAATTGTGGCTGCAAAAATGATGCTTGATGGGGATGTTGAAAGATGTCCTGTTGTCAAATCTGAAACTGAAAGAGACCTTGCGGGAATTGTGAGCAATTCTGACTTGCTTCGCAATGTCTGCTTCCCGGCGAAAGGGAAAGTTACTGCATCAACTATCATGAATGCGAAGGTGGTAACTTGTGACCCGGAAGATAGTATTGCGAAAGTATGGGCAAAGATGCTCAACCACAATTATACAGGAATCCCTGTTGTTTCAAAAAAGAAACAATTACTTGGAATGGTAACCAGAAGGGATATTATAAAAGCTGGTTTTGCCAGAGTTGGACTGAGTGACAGTCACAAGAGCAAACCTAAGGATATGCCTCCTGTAGAGCGCATTATGTCAACGCCTGCATATACAGTGGACCAGCAGGCATCCCTGGAAGAGTGCAAGGATATAATCCTGCATAATGACGTGGGAAGGATTACTGTGGTCGATGGTTCCAACCCTGTTGGAATTATAGATCGCAATGACCTGTTACGCGCATGCATCGACAATTCCTGAACGGCTTTGCCGTTTAAGGAAGAAGAAACTGCTTGAACCACGACATCAATTTTTGAGGGTCTAATTGAGAGCAAAGGACAAACAAACAGGTATTGAAGAAACAACATATTAGAGGTAAAACCATGAAAGATGTTTCCAAAAGGGAAAGCCCGAGAAAGGATCCTCGTGCCTTTAGTTCGGAAAGTGTATTGGATCAGGGACCAGTCCAGTTCCATGATCGTATTTCGCAACATGAAGGAGATATTATGTCCATTGCAACAAGAGATGTTGTAACAGTTCCACCCACTACTCCTATAATTGATGTCTTGAAAGCCATGACAAAGGGAGGATTCCGTCACATGCCTATCACGGACGCCGGAACAAATCGTCTTGAGGGAATTATTTCATCCTTTGATGTAATCGATCTGTTTGGGGGAGGCGACAAAAGTCTCTTTGTTGAAAAGAAATTCAAAGGGAATATGCTTGCTGCAGTAAATGCTGAAATCCGGGGAATCATGCAACATGATGTCTACTCACTTCCCTCAACCGCAAGCATTGACAAAGCGTTTGAGTTGATGGCAAAAAACAACGTAGGGAGTATTCCAATTACTGATTCTAACGGGCACGTTGTGGCAATCTGCACAGAAAGGGACTTTCTTGGATTCATCGAAAACATTACAACCGATATCAAAGTCGAACAATATATGAAAAAAGGAGTCAAAACCGCAGATTACAATACAAGCCTGTGGGATGCAGCAAAAATAATGGTAGAAGGCCATTTCAAGCGCTTGCCTGTAGTCAAAAACGGAGTTCTTGTTGGAATTATTACTGCCTTTGACATTATGAAATATATTGGAGAAGGCGATGCTTTTGAAAAGCTGACAACAGGAAATGTTCACGAAGCTTTTGACGAACCGGTCAGTTCGCTGATTTCGAAGGATGTTTTCTGGACTGAGCCGGAAACTGATCTCGGGGAAGCAGCTGAAATGATGGATGAAAAAGGAATTGGTTCCTTGCCTGTCATCGAAAACGGAGATTTGAAAGGAATCATTACGGAAAGGGACATCCTTATTGCCCTTGCAAAGAACACTTAATTTTTGGACCATGGAGGAGTTATTTTGAAAATTGCCGACATAATGAGCTCTCCAGTATATGCTATTGGACCTGATGAGCCTGTATCGCACGCTAGAAACCTTATGCTGAGACATAAGATCAGCACTCTTATAGTTGCAGAAGAAAAAGAAATGCTGGGAATTGTAACTAAAAGTGACATTGGAAATAGGCTATCTCAAACAGAACCAATGTGGAGAAGAAGACCCATAGGCAAGGTACCCATTCGCCTATTGATGACTGAAACACCGCTGGTAACTATTTACCCGGATGCCTCAATTGAACAGGCCAAAGAACTACTGCTTGAAAACAACATCAATAACTTGCCTGTTGTAGATGGAGATCTTCTTGGAATTGTAACCATAGGTGATGTACTGAAATACATTGGCAGTCAGCCTAGCGGTATAACAATCGAAGAAGTTCTGGAAAGCAAACCTGTAATTGTTCACAGACACCACACCATTAACCACGTCATTGATGAAATTGAAACCCATAAAGTTAGCAAAGTACTCGTAGAAAACGATGGTGGAAAAATTGTAGGTATGATATCTACACGTGATCTTGCACTGAGTTTGTTTAAGGACTACGAAGGCAAACTCCCCGGAAAAAGTATTAAAATGGCACGCAGGCCAACTGCCGGAGGTGAAAAGACATACAGGTATGTAAAAGAAGTTCCACTGGTAGCCGAGGATATTATGGTTGAACTGGATGGAATTGTGAACTATAAGGATACGCTTGCTGCGGCAGCAAAACTGATGGTTGAAGAAAATCTTACCGGTGTTCCCGTTGAAAACGATAGAAAAATTATAGGAATACTGAGTAGAACCGATGTAATACGTGAAGCACGTGAAGCATAAATATTATTTTCCAGAGAGGGATTTGAAATGCAAGTACAGGATATAATGATACAACCTACTAAAGTCGATAAAGCGGATACACTTTCCCACGCATTGGACCTAATGGAAAAACACAGTACCCGAAGACTTCTGGTAACTCATGATAGTAAGCTTCTGGGAATCCTTACCATGAGAAACCTTACTAAGGAACTCGGAACTCGCAAAAAGGGAAATAAGCCAGCGTCTTCCCTGCATGTCGCTACTGCAATTTCGGAAAACTTTAGCAAGGTGCTTCCTGACACAGAGGTAGACGACGTTATAACTCTCATGGCAAAAAATGGTGGAGTTGTAATTGTCACAGACAATGAAAAAATCCTTGGATGGGTGACGCCTCAACAAATTATGGAAAATATGGAGTTTGACGGCTTTGCAGGAGAAATCATGCATAAAGAACCCACGGTGGTGTCATCTGCTGACAGGGTTAGCCATGTGAGACATATTATTCTGGAGAACGACATGGGAAGGTTCCCTGTAGTTGAAAATGGAGTACTTATAGGAATGGTTACTGAAAAGGACATTGCA
>CAZHNA010000014.1:0-20652 GCA_964532775.1 uncultured Methanosarcinales archaeon
TGTGGAAGTAATTACGTTGAGAAAATGGTCTAAAATGGATTTATCCGACAGTCTCACATAATTCATTCAGATCTTCAAAAGAACATGTTGAGATATAATTTTCATCCATACTTCCCGTTTTTGAATACATTTAATAACTCCTTTAAGCATACACTATTTGGGTATAAATTAAATTAAATATTAATTTTTGTGATTAAAATAAGTTTATAGTGGTAATCCCAGCCAGCTATAAACCCCAATCATTTTCAATCCCATGTACAGCATCACTACGATAAAAATATTCATGAGACTCTTATGAGATAACTTGTGTGCAATTTTAGAACCAACATATGCCATTGGTACACTGGTGCTTGCTAAAAGTCCGAATTGAAGCAGATTTACATAACCCATGGAATAAGCAGGCAAACCTTCAACATTCCACCCGTAATACATGTATGAAAGAATTCCACCAATAGCAATGAGAGCCATTACTGCAGTAGATGTACCCACTGCCTGATGCATTCTAAATTTCAAACCCATTACCATAATGGGGATCATTACAACACCTCCCCCAATACCTATTATTCCAGACACAAGTCCAAGGAAAATTCCAGCAATTGCATATAATATCGGCGATTCAGTTATTTCTTCACCTATATGTGGAGGTTTAGCTGTCAACATCCTTACAGCTCCCAGAAGTATTACAAGACCAAACGCTGCTTTAAGTATATCTCCTGGAAGGTTGCTGGCAATATAAGCTCCTACAATAGCACCACATAATCCAAATAATCCAAGATAAGTTGCTTGTTTCCAGAGTACAGCTCCTTTTTTATTGTGACCATATGCTCCACTGATTGCTGTTGGAAGAACCACAGCAAGATTAGTACCAAAAGCAATACGTATTGCAATAGTAGGATCAATTCCCATGTGTGTCAAGGCCCAAAACTGAACCGGAATCATAATAAAGCACCCACCGACACCCAAAAGACCTGCAGCAAGCCCAACGGCTAATCCTGTAATAAGTAGTACGACAATTAAAATCATTTCCATATATTATTCCTTATTTTGCTTAATTTATAGTAACGCTATCAAGTAGCATTTCAATATTTATTGAAATAAGGCGCGTGTATATATAGGTATATATTTCAATAAAATCAGAAATGACTTTTTATATAACTAAGCAAAAGTTCAATTTTTAGGTCAAAGCGGCTATTTTTCAGTTGGTAATAAGTTCAATCACTTCTTCCAGACTCATCAAACTCTGTTCTCCGGAAGCCATTTCCTTGAGTGTTACTTTACCTGCTTCGACTTCTTTTTTGCCAACAATAACAACATAATCGGTTTCCACGTTATTTGCGTGAGACAATTGGTTGCGGAAATTTCTCTCCATAATATCAAGGTACACTGGCACATGTTTTCTTAGTTGGGTTGTGACTTCAATGGCTTCTGATCTGGTGTCATCAGTAGCTACAACGATGACACTAGGGGTGGGTTCGGGTTTAAGTTCACACACTTCCATAATTCTGTCAAAACCAATTCCAAAACCAGTAGATGGCACATCTCCGCCACCAAACATTTTGATAAGCTGGTAGGAACCTCCGCCACAAACCTGGTTTTGTGCTCCTAGCCCTTCAGCATATATCTCAAAAACCATCCCTGTGTAATAATCGAGTCCACGTGCGATTCCAAAGTCGACTGAGTAATCGACTTCATAAGCATCAAGAAGATCAAGCAGTGTTTCAAAACGATCAAGTTCAGGCAAATCTCCAACAATTTCCTTTGCTTTCACGATTGCATTATCGCCTGAAATACTAACTAGTCCGATAAGTTGTTCCCGGAGTTCAGTTGCGGCATTTATAGCTTCAAGGTAATCATCAAGTCCCTTGTCATCCTTCTTGTCAACAAACCTCATGATCTTGGTTTGTTCTTCAGTGTCCAGTTCCTGCAAAATGTGACGGATTACGCCAAGATGGCCAACGTGAATCTCGCCTTTTATGCCTGTTGATTCAACCATTTTTTCTGCGAGAGCAATTACTTCTGCATCAGCATGGGGGCTTTTACTTCCTATAACTTCTACTCCAAACTGCCAGAATTCCCTGAATCTTCCTTTCTGTGGTCTTTCATAGCGGAAGCAATTTTCGAAATAAAACAGTTTCAATGGTAACGGTCTTGCTTGCATTCCATTGACATACATTCTCATAGCGGGTGCAGTGAGTTCTGGACGAAGAGATAAATCCCTATCTCCCTTGTCCGTAAAATTGTAAATTTCTTCTATGATTCCATCACCTGATTTAAGGGTGAAAAGATCCAGATGCTCAAAAGTAGGAGTAATTATTTCGTGGTATCCCCAATGAGTGACCACTTCTCTCATTATACTTTCAACATGCCTTCTAAGGGCTGTTTCTTCCGGAAGGAAATCCCTTGTGCCTCTTGGTTTGCTGATTTTCATTGTTGTGCACCTGAAAAAGGGGTTTTAAGAATCAATGTAATGTAGTGATGGAACTATAGGCCACCGGTATTTTATTGTTTCTATTCTGGATATGATAATTATTTTTAATCATTGTAGGTGCTTTGGGATCATCTGCTATGAATTTGTAGTTTTGATTGCTTACGGCTTGCTCTTGAAACAAAAAAGAAGGTAAAAATCCCGGTGGTCATTGTTCCAGTGATCTTGCTTTCTCAACAAAGTCCATAACAGTTAGTACAAAGGTAGCATGAGCCCATGTGAGAGGGCTTACGCTTAAAGAACTACCATCAAAGGGATTCAACTGCTCTGCTAACATGCCGGTTTCTGTGGCTCTATCTGTGACCCACATTAATTTTTCTCTTGCTTTTTGAAGATCATCGATGCTTTTTGCCATCTGTATATGCCATTGTGCTACCCACAAGGTGCATATGAACCAGGGATTTCCGGGAATGATTTCCGGATCATATTGTGCAACTTCTTGATATTTGTCCTTATAAAAACGAGCAATACCACCGACTTGGGTTTTCACCGAAAGTATATTTTCTATACTTTCCATAGTGCTTACCACTCTTGCATCGTCGGGGGGGAGGACTTCGAACTGGGATATGGCGTAGAGGCTGGCATCTACAGTTTCATCTCTGGGTTCGATACTGCGCAGGAATCGGCCCAGTTTCTTATCATACAGATGAGTTTCTATCCCGGATTTTATTTCCATGGCAGCTTTGTTGCATCTTTCTGCGAAGTCACGGTCTCCATACATTGTTGCAAAATTAGCTGCGCATATTAGGCCTGCATACACTGTCGAACATGTATAGGTGTGAACCGCTCTTTTCTCCTCCCATAGATTGTAACTGGGTTTTGGGAGTCCGGTAGAAGGATTTCTGTACTTGATCATGAATGCGGCAGCTGGTAGGATCATCGAGTGATATACTGAGTCGATATTCTCGATAGATTTTGTTATTTCATAGTGGTTCCATAAAGCTATGATAATAAGTGCTGTACTATCTTCCTGTATGGGAAGTTGTGTGTTTCCATCAGGTGCTAACCAGGGCATCCAGCCACTTGCAAGAGTGCCAGTTGGATTGTATTTTTGCAGGAAGTATCCGTGATCATGGAGGAGTCCGCGACAGTATTCAAAGAATTTTTGCACAATGCCTGAGTAATGTGCTATATCCAGCGCCATGGCGATATACGCACTGTCCCGGGGCCACATGTAACTGTATGAATCCATGTTGAATCTTTCAAGAATATCACTGTCATTGGCAGCTATTATTGCACCGCCGTTGTCAATCTGCGACCTCATAATAAGCAGACTGTGTTTGAATAAGTCCTCCACTTTTGGTGGTAGATCAAAATAGTCGTATTCTTCTTTGTTCACCCATGAATATTGATATTGGCCTGCTTCATCGATCATCCTTTCAGGTGTACTGCTGAGGACAAGCTCGTTGAGCAATTTGACTTCAAAAAATGTTTTTCCTGCTGCAATCCAATAATAGATGATTTTTGTTTCTCCGGCAGCCAGATGTGAGGGGAATCTTATGAAACTGTTTACAGCTCCAACTTGGATGGAGTTCATGTTAAGCTCTCCCGACTTAATCACGCCAGACTCATCCGTTCCCTTTTGACCGACTTCATACTGATCAAAGTTTGGTGAGCCGTTTATGAGAAAGTAGCGCGAGTCCTGATAATGGATTACGGATTGCAAAGCAGGGTCATAGACCGCCGTATCTCCATTCGGATTCTCGTATAGGGCAATATCGTGGCTAAAAAGGAGTTTCAGATCTACATCTACGGTGTCTGTATTGGTTATTGCTATTTTTCGAATGAATACGTCCTTAAAAGAATGTACGCATTCGTTAAACCTTAACTCAACTTCAAGACGGTCATTGCGAAAGTAAGTATCAGTAACCAGCCTGTCTTTCTGGTAACCAAGTTTGCGGCTCCAATCATCTCCTATCAGGGAGACTAACCCAAGGTTTTTTCCTTCAACTAGCACGCCTACTCTACAGTGGCGCCCGTTTACATGGTTCTCATTCCCGACATGAGGGAAGTACATGTCTCGGATGCTTGCGTTTTTATCAAGATTCACAAGCAGTGATCCGTTTCCAACAACAAGTGGTTTAGGCATTTGAGCGTCACCTTTAACGTAGATTCGCACGTATTAGTATAAATCATAGGCTAAAAGTAGTTTCCTGCTTGACAAGAAACGAACAATGCCTCCATTAAATTAAATCCAAAAATCGGGTTTCTTTTTTAAGGGCCAAAACGTCCAATTGGCTGTGATATTATTCAAGAATGGAGTGTGGGAGTATAAGTATGAAGTCTAGTCTAAAAAAGTCCGATTGTGGGGCGAATATAGGTGTCCTTTCTTATGAATATCCTCCAAATTTTTATGGAGGTGTGGGGATTCATGTAGGTGAGCTAACCAGAAACCTTGCGGTGGGAAATGATCAGGTGCATGTGTTTACATCCAATGTACAAACATTGAATGATCATTTTATCAGAAATTTATGGGTGCATAGATCACCAGAACTTCAGTATCAGGCATCAAATGATTATAGTGTGGTGTCAAAAAAGATATTGACTAACATCAATGTGGCTGCGATGGTGAAGAAACAGTTTTCCGACGGAAATCTGGATCTGTTACACTCTCATGGTGGTTTGATCCAGTTAGCTGCTGCGCTTTCAAAGCAGAGTACACGACTGCCACTGGTGATGACAGCTCACAGCATAGATGTTAATAGAACAAAACCAGACGGGCTGAGTGTTATTATGGAGAAAAATGTGGTGGGCATGGTGGACAGGTTCATTGCAGTATCAAAATCCACACAAGAAGAATTGGAGCAAACATTTGAAATCGAACCTGATAAAATTACGATTATTCCAAACGGTGTGGATACTGAGACATTCAAACTCCGGAATGCGGACGATATACGAAGGAAATACAAACTGGATAACCGATTCGTTGTGCTTTTTGTTGGAAGGAACGATCCGCAAAAAGGTGTCAAGTACCTAGTTGAAGCTGTGCAAAAACTCCAGAAGGACATTCCTGAGATAAAGCTGGTGATGGTAGGCCAGCCGGATGTTTATCATGACAGGCATATTCTATGCATTCCGCATGCAGGGAAGGATGAACTCATTAAATTATATTCTCTTTCCGATGTGTTTGTGCTGCCAAGTATCTACGAACCTTTTGGTATCGTGCTCTTGGAAGCAATGGCATGTGAGACCGCATGTATTGGGACACGGGTTGGGGGGATACCCGAGGTTATTGAGGATAACAGTACTGGACTTTTGGTGGAGCCGGAAAGCTGTTTAAATATTGCAGATGCGATTGCTAGCTTATATAATGACCCTGAACATAGAATAATGATGGGAAAAAAGGGGCGCAAAAGAGTGAAATCATTATTTGATTGGTCAAGTATTGCAAAGAGGACCGGGGAAGTATATCGGCAGGTGCTTAACTAAAACCAGCGTCGTATTAGGAACACTTATTTCTTCAGGATGTTCTTTCTCAGAAGGCACTTATCCTGAAGAACAAAAGATGCGAATGCAAAGTTTAAAAGGTGTTGAGCATTACTTATTTAAAAGTTAATACGCAATATAAATATCAGTATGCCTTCTCTTTCCTGTGAACAGGTAGTCTATGGGAATATCCTTTATGGAGAGGAACTTTCGCTTTTGCGCGGCTATGTCTGCATAAAGGATGGAGTTATTCGCGAAGTAGTAGAAGAGCAAACGACTTCTGACAACATTTTGATTCCTGGATTTGTAAATTCCCACACCCATATAGGTGATTCTGTTTGCAAGGACCCATGTCTTGGGGAATGTGATGATTTTGTCGTGAAACCGGATCTTGATACTTTAGTGAAACCTCCGCATGGACTAAAACATCGCATTCTTTCCGATACGTCTATGGAATCTTTAGTTGCCTCAATGCATTCATCTATTCTGGATATGCTTGCCACAGGAACTACTGGGTTTGCAGACTTCCGGGAAAGTGGTGTGACTGGTGTAGCAGCTTTAAAGGATGCACTTGCTGATGCTCCTATGAGGAATCGTATTCTAGGTAGGCCATCCGGCTGTAACGTGTCTTCTGATGCTTTGGAAGCTGAAATATCCATACTGCTCAGGGAAGCTGATGGGCTAGGGATAAGTGGTGCAAACGACATGGATCTAGCAATTCTCGAAAAAGCTTCTTCGATGTCTAAAGATAAGAAAAAGATTTTTGCAATTCATGCAGCTGAAAAATCAAGAATTGATCTGGAAAAAGCACTTTCACTTAATCCGGATTTACTTATTCATTTAACCCAGGCGGACAAACAGGATCTGAAAACAGTAGCATCCAGCTCAATTCCTGTAGTAGTATGTCCAAGGTCCAATTTCATAACCGGTGTTGGAATGGCGCCGATTCAGGACATGCTTTCAGAGGGAATTAGTGTCTCAGTAGGTACTGATAATGTAATGTTAAATTCGGTAAATATGTTCTCTGAAATGGAGTTTCTGTCTAAAGTTTTTGGACTGGATGATAGACAAGTATTTAAGATGTGTACACTTAATGGTGCATCAAACCTAGGGTTTAATGAAATAGGCCCTATAAAAGAAGGGTATAGCACCGGAATAATGGTACTAAACGGGGCATCTAATAATCTTCAGGGGATTCGGGATATTGTGGCAGGTGTTGTCAGAAGGGCACGTCCTGATGATATCCTTTCAGTAATTAATTTAGATCATTTATAAGCGAGTGGTCAGCGATGAGCAGTGAAATCTACAAGAAAATATTGATTGCAACTGATGGTTCTGAAAAGGGCCGGAAAGCGATCAATTATGGTATTGAGCTTGCAAGACTTAGCGATGCAAAAGTGTACGTGGCATATGTGGTTGATACTGCTTCCTTTGAATCCATCCCTATGGATGGAGGATGGGAAATGATGTATGAACTTCTTGAAAAAGAGGGTAGTCAAATCACTGGCACCGTATCTGACTTGGTAAAAGGAAGCAATGTGGATGTGGAAAGTCATGTCCTTGAAGGGCACCCGAGCCATGAGATTATCGAATTTGCAGAAAACAATGATATTGACTTGATTGTATTGGGAACTCATGGCAAAAGCGGCTTTGATCGTTTCCTTCTTGGAAGTGTAGCTGAGAAAGTTACCAGAAATTCCAAGGTTCCTGTAATGGTTGTACGGGATTCTATTGTTGATGAAGATTAATAACGTTTATTGAGGTTCTCTATGCCTAAAAAAACACTTATCAAAGATATTATGGTAACAGATGTTGCATCTGTTACTTTACCCGGTTCACGTGATGAAGTACTTGCTCTTCTGAAGGAAAAGCAGGTTTCTGGTGTTCCGGTAATTAAGGATAACAAAGTCGTCGGTATTGTCAGCAGGAGTAATTTACTTGGCAATCCTGAAGAAGAACAACTTGCTCTTCTCATGACTCGTGATCCAGTTTCCATAGGGCCTGATGAAAATATCAAAGTTGCTGCTCGCATTCTTCTTGAGGCAGGATTCAGAAGGTTGCCTGTTGTGGATGATGGACACTTGGTCGGCATGATTACTGTGGCAGATGTTGTACGCAGTATGGCTTCTCTGGAAATAGATGAGCCTATTGGTAACTATCTTGGTAGAAGAGGAACCGGGCCTGTTTGGTCTAGCACACCTTTGCATGTTGTTGCACGCTACATGGAACTTGCAAACGCAAAAGCTGTCCCAGTAATTGACTCAACTCTTGATCTCGTTGGCATAATTTCAGATCGTGACATAATAAGTGCCAGTGTTATTGAAGACACGTTAGAAGTTTCTGATCTTTCTGCAGGTTCTGATGATGACGAATGGACTTGGGAATCAATGCGTGATACCCTTAGCATTTATTACAATGTATCCAAAATAAAAGTACCAGAAATTCCTGTCAGTGAAGTCATGGTCACGGATATCATTGGTGCTTCTAGCAATATGAGTGTCAGTGAATGTGCCCTTAGTATGAAACGAAATCAGGTTGATCAGGTTCCCGTTATGAATGCAAATGGCAAATTTATTGGTTTGCTCAGGGATCGCTATCTTTTAAGTGCTCTACTTGAAAATTGATCCAGAGGTTTAGGGTATTTATGGACCGCCCTTTCATATTCATAAACGCTGCAATTTCTGCAGATGGTAAACTCTCAACACGGGAGAGAAAGCAGGTCCGGATATCCGGTGATGTGGATTTTGATAGGGTAGACGAATTGCGTGCATCTTCCGATGCAGTTATGGTTGGTATTGGGACTGTACTTGCTGATGATCCAAGCCTAACCGTAAAATCGGAAGAACGCCGAAACCATAGGCTGATGCAGGGATTGGCTGAAAATCCCGCACGTATTGTCATTGACAGTAAAGCCCGAATTTCACTTGATGCGGATATTTTCCGTAAAGGCGAAGGATTGCGGATAATTGCTGTCTCAAATGCTGCTCCTTTTGAAAAAGTACAATTTTTACGCCAAAATGCTACTGTTATAATGGTAGGCGAGAGTAAAGTTGATCTTGTATCTCTGATGTCTGTTCTTCAGAAAATGGGAATTAAAAGTATAATGGTTGAAGGCGGAGCCATCCTTAATTGGGGTTTGGTTAGCAACAATCTAGTTGATGAAATTTATACATTTGTTGGCAATATTCTCATTGGTGGCTCAAACGCACCCTCACTCATTGATGGTGACGGTTTTTCCGACACACAACTTCCCAATCTCAAACTTCTTGATTCAGAAGTCATTGAAGATGGTATTCTTTTGAGATGGAAGGTTCAATAATACATTTTCCGTCTCATTTTGTACGGTTTTGTACAAATCGCCCATAACATTTATATCCGAATACTTTTTATTTATCTCCGGAGTAGTTGAAGTGGAACGTAATACATGGTTAATTTTCTTGATTCTCACGGCACTGATAGTCGCTTTTTCCAGTTGGAATGTTTTCCCGCAATCCGGGGAAGATCCAGCTTCGAATAATGTTCTTGAAGATATTAGCAGCAAATTGCAGGAAAAGCCGGTTTTGATCACGTTTGGTTCTGAATCTTGCGGAGCATGCCAGCAGCAGGAGATAGTACTGGAGAACGTTGAAAACAAATATGCGGAATCGATTTATTTTGTTCACATAGATGTGGATGAGCATCCGCGTCTTGCAGGTGCCTTCGGGGTATACAGCATCCCGGATACAAGTATAATTGTTATGGAAGAAGAGGGTCAGTACCTGTATATGGGCTATGGCGGCTATGTCACTGCAGACCGTGGAGCCACACGGGAGTTAGGTCCTTCCGATGTGGATGCGCTCTCATTGCTTCTCAATATGTCAATAGACTACAAGAATATCATAGCAGCAGGCCAGGAAAATTCCCGAGGGAGTTGATTTCATTTCGGATATAACTCCTCTGGCAGTTTTTGTTGCAGGCATTGTGAGCATAGTTTCACCTTGTGTTTTGCCTCTCTTACCTATAATTTTGGCGAACTCTGCTGAATCCGGTAGATTTAGATCACTTGCTCTTGTGATAGGTCTTGGAGTAACATTTATTTCAATGGGCCTGATAACTTCTGTTTTTGGTTCAGTATTGCAGCTTTATATTCCATTTTTAAAAATTATAGCAGGACTGCTAATTATCATTTTTGGAATCGTAATGATCACAAATTATGAATTATTTGGATTTACTTCCAGATTATCTTCCGGGCTTCCTGTTAGTGAGAAAGGAATTGCAGGTGGCTTCTTTTTAGGTATGTCTCTTGGAGTACTTTGGATTCCGTGTATCGGCCCAATGCTGGGTGCTGTTCTTGCAAAAGTTGCTTTTGAAGCAGATGCCTTGTACGGGATACAAATGCTTCTGATTTATTATCTCGGATTTGCAATTCCAATGCTTGCGATTGCTTATTCAACACATTTCGCATTAGGGATGAAAAAAATAGGAAAATATCATGCACCAATAAGAAAAATAGGTGGGGGGGTGCTTATTGCAGCAGGTGCATGGATGCTGCTTGATGGTCCCCTATTTTTATTTTAATCACAAAGCTCTTTTTCGTTGGCAATTGCAATGATTTCATTGACAGATGCAACTGCAATTGGAGTTCCACCACGGGTTCCTTCACAGGTTACGGATGGTACGTCAAGTTTACGAATTTCTTCCTTTGATTCAGCAGCATTTACAAATCCGACAGGTGTGCCTACAATAAGGGCCGGTCGAATGCCGTGTTCAATCATCCTGCAAACTGCCAATGCAGCGGAGGGGGCATTTCCGATAGCTACAATGCTTCCTTCCAGGCGGTCTCTGGCCATCAGAAATCCAGCTGCAGTACGGGTTATGCCATACTTGTGTGCAACTTCTGCATCTTTGTCTTCATCGAGAACGCAGATTATGGGACAGTTATGTCCTTTCCTTGTAATTCCTGCCTTTACCATGTTGATATCGACAAAAATAGGTGCACCATTGCGAATCGCTTCAACTCCTGCATCAACAGGGTTGTTGTTGAATCGCATGATGTCGGCAACCTGTGGGTCGCCTGTGGAAATCATGCATCGCATTCTTATACGGCCTTCGGGGGAATTGTCGCCGACGACTTCTTCAGCAATTCTGCGACTGGTCATGTAAATTGCTTTTGCTTCATCAGTCTGGGCACCAGAATCCTTGCAGGCATCAATGAGTTCAGGCTTGATCTCAGTGGTGAATTCTACAAGTTCTTCAAGCTCAGGCTGCTTTTTTGCTTCAGTAGTCATACTTATTTTGATACCCCCTTGGAGTGATAATTCTTTCGATGCCATCCTGCTCCCAGATTCTGGAATTTTTAGTGGAGACAAGTATCATGGTCCGCATGTCTACCCAATCGTCATGATCTAGGACATCTTCAAGTCTTGTGACCTTGAATTCCTGTGAATCGCCACGGAGTGCATTCTTAACAAGTCCTACTGGTGCAGATCCATCCCTGTGCTGGCTGATGATTTCGATAGCTCTCCTGAAATTTGAGTTCCTCTGGCGACTCTTCGGATTATACAGTGCAATAATAAAATCAGCCTCTGAAGCTGCTTTGAGCCTCTTTTCAATGAGCTCCCACGGGGTAAGGAGGTCACTAAGGCTGATGACTGCAAAATCGTTCACAATTGGTGCACCAAGAACACTTGCACCGGCTGTAATTGCTGTAACTCCCGGCAACACTTCAATGTCCACATCGAGATCCTGATGTTCTGCCACTTCTAGAACAAGTCCGGCCATGCCATAAACGTTGGCATCTCCACCGCTAACCATAGCAACAACATTTTCAGTAGCAAGTTCCACAGCTTTTTTTGCTCGGTCGACTTCCTTACCCATGTGACTACGGATTATTTCCTGTCCATCGAGCAAAGTCTTAATCTGATCAAGGTAGGTTCCGTTACCGACAACGTAGTCTGAATTGAGTACTGCATCTCTTGCAGCTACTGTCATCTGTTCCACAGAACCGGGCCCAATTCCGATAATGTATAATTTACCTTTATTTTGCGATTGCAATTGTAACCCTTCCATATGCTTTTTTCTTCATTATGAGTTCTTTTTCATCAGATAGTATGATAGCACTGGGCTCTGCCACACCTTTCAACCCAAACCTGCTGGCCTGAGACGCTGAAGGCACGTCACAGCTGTTTATTTTATCATGTGATATGAAATGAATAGGAATTCCAAGTATTTTAGAAGCTTCAATAAGTCCTTTTTCATCCTTTTTTATATTTGCGGAAGCAAGTGCATTTACGTCTTGAATGGTAGCTCCTATTTCCTTAAGGGCTTTTTCGATTGCTTCAATTACTTCGCTTGCATCAACACCGCGACGTGCTCCGACTCCTACAATCATTTTTCTTCCCTTTGTTCTGTATCTTCTGCTTTTAGCACAGACACATCGTTATCCACGATAACAATTTTAGGTCCTTTAAGCCTGAGAACTTCCACATCCTCGTCAAGAAGCGCACAGTTCACATCGAGTGTGGATTCCTTATTTACGATGTCACATCCAAGTTTCTTGGCAATTCCCTCTACAGAATTGCGTCTATGGACTTCAGTTGCGGTTGTTACTACAGGTATAGGTCCGATTTCTGCAATTTTTCTTACAAGCTCGTTGGCACCATGGTGGCCTCCGAGAAGTGGAATTGCAAAAATAAGTGCAGAATCAACAACAACAACAGCGGGGTCTTCCCACTTATTGTTTATAAGGGGGGCAATGTCCCTGACTACAATTCCAGTTGCAAACATGGCGACAATGCCACTATATTTGGCGAATACTTCTTCAAAAATACCTTTTTTGTAGATCAGGATCTCTGCACCGATGTGTGAAGCAACCTTTTTTGCATTTTCAAGGTTGCGTTCAAAGGTAATCACAACGGTTTCTGTGGAACTCCGTATAGGTGTGACCTCCTGTAATTCTTCGGGTCGACAACACCACCGATAATGATCATAGCAGATCTCTTGATTCCGGCATCCTTTACTTTCTGTGCAATATCGGCTACAGTGCCGTATATCACAGTCTCATCTTCCCAAGATGCATGGAATACAACTGCCACAGGTGTGTCCTTTGGACACTGGACTGTTTCCATGATGGTTTCTATCTTCTGAGTGCCAAGGAAAATAGCCATTGTTTGGCCGTGTTCTGAAAGTTCTTTTATCCAGTCCTTGTCAAGGGTTTTGCCTGCAGGACGGGTTATAATAAGCGAATCAGAAACACCATTGAGTGTTAATTGTGTGTTAAGGGCAGCAGCAACTGCAAATACTGAAGAGACTCCGGCGACTCGTTCTACTCCGATATCATATTTTTTCAGTTCTTCCATCTGCTCAATAACTGAACCGTACAAAGAAGGGTCTCCACTATGCAACCTGACAACCTTTTTCCCTTCATTAATAGCATCTGCCATCACTTTGGTAATTTCATCAAGGGTGAGGCCATAGCTGTCTATTTTCTCCCCTTTGGAGTAATTAAGGACTTCCGGGTTTACCAGTGAACCTGCATACACTACAAGGTCTGCTTCTTCGAGCTTTTCTTTCCCGAGAAGGGTTATGAGCTTTGGGTTTCCGGGCCCTGCTCCGACAAAAGTAATTATTTTATCCATCAAATCCTTCCCGATTATTCCTTGCTGGCACATACAATGCTGAAATAATTTCCTTTTTCTGGGAAATTGTCAATGCCGTGAATAATGTTTTCCTTCTCGGAAAACAGTCTCTCTGCGAATATGAAATCAGTGTATCCGTCTTCACTGAACTTTTTAGCAATCTCCTGTGGGGATTTTGCTTTTAGTCGAATAGCTGTTTTCTTCTCGGATCCATCTGTAACTTCAAAGCTGGAATCAACTTCTGATCCAGTTCTTGAAGCAAAGGATGTAATGGAGCTAATTCCGGGAACGGTTGCAGTTTCAACTTCAGGATAATACTTTTTCATTACACGCTTTAAGTGCGTAAAAGTGGAAAAGAAGTTTGGATCTCCAATGAGTCCAAAAACAACATCGCCTTTGAGAGCTTCATCTGCGACTAGTTCTGCGTTCTTTTTCCATACTTCATTCAATACATCGTAATCAGTGAGCATGGGAAAATCAAGTATTTCTGATTCCGCATAGGGTTTAACAAGTTCTTCAGCCATTCTGCCAGGAACGTAAACCTTGTCACTATTCTTGAGTACTTCCACTGCTTTTAGAGTAAGGAGATCCGGGGCTCCGGGTCCAAGTCCGACACCTATCAACATTTCTCATCACCATTTTCAATACGATTTTTTCCAACGAGTATAAATACGGGGTTTTCAGGTTTTAACATGGTTTCCCCCGTAATAGGGTAGCTGCGTGATATTAACACATTTACAAGTTCATCAAAGACGCCAAGACTTTTCATTTTTTCCATTGCGTGAACGACGGTTTCAATCCTGACGGCATTAATGACAAAACCCTTAACTTTTTTCTTAACAAGAGCTTCAATGATTAAATCAATATTTTTAGTTCCGCCAACGAATGCATAGTCTATCGTTTCATTTTCAGGAATTCCTTTGAGGGAGGCAGATGACTCTCCGTGAATTAGATTTGCACCTTCAATGTTGAAGTTTTCAAAATTCTGTCTGGCAACTTCAATTGCCTCTTCCCTTGCGTCAATAGCAGTTATGCGTAAGTTTCTTGCTATTTTTGACGCTCCAATGGATACAGCTCCGGTCCCACAGCCCACATCATAGAAATTGCAACCGTTTATCAAGTTAAGTTTAGATAATGAGACTGCAATGATCTCAGGCTTAGTCGGGCCGCCGCTTATATGTAATAGTTCTGGCATCGTTTTCCCAAGTAAACTTTATTGGAGTTAATTAGATATAGCAGGTACATAATAACGTTGCTACATAAAAGGTTGTTGTAAACTATGTCTGATACGTTTCCTAAACACTTATTAGTTCTTGGGACTGCTTCCCATGTTGGCAAAAGTGCGATAGTTACAGGACTTTGTCGGATTTTTTCTGAAAAATACAAAGTCGCTCCATTTAAAGCTCAAAACATGAGTCTTAATTCCTGGATAACAAAAGATGGAAAAGAAATAGGGATTGCACAGGCTATCCAAGCAATGGCGGCACGTGTTGATCCTACTGCTGATATGAATCCTGTCCTCTTAAAGCCGAAAGGCGATAGGGTATCCCAGGTCATTGTTCTCGGGGAACCGTTTGCTGACAAAAGCGCAGGTTCATATTATGATTCTATTGATGAGATGCATTCTGTCTTACAAGGATCACTTGACAGGCTTGGAAATGAGTATGAGCTTGTAATAATGGAAGGTGCAGGCGGTGCTGCAGAAATCAACCTTTATGATCGTGACATTGTGAACATCGGATCAGCCCGGCTAACACAAGCTCCAATAATTCTTGTGGGCGATATTGAAAGAGGCGGTGTTTTTGCAAGTCTTTATGGAACTGTTCAATTGCTTCCTGAGGATGTTAAAAAACAGGTGAAAGGTTTCATAATTAACAAGTTCCGGGGAGATGAAGCAATTCTTCAGCCTGGTATTGATGAACTTGAAGAGATAACCGGCATTCCGGTTCTGGGCGTCTTGCCTTATTCAAAACTTGGTATTCCCTCAGAAGATTCAGTGTCTATAGATGACAAAACCGATTCCTTTGAAAAACAATACGATGTGGAAATTGCTGTTATAAGGCTTCCACGCATTTCCAATTTCACAGATTTTGAACCATTAGAACGTGTTGCAAATGTTAGGTATGTGGATATTGATAAGCAACTGGGTTCTCCTGACGCTGTAATCATACCCGGGACCAAAAACACGATAAGCGATCTTCTAGATATTCAGTCAAGTGGAATGTCAGCACAAATCAAAGATCTTCATAGAAAGGTGCCGGTGATAGGTATTTGTGGTGGATATCAAATGCTTGGAAACAACATTATGGATGCTGGTATCGAAGGAGACAAGGATGCTGTTTATGAAGGCTTGGGCTTGCTTGATATTGATACTGTCTTTGATGAATATCGCAAAACCACCGTACAGGTAACAAAACAAGTCAACTGTGGGAATCCTTTATTTGAGTCTATCTGTGGTGAAGAAGTTCATGGTTATGAAATCCATATGGGAACCTCTAGCTCCAAATCTCCGATATTTGGTGATGATGGTTGCATCGGGAGCGATGGAACTGTTGTTGGGACATACCTTCATGGGCTTTTCGCAAATAAAAACATCCGAAAGGCTTTCATATCCAGTATTTTGAACGGAAAAGGTCTTGCTTATGAAGAAGAAGCAGAGGAATCCGATCCTTATGAGGATCTCGCCGATATCCTGCGCACCCATATGGATATCGAAAAAGTCTACGATCTCCTTTCTCTGGAACCACGAAAGTAATTATCAAATAACTCATTCCCTTTATATTTAAAAAAAATCATCCTTGGGTACTCTTCCAGATTGTTAAATAATAACAGTTGAACCAAAATATATATCCACTCTTAAAATAAACTAATATACAAAGGAATGTACCTGTGGGATAAAATAATAGGCTATGAAATTTTTAAATAGGTATCTCTTTACTTAGTACTAGGTGTGTTTGCATGGATGTCCTCAAAATATATGATGATGTACAAAAGGATGTACAGGCTATATACAGGTCAAGATTACAAGTTCAGATTCTCCTTTCACTTTCAGAAGGTGGAAGATCACTTAGTGATTTAAGGGACGTTACGGGAAGTACTTCGCAAGCTCTACTTCCCAAAATTCGAGTTCTCGAATCAAATAAACTGATTGAATCAATAGATCGCGAATATAGGTTGACTTCTCTTGGAAGAATAATTTCATCCAAAGTTTCTGATTCAATAAAAACGATGGGTTCAGTGCTCAAAAACAAAAACTTTTTTTATACTCACTATCTTGCAGGTATTCCGGATGAGTTTCTAGAAGACATTGGTTTGCTGTATAATTCAAGTGTGATAAGTGATACCAACGTGGAAATATTTAGTGTATATAACAATTTTTTAAAAATGGTGCAAGAAGCAGATGAAATATATGGCGTTTCTGCGATAATGACTGCTGGACTTGCCGATGCACTTGCTTCCAAAATACTTGATGGCATACCTGTAGAGTTAATTATCACATCTGATGTGCTTGGTGAACTTGGCCAACAGGTTTATGCTGAACAGGTTGGTGCACTACTCCAAAGTGAAAATTTCAAGATATTTGTAGTGCCGGAAAAAATAAAGCTTGGATTCACAGTAACGGACAAGTGTCTGTCTATTGGCCTTTATAAAGATGATGGAATCACGTATGACACCACCATGGACCTTTTTAGCTTTGATGAAATGGCCATAAAATGGGGCAAGAATCTTTTTGCATATTATAGATCAAAAGCAGAAGAGTTCACTGGCTACTAACTCGATTAACAGAAAGCTTCTCTCTTTATTAGTTGGCTGGGATTTTTATTTTTTTTTAAAATTAGTTCAGCTACAGTATTGAGAAGTTATGATGGATTAATCGGTTTTGTAAGGTATGCATTTGCTCCAGCTTTCATACCATTTTTTTTATCGGAAGTATCTGTTAGTGCGGAAAACATCATTACAGGAATGCCATTTGTAGACATATCGTTCTTTAGAATTTTGCATGCTTCCAATCCATTAAGATCAGGCATCATTACATCAAGTATTATAAGATCAGGAGTACTTTGTTTTGCCTTTTTCAGTCCATCTGTGGCATTGAGGGCACCAATTGTGAAATAATCATCTTCAAGGAATATCTCTAGCAATTCTACAACGTCTGGTTCATCGTCAACAACCAAGATCAAAGGTTTTTCTTCTGAATTCATAATATCATTCATCCATCGTTTTTGGAAAGGACCATGAGAGTTGCAAGGGACCATGCAACTCTCTGGATTATATTGTCATCATTCATGTAATATAATTCGAGAACTATACATATATTGTTGCGAGCAATGTTAATCGATCCGATTAATCTTCTTCATAGGAACTAATGTTAATCTCTTTCACTTCACTTAATATATGGGAGAATGCACACAATTAGTCAAATACAACAACAGTACTGCAATCAAACAAATTCTTGATGCTATGATTTTCAGTTCAGTTTTTCTTGCCTTTACCGGTGTGGGTATGGCGTATATTTCTTGTGCACTACAGGGTTTTCCAGTTATCTGGGAGACGCTGGTGATAATGTTCCTTGTTACATATGCTGTTTATAATATTGACAGGAAAGCAGATGAGGAAGAAGATTCGATCAACCATTCAGCAAGGTATTCTTTTACTTCACGCTATGCTAAACTTCTCTTCATTTCCTCGATTTTTGCCTACCTGCTTGCATTTGTAATAGCCGGGTTTCACGGGATACATGCAATTATTGTGACATCTATCCCGCTTGTGAGCGGTTTGCTATACAGCTTTGCATGGCTGCCTAAAAGTTTCAAGTACAGAAGGCTAAAGGAAATTCCATCTGTTAAAAATCTGGTAATAGCTTTTGCCTGGGCTTTTACCCTTGCACTTCTTCCTGCTATAGTTTCCGGTTCTTCATATGATGTCACAACGGTCGTGGCAGTGGCTTATTTCTTTTTGCTTGTGTTTATCAACACAGTTGTGTTTGATATGAGGGATATTGAAGGTGACAGTCTTTCTGGAATCGACACAATTCCAGTGATAATGGGTGCGGAAAAAACCCGGTTCATGCTGATTGCAATGACGATTGTTTTTGGTGCACCAATGTTTTTTATGGGTTTTTTCCATCTGAGCATTCCTGCGATACTCGTTTTGATTGCAGGAGTCATTTATACATTAATCTATGTTCTGCTATCTGATCGAATCGGACAGAATAATGCAATATGTGACGTTGTGGCAGATGGCCAGTTCATTGTTCTGGGGTGTGTTCTGCTTGTATTTTCCACAACGCTGGGTGCTTGATTCATTCAGACTCCTGAGACGGAATTGTGAAAGTGAACCGGCTTCCTTTCCCCGGTTCACTCTCTATCCATATTTTTCCCCCATGCATTTCCACAAATTTTTTGACCAGTGCAAGTCCCAAGCCGGTTCCCTGATATTGTCTTGAAGCTGCTGAATCCAGCTGTTTAAAGGGTTCAAACAGTTTCTTTGCATCTTCTTTTGAAATTCCAATGCCGGTGTCGGAAATTGTAACTACTGTCATTTTTGATGTTGTATGAACTTCCACTCCCACGATCCCGTTATTAGGTGTGAATTTTATTGCATTGCTCAGCAAGTTGTAAAGAATCTGCTTGATTTTGAGCCTGTCTGCATATACTTTGATCGAATCTTCAGGTACAATTAATGATAGTTCGATACTTTTTTTCATTGCAAAAGGTTCGATTGTATTTTTCAATTCATTTAGCACATCTTCAAATTTGAATGTTTCCGGAGCTAACTCCATCTTACCGGCTTCAACTTTTGAAAGATCAAGGATATCATTAATAATGTCCAATAAGTGAGTGCCACTCTTTGATATATTTCCTATGTAACGGATTTGCTTCTCGTTTAATTTCCCAAAGCTACCTTCAATCAGGACGTCTGAAAATCCGATTATCGAATTAAGGGGCGTTCTTAATTCATGGCTCATATTGGCAAGGAAGTTACTTTTGGTCTCATTTGCAGATTCAGCAATCATCTTTGCTTCGATTAAAGCTTTTTCAGCTTCTTTTCGGTCGTCAATATCTACAATGATTCCTTGAAGGGCTTTGACATTCCTGTTCTCATCTCTTTTTATGGTAGTACGTTCATCCACCCAACGGACGTCGCCAGTTTTAGTTATTATCCTGTACTCTTGTGTGAATTCATCCATATCAAGTTCTATATTCCGGCTGACTCCCTTTTGAACATTTTTGACATCATCTTCATGAATTATGGATGCATAATCGAGCTTTCCAGACAAGAAATCGTCTGGCATATATCCAATACTTGAAACGTTCTCTGAGACAAATCGAACCGGCCAGCTTTCCAGAGCTTCCCATTCAAACACGATGGCTGGACTGTTTTCTACTACTTTTTCCAGCATTTCCCGGGATGCATTTGCTTTTTGCAATGCATCGAGGATCTCGTTGAGCCCTTCCGGAATCTTCTTGAAATCTACATCAACTTGTGTATTTGCTCTTCGGGATAGATCCCCTGTCAAAGAACCATCAGCAATGTCCTTGAAATCGGAAACGATTATGGATATAGGTTCACCTATGGATCTTGCTATCAAAAATCCAATCCCGCTCATTAATACTATTGCCATGGCTGAGATGGTCGTGAGTTGTGACCGCAGAATCTCAACTCCTGCAAACATTTCTTCTTTTGGGACTATGAGAACCATGGAAAAATTCCCTGTTTTAACTGGCTGGTAGAACATTACAACTTCTTTACCAGTGATCGGATCCAAAGTATCTATGTGTCCTTCCCTGCCTTGCAGGATATTTTCTTTTATTTCACTCATGCGGGGGGAGTCAAATTCAGTGATTGTTTTTGATCCTATCCATTCTTTTTCTGTGGGATGGGACATCAATGTTCCATGATTACTAACTGCAAATGCATATCCGGTATCAAATATTTTGATATCACTCACTATCCCGTCAATATAATTGAGGGACAAGTCTACGCCTCCGATGCCTTTAAAAGTCCCATGATCAATTATCGGAGAAACGTAACTTACGATTAAGACGCCTTCATAAAGATAAGGCTCTGTGACAACATCATCCATTCTTTCCTTTGGCAACCTGTAATAACTGGATGTTTCAT
>CAZHNA010000015.1:0-19987 GCA_964532775.1 uncultured Methanosarcinales archaeon
AAAGATTTGGAGAACAGGAAAAGGCGCTTCTTGCATTTGAGAAACTCATTGAATTCCGCCCTGAAGACAGGAAATTGTGGGAAGAAAAAGCCAGTGCATTACAGAACCTTGGAAGAAATGAAGACTCACTGGAAGCATTTGACAGAATTATTGAAATTAATCCCAGTAATGAGAATGCATGGGAAAATAAAGCATCTATTCTAAAGGGTTTGGAAAAATATGACGATGCTTTAGAGGCATTTGACAAGGTTATTGAATTCCATCCGGAAAGTGAAGACGTGTGGGTAGATAAAGCGAGTCTGCTTGAAAAATTGCAAAAGCATGAAGAAGCACTTCAAGCGTATGACAAGCTGCTACAGCTTAATCCTGAAAACCAAAATGCCTGGGAAAGCAAAGCCTACATACTGAAAGATCTGGAAAAGTATGAAGAATCACTGGAAGCTTTTGACAAAATAATAGGTGTAAAAGCAGACAGCGAGAACCTATGGAAAGACAAAGCATCCATTTTAGAAAATCTGGAAAGGTATGAAGATGCACTGATTGCATATGATAAATTGTTGCAAATTAACCCTGAAAACAAGATTGGATGGGAAAACAAGGCAATTATACTGAAGAATCTTGACAGGGACGAAGAGTCCGTGGAAGTGCTTGACAAGCTAATTGGGTTCCAGCCTAAAAAAGAGAGTCTATGGAATGAAAAAGTTGTTGTTTTGGAGAAGCTGGAACGATATGAAGAAGTTCTGGAAGCATATGATGCACTTTTGCAGATAAATCCTGAAAATCAAAAAACATGGTCTAGAAAAGCATTTTTGTTAAATGATCTGGAGAAGCATGAAGACGCATTAAATGCATTTAATAAGGTTATTGAATTCCAGCCGGAAAACATAGAGGTCTGGGAGAATAAAGCCACCATACTGAAAAATCTGAAAAGATATGAAGATGCACTGGGAGCTTTTGATAAAACCATCACTTTCCAACCGGAAAAACAAAGCCTCTGGGAAGACAAAGCGACAATACTGGAGAAACTTGACAGGTATGAAGATGCACTGCTTGCATATGATAAATTGTTACAGCTAAATCCAGATAACGAAAATGCATGGGAAAGTAAAGCATCCATATCAAAGAATTTGGGCAAACATGAAGAGGCACTGGTTGCATTTGGAAAACTTATTGAATTCCATCCGGAAAATGAAGGACTTTGGGAAGATAAGGCAACAGCGTTAGGAGAGCTGAAACGGTTTGAGGAAGCAGTTCAGGCATATGACAAAGTTGTTCAGATAAATCGCAAAAACCAGCATGCCTGGGAAAATAAAGCAACTTTGTTAATGAATCTCAAAAAGCATAGTGAAGCATTGGAAGCTTTTGATGTACTTCTCAAGCTAAAGCCCAAGAACGCAAAAGCATGGGAAAACAAAGCTATCATCTTGCAATTTTTGGGAGAGGATGAAGATTCACTAAAAGCATTTGAAAAACTAACATTGCTTCAACCTGATAACAGTCTTGCATGGGAAAACAAAGTCGCTTTACTAAGAAACCTTGGTAAAAATAAAGAAGCTCTTGTCGCAATTAGCAAACTCATTGATTTGCATCCTGAAAATGAAAACTTCTGGGTCAGCAAAGCAAATATTCTGAATGAGTTGGAAAAATATAAGGAAGCAGTTCAAGCGTATGGGAAAGTTCTGGAGATTAATCCGAAAAATGAACAAGCATGGTTTGATAAAGGAATTATCCTGAAAAAACTTGACAATAATAAAGACGCTCTGGAAGCATTTGACAAAGTAACAGCTTCCTCCCCAGAAAATGAAGAGGCATGGTTCAATAAAGCAATCGTGTTGTCGGTTTTAAAGAAGCATGAAGAAGCACTGGGATCATACGACAAAGTAGTTCAGATCAACCCAAAAAGGATTGAAGCATGGTTCAACAAAGCTGTTTTGATGGAAGATCTTGAACGATACAATGAAGCCGTCCAAGCATATGACAAAGTGACGGAGATTGAACCGAAAAATGAAACAGCTTGGCTTAACAAAGGGAATTCGTTAAACTCTCTTACGAAGGCTGAAGATGCAATTCAAGCCTATGAAAAAGTAATAGGAATTAATCCGAAAAATGAAGAAGCGTGGTTCAACACAGGAATCTTGCTTAAGGGTCTGAAAAAGCACAAAGAAGAACTCAAAGCCTTCTCAAAAGTCATAGAGATCAACCCGAAAAACAATCAGGCATGGGAGAACAAAGCTTTTGTTGCAGGCAAGCTGGGTAAATTTAAGGAAGCACTAGAAGCATATGACAAAGTAACACAAGCAAGCCCGGCAAACCCTGATTTCTGGTTTAATAAAGGTGTTGTGCTGGACAATCTTGGAAATTATAAAGATGCAGCTAATGCGTTTGGTAAAGTAACAGGAATCCAGCCGAAAAATCCCGATGCGTGGTTTAACAAAGGGATTGCAATGGGTAATCTGGGAAAATTCAAGGAATCAATTGAAGCATTCGATAAAGTCACTGAAATCCAACCAGAAAACACTGATGCATGGTTTAATAAGGGTCTTGCAATGGGAAACCAGAAAAAAGCTAAAAAGGGCTGGAAAGGGAAAACAAAGCTTCTGAAGTGATCTGTAATCCTGCCATTAGCTACAGATTCCCCATACAGGTTAAATAGTGTTAAATTTCATTTAACCTAGAAACAATTTACATTGGGGAAAACTTATGCTCAGACTTTTTGAAAACAATTTTTCTAAGATTTTTATTGTGTTTTTTGCCTGTATTTTAGCATTGTGTTTCGTTTCAGCGGCTGAAACAAACACTTTAAATTCAAGCACTGGAGAAACGACTATGACCATTCTTCCCGGAACTTACCTCCTGACAATTCTATTGGTAGTACTACTTGTATTCGGAGGATTGGTTGCTCTGGGATACATGAAAAACAAAGATCTTAACCGGGGAGAAATGAGAAGAACAATTGCAGGAACTTTGCTAGTGGGTTTTACAATTCTTGTGTTCCTATCTCTCGTTTATGACTTCAAGAATGTGGAGATAGTAACCGCATATATCCAGATAGTAGGAGTTGTCATCGGGTTTTATTTCGGGACAAGAAGCGCGTTGGGAAATAAAGAAGAGACCACAGATGGCATTAATATTGAAAATATCAGGTTTGGACTGGAAGATTCAGGTAAGCCGGGTAAGATGATTTCTGTTTTTGTGAGAAATAAAGGAACTTCAAACATTACGGTGGACAAAATATACGTTAATGGAGATGACTATAGCATCAATTTTCAGGTAAGTCCACAAAAATCGGAGAAGGTCGAGGTTACCCTGACAAAGGAATGGAAACCTAAAAACAAATATCAAATCAAAGCAGCAACCACGAATGGATTCACGGCAGAAGATAGTATCACGCCTCAAGCTACTGAGATTGCTAGTGAATAATTCAATGTATGAAAGAGCAAAAGCCACTGCTCTTTAGGTTTTGTTTTCTTAGAAAAAGAAATATTGATAAAAAAAGGTTAATAGTGACGGAGTTCAACAGCGTGACGTATATCCTGTTAATCCCTTAATCCGGTATTTCTTGAATATGTATAAACCACTTGGAAATGAACATTTTGTGACATCTTCACTTTATCCGTCTTTTTGAGATTATATTTATATGTTATTGAGTAATCTTATTAAGAGAACATATGCCACCAATCGATAGTAATACTGCTTATTTATTTTTCGGAGCTGCACTTTTAGGTCTTTCTCTTGGAGTGTTTAGTAATTTTTTTATAACTTCTTTTTTTAGAATTGTTGATGATTTATTTGTGGATGATGTCATAGAAATTCGGGTTCAAAAGGATATTCAAATTAAAAGACAGCAGGTAAATTTATTTCTATTTTTCATCTCGGTGATAGGGTTGTTATATTTAACGTTTTATATTCTTAATCTGTTTGAAAAATTTCGACCTGTGATCTAAGTTCTAGGACAAGGTCATAGATCTAACTACAGAATAGTCTATAGACTCTTTCTTAGTAACTTTTGATTAGAAAAGATGAAAAGAATGACCCCCTGAAAAACAGGGGATCGGTTTGGACGCCCGAACCGGGATTCGAACCCGGGTCGGAGCCTCGACAGGGCTCCATGATAGGCCTCTACACTATTCGGACAATGTTCGGGCAATCCGTTTACGTTTTAGTGTGAGCAGCACCTAAATATCAGTGTTGATATTTAAGCGTTATGCTGCTGAAAGAAGTATGATCCCGCCTCCCAGACTCGAACCGGGGACATCGCGGTGCCTGCGCAGAATGTGGATAACCACATTGACCAAACTACAGCCGCGCACTCTACCACTGAGTTAAGGCGGGTCTTTCACCAGCGAGACACTTTGATTAGCACAATCCTACTTAGCCTTTTCGGAAAAAGTGCAGAAAAAAAGGGAACTCAGAAAGTATCCAGTTCCCCGTTAACCACCATTTTAGTGATTTTTGTTATGTTAGAGAGCCAATCATCTGCAACAGCTTCAGCTTCATCCTGAATTGCAGCGAAGTTTGCCCCTTCTTCAGGAATTACCTGCAAACCAGCAACCAATGGCTGGTCAATTGGTTTTCCAATCTGGGAAAGAAGTTGAACATATACTTCTTCAATCTGTGGAACTTCCTTAACAATATCCCTTGCCATTCTGGTTGACAAAAGATTGTAAATTTTCCCTATATGGTTAATTGGATTCTTACCGCTTGTTGCTTCCATACTCATAGGTCTACCAGGAGTAATCAAACCATTGCAACGGTTTCCACGACCTACTGATCCGTCATCGCCCATCTCAGCAGAAGTACCAGTAACTGTCAGGAAAACAGAACTACAGCCTGAATCGCAACCCGAGCCACATCCACCTGTTTCAACATCTGCAGCATTAATACGAGCAGAAACATTCCTATCAGTATATTTTTGAGCCAGATCGAGTACGTAGTCTTTCATCTCATCTTTGAAGCTCATGTAGGTATCCATGTCATCAACATATCTGCCTACCATACCACAGCAAATTGTAAGATCGATGTCATCACCATCACGAAGACCCATAACTTTTATATCCTCGCCGACAGCAGGCATTCTCTTTTTGAGGTCAGTCAAGAGCTGTCTCTCAGTGTTGTAAACAATGCGCTCAAGTTCAGAGAAAGGAGCATGGCCAACGCCAAAGGAAGTATCATTGGCAATAGGGACTTGTTCCCTTGCAAAAACATCCCTGAGATCTGATGAACCGGTACCAAGTTTACAATCTACAATAATATCCCTTTCCATATCGAGGTTTGGAATTGTTTCTTTGAGATAAGAGCGAGCTGCTGAAAGAGCAACTGATTCTGCGGGAATTTCAATGCCATCAAATTCCTTGGTAGCTCTCCCTACAAGAAGCGTGTAAATTGGCTTTATAACTTCTCCGCCACCAAATGCGGGTTTGGAACGACCGGCCACAATTTGGGTTTCATCCGTATTGTGGTGAAGGACAGTTCCGCATTTCTCAATGTATTCTTTACAAAGTGCACGGCTTACAGCCTCTGCAAGACCGTCAGAAATACTGTCCGGGTGACCTATACCTTTCCTCTCTACAAGTTCGATTTTTCGTTTTTCAACCGGAGTTTGTACAAGCTGCTCTACCTTTATGTTCCTCATTATTCAGCCTCATAAAACATATCGTTAGTATTAGTAGGTTATAAAGTACCTTAAAGAAGATTTGTAAACTATGAACTATTCATCTATATTTAATAGTTACTATAAACTGATTTATTAATAACCTACAGTAATAACGTGGTGTTTTCAAAAGAAAACCGTCAACTATTATATATAGAAAAACCTTTTTTGGCGCAGAGTAAAATTGTCCCGCAAAAGAGGCACACAATGATACGTATCGCAATACCAAATAAAGGAAGGTTGCACGACCCGACAGTCCAGTTGTTCAAAGAAGCCGGTCTTCCGATTCTCGGAGGAGCAAGCCGAAAGCTCTTTGCAAAAACATCTGATCCTGAAATACAATTCCTGTTTGCACGTGCTGCAGACATCCCTGAATACGTTCAGGATGGAGCAGCAGACGTAGGTGTTACTGGGATGGATCTTATTTCAGAGACCGAATCCGATGTAGAAATTCTCCTTGATCTGAATTTTGGAAAAGCAGATCTCGTGCTAGCGGTTCCAGAGGAATCCACCATCGCAAGTGCTAAAGATCTTCAAGGGATGCGTGTTGCAACTGAATTCCCACATATTACTCATAAATATTTTAGCAACCAAGGAGTTGACATCGAAGTTATCAAGGTCAGTGGTGCATGTGAGATGACGCCACACGTCGGAATAGCCGATGCAATTGTGGACATTTCAAGTTCAGGAACTACCCTTGTTACAAACCATCTAAAACCGATTGCTGATGTTTTCAAATCATCTGTATATCTGATTGCAAATTCAAAAACCACAGAAGATAACGAAAAAGTACTCCACATAAAAACAGCTCTTGAAAGTGTTTTACATGCCAAGAACAAACGATATCTCATGATGAACGTACCTCACCAGAAACTTGAAACCATTAAAGAGATACTTCCGGGTCTTGCAGGACCTACTGTGATGAAAGTGGAGTCTAAGAGCGACACATTGGCGGTCCACGCCGTAATCGATGCAGATGTTGTATTTGCCACCGTGAGCAAGCTAAAGGAAGCAGGCGCCAGCGGTATTCTTGTCGTACCTATTGAAAGATTAATTCCCTGAAGGTGCAATCATGGTTTTTGAAGTTATACCTGCGGTAGATATGAAAAATGGAAAATGTGTCCAGTTGATACAGGGAATTCCCGATCAGGAAAGAATTTCACTTGATGATCCTGTAGCTGCAGCGATGGGATGGATTAAGCAAGGTGCAAAAACCCTTCACCTGATAGATCTTGATGGCGCCATTGAAGGAGAGCGTAAAAACAAAAAACTCATCGAGAAAATTGTTGTCGGTGCCAAGGAAAGGGGTGTATTAATACAAGTAGGCGGAGGAATACGCAGCTATGAAAACGCCGCAGGATTACTTGAAATTGGAGTTGACAGGGTTATTCTCGGAACAGCAGCAGTTGAAGATCCAGAAATTGTTGCAAGGCTCTCAGGGGACTTTGGAAGCGAGCACATCAATGTTGCACTGGATTCCAAAGAAGGAAAAGTATCCATTAAAGGATGGACAGAACTTGCCGATCAAAGCGCTCCAGAACTCGGAAAAATCATGGAAGAGAAAGGTGCAGGGAGTATTTTATTCACAAATATTGACAGTGAAGGCCTTATGGAAGGAATTGATGCACAACCTACTATTGATCTTGTACAATCTGTCAACATTCCGATAATTGCATCCGGTGGTGTTACAACATTGGAAGATATCCAAGAGCTGAAAAAAACAGGTGCTGTTGGGGTTGTCGTTGGAAGTGCACTTTACGCCGAAAAGTTTACGCTTACAGAAGCAATAAATACAATCAGTGAAGATGATTGATGGGATGAGCGATTAATATGCGAACTGCAGCAATATCCAGAAAGACTAGTGAAACCAATATTTCACTTGATATTAACCTAGACGGTGAAGGTAAATCTGAAATCGACACTGGAATCGGATTCTTCGATCATATGCTAAATGCTTTTGCCCGTCACTCCGGATTTGATCTGAAAGTCAAAGCTGAAGGCGACCTTATAGTCGATGGCCACCACCTCATTGAGGATGTAGGTATTGTATTGGGAAAAGCTCTAACTGAAGCACTTGGGGATAAAAGGGGGATTGTTCGCTATGGAGATTCCCGGGTTCCAATGGATGAAGCCTTAGCGGAAGTCATTTTGGATATAGGAGGTCGGAGCTACCACGTAATGGATGCTCGATTTGCATCTCCGAAGGTAGGAGATTTCAGCACCCAGATGGTTGGCCACTTTTTTGAATCCATAGCCAACAATGCCGGAATTACAATGCATTCAAAAGTAAGCGGTCACAATGACCATCACATGATAGAAGCATTGTTCAAGGCATTTGCATATGCAATGAAAACTGCAGTACATGTTGATGGAGAAAATATCAAAAGCACAAAAGGATGCCTTTAATTAATTCCCAAATTTTTCCCGGAGCCTGCCGTAAAACTGTTGTTCTGCAGGCCCACCCGTTTTAAACAGTCTTTCTACAATCAACTCAGGAGTACTTTTTGCAATATGATTATATTGCGGATTCCTGTCGACAACTAGTTTCAAATCTGAATCCAATCCTTTTGCTTCTATTCCATCAACCCGAATTGGAAGGGTCACGTTTTCAAGAATCAATTCGGATAAATGGGAAACAAATACCGCCGTGTTACCTGTATTCTCTGATAACATTTCAAGAATGCCAGCTATTATTTTTGCTGACGCCCCGGGTTCAGTTATTGATTCTAATTCATCAACCAGAACCATTTTCGGAGTATCGTCGTTAAGGGAAGAAAAGGTTTTCAGTGTTGTTTCAAAAGCACCGGCATCTAGTGTCCCTTTTGATTTTCCATAATAATAGATGCCTTCCGTAAGACCTATTTCAAAATGTTTTGCAGGAACCGGGAAACCCATATGTGAAAGAATGGCACATTGGGAAATTAATTCCAGTAAAGAAGTCTTACCACCGGAATTCACACCACTCAGGAGTACAACCGGGGACTCATTGCCATCGGGGTCCATGGATGTCGGGCCAACGGAATAATCAACCACATCAACATCAAATCCACGATTTGAAAGAAACAGGTTTTTTGCACCCTTAAATGCAATTCCGTCTTCAACAAGTGTTGGCATTTGCATATCGAAAGCCCTTGAAAAGCGAGCTATCGTAAATCCCACGTCGAATTCGAGCAGATTCTTCACAATTTTCCTTATAATAGGCCTGAATGTAGAAAGATCTTTTGCAAAAGAGCGTTTGAAATCCACCTGCCTCTGGAAATGTTTCCTTTTTATTTCTGATTTCATGGCCCAAAATTTCGAGTCATCCACTTCAAGAGGATAAACAACACTGTCTGGAAAAATATCATCCAGAATGAGTGATTCGGCAGAATTTAATCCAAGATCTGTTACCATTGACTCCTTTGCAGAATTCAGGATTTGCATATAGGAATGTTCCATTTCCTTCGAAAGAAGTTCCTTCATAGAAACTTCGCCCTTGATAATATCTACCATCTCTTTCCCACTGAGGGTTAACTGACTATTTCCAAGGAAGCTGTCGATTTGTTGATTTGCATTTTCAAGAGATGTTTGTAGCGCAACGTCAAGATATTCAATTATTTTCGAAAGCCGATCAACTTCCACGTCGGTGCCTGCTGAGACATTGCCATCCTTATCCATTCGAGAAAGCAAGGACTGCAAATTGCCTAGATCCGGGAACTCTTCCATAAATGAAATCCTTTTGTCTCCGAGTAGCAAAGCAATCTCTATTGCATGTTTTATCTCATGCATATTAGAGACAAAATAGGCAATTTGCCTTTCCGGAAAAATTGAACATTCATCAACATCATGTAAACTGGAAACAAATTCAGGACTGATCTCATCGGGGAGGTTAAACTCGAAATATAATTCCCCAACTGCCAGAACTTGCGAATACCCTGCCGCAACGTCAACAAATTCGTGTTCAGTTTCAGCCAATTGTATCGGAATATGATCTCCAAAGTGTTTCTTTGCAAGAGAAAAATCATCTGAATTGGACACCACAATTACCCTATCCCTTACTCTTGGTAGACGGATTTTTTCATGAAGTGGTTTTATGCCGGAAAGCAATTCACAAATACGACCATCGCCAACAATCCCATCATAACTTGAAAGATAATCCGATATTCGGATCCTGTTTTGTTCAATGAGATCTTTTCTGCTTGCAGGATAGGGGACAAATATGTTCATCTTGTCTCTTGCATAAGATGTTGAAGCAAATGACTGGATAATTTCAATTAATTTTTCATATATATCGATGATTTCCCTGTTTTTCAGGAATGCATTCGAGTCTATTCCTTCTGCTTTCGCACGAACATCCTGAACAAGTGAAATAGCATACCGTCTTCCAATACCATCAATCTCTGAAATTCCTGCAATATCAGCACCCACTATCGCAGCCATAGCCTCCCCCTCACTTCCGAAATGAGAAATGAATCGTTGTGCCATCTTTTCCCCAATTCTTGGAATGCTCTGCAAATTTTCCATTAATTATCACCCTGAATTACCTATGAAATCAGAAAGAGTGGTCTTGTTAATTCCCCTTTCAACACGACACCTGTCCTTTGCAGCCATCCTGCTTATCTCTGAAGTGTAAGCAGGTTGCACTTTCTTTGCAAGACCCGGGTTTCTTCGGTTGTCAATCATTTGCGTGCAGTAGTACATATCCCATAAATCCTCAAGTTCTTCATCACGTTTTGAAGAACACAGATGTTCTATTTCCGATGCTGGAAGTATGTCAAAATGTTTGTACCCAAGAGGTTCACCATTTGCAATGTATGCAATATCATTTTGGATTACAGCTACCGGATAATTCGGATTGCGACGGCCAAGCCATCTGCAAAAAAGATCGCTAATGTTATGAGGTGGATTTATTTCAGTCACCATTAGATTTTCAAAAACCTCGGTTCTTCCAAACATGCAGAGAGCATGATAGCTTTTTGTCACTTCCCTCATGTAAGAGTAGTACTTCTTCCCAGCACGTGATTGTTTGTTGTAAAGGACATCAATATTCCCATTACAATCTGCTAAAAAACGAACAAATTCAGCCGGGTCTGCAGACGAATGTCGCAGGACACGATCAATGTACTTAAATGGAGATGAGTCCATTTTTGAAAACTTATGCCACTTGCCGTTGAAAAGTTTCTTCATTAGATTTGGAACTTGGTCGTAGCAAACATTCCCCGAATGCAATATCCTCTCAGCTTCATCTTTTTTGACGAAACATAATTTCCGCTCAATTTCTGCCGAATCGCGACCACATATAAGCTCGGCATCGGGGTGCTCTAAAAGATATAACGAAGCTTGCAGAGAGCTTCCTACAAACGGAGAAAAAGTTATTATCAGCTGCAAACCCCCAAAAAGTCACTAAGTGAAGCCTGCGATTTCCCATTAATACATATAAACGGACGAGCCCTTCCCACCACAATTCCCATTCTTGTAAGCTCTTTTTCTTCAAACAATGGCCTTGAATGAAGAATTCGATCCGCACTTATAGGACCAATTCCCGGAACCCGAATAAGATCAGAAAATGAAGCGGAATTTAAATCTACTGGAAACATATCACGATTGGCCTTTGCAAGCTCAAGTTTGGGATCTGAGTTTGAGAGAAAACCATTATCGTCATATACCATATCAAAATCACCTGCTTTGATACCATACTCTTTCAAGAGAAACGAAACCTGATACAAACGCTGCTCCCTCCATTGAGGAGACGGAGTGTTTCCTGAAAGTGGTGTATCGGGAACCGGATCGAAGCTCATGAAGTATGGTCTGCGAAGTGCATAGTTTTCCATAAAATTGCTTACAGTATTCACGATCTCTGAATCAGGTTCATTAACTGCCCCCACTACAAACTGTGTATCATTAGCGCCCACTATCCTATTGGTCCCTCGGAATTCCTTTCGCTTTTTCTGAATGATCCGATCGGTCCATTTCAGCCTCTGTAAAACATCATTCTGGTAATCAAAATTAGGACATATTTCCGAATAGTTGGATTTGTTTGTAGTCTCGGCATTTACACCAAACTTGTTTGCAACTTCAGCAATCTGCTCAAGCATGTATTGCGGAGTTCCCGGCATCAGTCTCAAATGAATATATCCGTTGAACCCCTGCTGCCTCAAGAGAGTGGCAACTTCAAGCTGTTTCTGGGAAGTGGTTTCTGGTTCCCCGATTACCCCGGATGAAAGAAAAAGACCCTCAATTGTATTTTTCCTGTAAAGTGACCAGGTGATTTTGGTAATTTCCTCAGGTGAAAGAGATACACGTGTTACATCCCTTTCACAACGATTTGGACAGTAAGTACACTCCCCGGAACAGTAATTTGTCAGCAATGTTTTGTAGAGCTGGATACACCTGCCATCCGGACCAAAGGCGTGACATACAGCGCTCTGGTTGCAACTATCATACTTGGTGCCGGAAGAAAGATATTTCATTCTTTCAGTAAGAGTAAAATGGTTTCCTGAAGGCTGAGGGCTCATTACTGAACTTTAAGCCCCTCACACATATAACCAAAAAGTAAGCGCCCTGAAAGTATTCAAGAAGAATAGTACTTTATTTTTTCACACGTATGTCCAGCTTGATTTTGGTTACCGGCTCCAGCTTCTTCCACTCTACAGTAACATCATCTTCAAGGGCATATTTTCTAACAGCTGTCTTTCCCAGTTCACCGTTTATCTCGTAGAGATAGAAACCTTCTTCCCCATCTGTAGAAACGATCATTTCCCTATCGCCCTTCTGCTTAACATCCACAGACGCAACATTTTTGAGAGCATCAAGCAAAGTCGTTCCTTTCTCTACTTCAATACTTTTTGTTGGAGCGAAACAGTCTACAGTCGTTAAAATCTTGGATTTGTTTGGGAAGAGAACATGGGATTTGCCAAAAATCTTCCTTTCAATCAATTCAGCCTTTTCAAGGACTTTCACATGCTTTGCTGCAACGGGAACTGAAATACCCAGCGTCCTTGCGAGTTCTGATATATGCATCTCTTTTTCTGCCAGAATTTCCAGCATTTTCAGACGAGTATCGCTTCCAAGGGCAACAAAAACGTTATTAACTGATTTTTCCATGTTTCTCACAGTTAGAAATATGTCTTTTTTCAAGATCAAATTAAGGCAATTCAATGAACATCCATTTTTTTGAGAGCATTAATACTCTTGAGAGCATCTGCTTCACATTTGTTCTCAACTATCTTGATAGAACTGTTCTTTTTCAGCAGGGAACGCATTGTAGAATAGTCAATTCCACCACCTCCGATTGAATGGTGATCATCCCCTTCACCATTGTTATCATGAAGGTGAAAATGAGAGATTTCCATTTGAAGGAATTCCGGCAAGTTCCCCATAGTATTTGCGTGGCCAACATCAAGAGTAAAGAAATTGTTTCCTATATCAAGTCCTGGTTCCCGGAAAAGGAAGCACTCCCACATCGGCATATTTTCAATACAAATCTTTACACCTGTTTCCAAATATATCTGCTCCAGCAATGGGACCGACTTGCTGAAAGCCTTGAGAGCGAACTCCCGATCATGTGGAAATGCAACATAACCCGGATGTACAACCAATATATTGCTGTCCAGCTTTACACAGATTTCTGCCATATCTTTCAATAGCTCAATTGATGCATTCCTGATGGGATCTCTTATGCTAGCCAAATTCAAATCCGAAGTTGGTGCATGAACTGTGTATTTCAGATCGTAGGACAAGGAAATCTCATTTTCCTTTAAAAGATCATGTTGCCCCTCTGAAAATATTTCCGCACATGAAGCGATGTTTTCGATCTTAGCCAATGCATCTGGCAGAGGCATATCATGATATGCAAATGAGGAAACTCCAATCATCTTGATTCACCACAACTTTACCTGTTTAACAGCCGAATATCAGTATAAATAGATATCCCCTGAACAGATACAGTTGACTCGGGATACATACGCATATTACCCTGAAAGGTAACACATGTTACCCTATTCCTAACGTTTTTATAACGACCATCCTGTTTCGTAATGGAATCAAAACAAAGAGATGGTACGTTGAAAATCCTACACCTTTTACTTACTTTTTGCATTGTTTTTTCAATTGCATGCAACGCTTCAGGGACCTCATTTGAGGATACAAAATATCCACTGGAAATCGTCGATGCATACGGAACTACAGTTACAATCGAAAATGAACCACAGAGAATAATATCTGTCATGCCAAGCAACACAGAACTTTTGTTTGCTATTGGAGCAGGTGACAATGTCGTGGGAGGTACAATACATGATACATATCCCCCAGAAGCAAAAGAACTGGAAAAGGTTGGCGGGTATGCAAGCCTTGATCTTGAAAAAATAATTGATCTTGATCCAGACCTTGTGATTGCAGGATATGGAAACGGTGAAGAAAATGTCGGGATGATGAGAGATGAATTCGGCATGAATGTTGTAGTAGTCAACCCACAGGATATCAAAGACATCATGGATAATATAGAGCTCCTCGGACTCATTACCAACAACAACGAAAATGCAGCAGCTGTTGTTTCCGAAATGCAAATTGCTATTGATACTATTACTGAAACCACAGAAGTAATCCCAGAAGATGCTCGTCCACGGGTTCTGTATATTGTATGGGACGACCCTATGTACGCAGCCGGAACCAGTACATTCCCAAGCGATCTTATTGAGATGGCTGGCGGAAAGAATGTCCTCGAATCAGAAGGTTGGCCAATGGTAGATCTTGAAGATATTATGATGAAAGATCCGCAGGTCATAATATGCTCTAGCATGGGAGCAGAAGACCTGAGCGTATCTGAAGAGCTTGCCAACAAAGTCAGGAAAAATGAACTTCTAACTTACACAAGTGCTCTGAAAGACGAAAGGGTCATTCCAATTTCAGATCCAAATTTGATAGAAATCCCGGGACCCAGAATTGTACTTGGGCTTGAAGAACTTCATCTGATTCTGAAACCTATAGCAGAGAGTGAAATGCAGGAAATGGAGCTCTTGTCTGTGGATGCTGAGGGAAACAATGAGACTGTGGAAGATATAGAAAGTAACAAAGATACACCAAAGAGCAGTGGTTTTGGTATATTGTTATCATCTGTTGTAATTGCAGCTTTGTATCTGGTTTCCAGTAGAATAAGGAAGTAACCATGAAACGACCTGGAAAATCCCTGCTACTCGTACTTACGCTTTTGCTTGTATTGATAGCAGGAGTTAACATCACAATTGGTAGCAGCGATGTTTCCATTCCAACAACTGCGAAGATTATTGTCCACAACGTTGCAGAGATTCTAAATCTTGAGCATTTTGTACCCCAGACATGGGAAGACAAATATGAAAGTGTAATCATGAGCTACCGGCTTCCCAGGGTTATGCTTGGAATCCTTGTAGGATCTGCACTTGCAACAGCCGGATGCTCGATGCAGGGATTGTTAAAAAACCCCATGGCAGACCCATATATCATAGGTATGTCCGCAGGAGCATCACTTGGTGCCGCAATTGCAATTCTCTTACATATTCCAGTCCAGATACTTGCTTTTGCAGTTGCTGTAATTGCTATTTTCCTTGTTTATAACATTTCTAAGATCGGAGATAAAGTACCCACTGAAACACTCCTGCTTGCAGGAGTAGCCGTAGGATTTTTCCTCTCGGCAGTTACCACATTCTTATTATTCATTTCTGATGCACACAATCTCAAACTGATTATATACTGGATGATGGGCAGCCTGGCAACATCCACATGGACTGAAGTCCAGATTACACTTTTGATGGTCGTTTTTGGAATAATCATGCTTTACCGCCAATCCTGGAATCTGAATGTAATGCTGCTGGGTGAAGAACAGGCACATTGCATGGGTGTGGATATTGAAAAAGTAAAAAAACACACATTGCTATTTTCATCACTTGTAACTGCAGCAGCAGTCTCTGTGAGTGGCGTAATTGGTTTTGTGGGATTAATAATTCCACACATCATGAGAATTATAGTCGGGCCAGATCACAGGATATTGCTTCCGGCATCCACTCTAATGGGTGCAGTTTTCCTTGTGTTTTCCGATAGTGTTGTAAAAGCAATTCCTATGGAAAACCCCATTCCAGTAGGAGTCATTACTGCATTCTTCGGCGTACCTTTCTTCATATATCTGTTAAGAAAAAGGAGGGAAGGAATCAGTGCTTGAAATCGAAGGATTGCATTTCGGATACAATGGAAGGGAAACCCTCAAAGATATCAATCTCACCGCAAAGAAAGGAGAATTCTGGGGAATTCTTGGTCCGAATGGTTCAGGGAAAACAACCCTCGTAAAGGCCATTAATCAAGTACTAAAACCATCTTCCGGAACCATCCGAATAAACGGAGAAAATATCCAGCATCTGAAACACAATGAAATTGCACGCGATCTTGCGGTAGTCTCACAAGTGTTCTCGATTAATTTTGAATTCACGGTGGAAGACATTGTCATGATGGGACGCACACCACATATCAAAAAGGGAGAATCTGAAGAAGATTTTGAAATTGTCCGGGATGCAATGAAGAAAACAAATACCGATTATCTGAAAGATCGCTTTGTAACTCAGCTTAGTGGTGGTGAGTTGCAGAGAGTGGTTATTGCTCGCGCTCTTGCACAGCAACCTTCCATACTTCTCCTTGATGAACCTACTTCACATCTTGACATCACAAATCAGATAGATGTCTTAAACCTTGCAAAAAGTGAATGCAAAAAAGGAATGCTTGTAGTAGCCGTTATACACGACCTCGATCTGGCTGCCTATTATTGTGATAAGATTTGCCTGATAAGGGATGGAGAAATAGTTGCAAAGGGGACACCTGAAGAAGTCCTTACTACTGAAAACATACAAAATGTGTACAACTTACCGGTAGAAATCATTACAAATCCGATAACTAATTCCCTTAATGTAGTTCCATTGTTAGAACCACTACCCTAACCAACCTTGGGTTATTAAAAATAGAAAATTCGGGAGATCCTCCCGAACCATCAACTGCTAAATTTATTGCACGTCAAGAGCTACAAGTGAAATGCCCAACTCTTTTTCCAGAGACTGAACTTCTTTTTTAGCTTCTTCATCTAAATCTGCATACTTTATGTCATCGTGGGAAAATGCAATGAGTGTTACACCTAACTTGTTTTCCAGATCGCTGACTGCTTTCATATTACCGGAGTCTAATTTTGAAAATATCCACATATTTTTCACCGAAGCCCACTACTAATTATTGGCAAATAAAGTTATTTTAAATGGTGTGGGTAACATATAGTAGCTTCTGGGGAAACGATTTCAAAAAATCACCTGAAATTTGAAAGCTTCTATAGATGCCGTAAGGTTGACTCATAGCCCTTACCTCTGTAGATCAAATATATTACTTAAATGATTTTGTTTAAATAAAATAGGCAAATATACTTGAATTACTGACAATCATGATTATGATGACGTTATCCATTTATGACTATTTTTCGTAAGGAACGTCCCCCCATAAACGAGTTCTTTTCTTCCAGGATAACACTTGAAACCCATTTCTTGAGCTATATATAGCCCTAATTCTTTCACTTGGGATAAGTCACGAAATTGCTGAGAAAGGCGATTGTGAGAATAGCCACATACTGGCTTGAAAACAAGTATAGGGCTTGTTTAATAGGCAGTGACTATTCTCAGACAAAATATCAAATTGGTGGAATATAAAGCCCACCCTGGCTTGAAAACAAGTATAGGAGAAAATAAAATGGCTATAAGAAATTTTTTAAGGGACTCTAAAGCCGTATCACCGGTCATCGGTGTAATGCTAATGGTGGTTGTAACCGTTATTTTAGCAGCCGCAGTGAGTGCCTACAGCAGTGGTGTTGAACAGTCTGAAAGCGCACCTGTTGGTGTTTTTGACTGTAGCATTGTAAAGAATGATGCAAGTATGGCTGGGGGAATCACACTCAGGCATATCAGTGGAGACAGAATCCCCACAAATACCTTGACCCTGCAGTTTGTTGCAGATGGTAAAATGACAGAGATTTCACCTACTGGTCCCAACGTTCAGTATGTTGCAGAATCTATGAAAGTTGCAGATTCACCATGGGATGCCGATGATTTAGATGATGATGGAAACAATGATATGGATGTAAAAGTCGTCACCAATGGAATCACAGACCACACAAATTACGTAAACAGCCTTATGTTAAATAATTCTGGTGACACTACATCAGAATCAATTACTCTTGATGTAAACGGAACTGGAAGTGTTACCATTGGCGCAACTTTGGCTTCTGGTAGTGATTATTACTTCATATTAGACACTACACTGGGAGTCTATACTTATCCAGTATTCACTTTCAATGAAACAGTTGGTTCCTCTGACTATGAAGATGCGTCCTTTGTGATCACAGATTACACTTCTCCATATCACGTTGTTCCCGGCGAGATGCCAAATGAAAACACAGAACACTGGTTTGGAAACTACACTCTTGCACCGGGAACTACTATGAAAGCCGGGCACGTTAATAACTACTCAACAAGCTACATTATACTTGGAGACGATGGTGTGAATACACTAATCAGTAACTGGGATGATCTGACACAAAATCAAGACTTTGTTACTGTGAAAATAATCCACAATCCTACAAATACAGTGATCTGGACGTCTGATGTTCCTGTAAAGGGCTAATTGGAGGTAGGTTAAAATGATTAAAAATTTCATGAAAAAATTCTTCAGTGAAGAAAGTGGTGTCTCCCCTGTCATTGGCGTAATGTTAATGGTTGTGGTGACAGTGATTCTCGCAGCCGCCGTATCTTCATACGCAACTAATGTGGAAAATACAGAAATGGCCCCACAGGTTGCAATAAGCGCGGAAGGAACGATTATTAGTGGTCAGGAATACATCACAATTGATCACCTATCAGGAGATCCTCTTGCCAAGGAAGACGTATATTTCCAGACACATATTCCAAGCGGAACGTTTGCTGATATCACATATCAAATAGACAAATCCACAATGACAAGTGCTAGAGATGGCGCATATTGGACTAGTTTTACAAGAGGAGATATACTAACTGTCAGCATCGATGACGCATTTGCAACTGGGACTTATGGACTAATGGCACCAGGATCTGGTGAAAGAGCTGTTCTGGAAATCTATGACGGAGCAACAGACAAACCAGTGGCATCTGTGTCTTTCACAATGCCCTGATTTTTAAAGGTGCATTTTGCACCTTTTTCTTTTTTTCGAAAAACAATATTTAATATGTGAAAATCAATGAATAATTTTTCTGTTCAAAAGTCCCTGATCTACCTGATTATTTTCCTGTTTTTAGCCCTGCAATTATCTTCATGTGCCTGTGCATCAACTAGTTTTGATGAAGATGACATTGAGTGGGTGAATTTTTCCAGCACTACAATTGAATGGGGTAAGACTGACAACATCGAGCTTTATGATTCTACTTACACCATTAAAGTTGATGATTTTAATAAAGACCTGACAGCTGCAATGGTTTCCATTTCAAATGGCAATGATATTGAAAATAACTTCCTTACCGTTGAAAAGGAAGACAGCTATCTCACAATGGATTCTGACATAAAAGTTACACTTACAAATATTTCAACTGATACATATGAAACCCCTTCTGCAAGACTTAAACTTTATAAGAGGGGGATTCCCAACCTCAAAATCAAACTCAATACAACCTCATTCGATTCTGAATATAATCTCTCTTCGGACAAATATATTCCCGGGGAAACAAAATCAATTTTTATTGAACTTTCCAACAAGGGTAATGCACAAATCGAAGATGTCCAGCTAGAAGTGTATTTTGGAAATTTGATCGTTAAGTCAGATGGAGGAATGGAAAAAAGCAACCGGTTTTTGCATGAAGGTCTGGATAACCTTGATAACAATACAGAAAAAATCGAACTTGAATTCACAATCCCAAAATGGGATGGTGTAACATCGCCTTATGATATCAATTATAGTGTGGAAGTCTTTGCAGAAGGATCCGATATAAAAGGAAATCTTCATGAAGCAAATGAATCTCTCACCTTTTCATGTACTGATCCTGAATTAAATGTTGTTACTTCCCTTTCTACAAACGAAATAAACATGAGCTCATGGTTTGATCCAACCTCAAAACGAAATGACGTTTATGAATACACAGTACTAAATTCACAGATATATTGCATAGGACCCTACTCTGTTAATGACTACTCCGTGATTCCAACATCCATTCCTGAATATTTAGTCGTCACTGACACTTTTAAAGAGCATACTCCGAGTAAAATCGATGATAACAATCCATATCTTACCAGTCAGAAAATAATGCCGATGAACCCCGGCACATACAATCTTGAAGGGCT
>CAZHNA010000016.1:0-12947 GCA_964532775.1 uncultured Methanosarcinales archaeon
CATCTATCTCCATTTGTGAATTTTGAACACTTATAGGGCTTAAAGAAGAATCTATTGTGTTTCTAATATTGAACTTGAACTCACCACTGGACATTTTACCATTTAGAGTTAATGATACACTTTCTTCCACCAAATTGTCTATAATTCCGGAATTAAATGCATATAACAAAGCAGAACTTTCCGAATACAGGTTCGTGTGATCTATAGTTTCGAAATCTATAGGATTAATGGTTATGGGCATTTGATCTTGATAATCGACCGAATTATGGGTGTCGAAGTTACCTATTATATAAGAGGATCTTGATGTCGGAAGGATAGAAAGATTATTTTTAGAAAATATTTCAGGCAAATTTGCCCTATGATCAAACTTTGCCATCAACCTGCTTTCTCTAAACTCATTTATTTGTTTAGAAGCAATGGCAAAATATCCATTGATATGAATGTTGTTCAAAATATCGTATTTCTCAAATAACTTTTCCCAAGCATCATCATTTTTGCTCTTTGACTTCATAATTCAGCACCAGCACCTCTTCAACCCGACCCCTTCTGGAAGCATTTGAATTAATACTTCTTATTGCTGGTACATTAATTATTTTATATTCTTTATATAGTTCTTGGATGAAAGGTGTTTTCGAATTGCTTAACATACATTTTATACCTTTACTTGATAAATCCTCAAATAGATTTTTCAGCCTACTTTGCTCATTTTTATTAAAGCCATTAATGTCATAGCCTGTAAAGCTAGAAGTGTCTGAAACAGGATCGTAAGGAGGATCAAAATAAACAAAATCTCCTTTTTTAGCATTTGTAACTGCTTGTCCAAAATCTAAATTAAGGATTTGTACATCATTGTCGTTAAGATAATTACTAACAGCTTTCAAAACAGCAGCATCTACTATTTTAGGATTTTCATATCTACCGAAAGGAGTATTGAATTGCCCTTGGCTATTTACCCTAAACAGCCCATTGAAACACGTTTTATTCAAGTAAATAATTCTGGAAGCCTTTTCAATTGGAGACAGGTTATTATAAGGTTCAGTTCTGTCTAACTCACGAATTGAATAAAAGTAGTCTTTTTCAATTTTGTTTTTATACAAGTCATCAATTAGCTCTTCTGGATTGTCTTTTATCACATTATAGCAGTTAATTAACTCAGCGTTCGTATCATTGATATATGTATTTTTATGCTGTAAATCAAGAAAAAGAGCACCTGCTCCCACAAAGGGCTCATAGTAAGTTTTGATCCTTTTAGGACGATACTTGTGAATTTCTGAAAGCACCTGCCTTTTTCCACCTGCCCATTTTAGAAAAGGACGTGCAATTGGGTTTTTTTTATGATTTGGCACTCGTTTTTCCTCAGCAAATCTTGTAAGATTGTTCATTTTTAACGCGGAGTAATTGAATAAATCTAGACTACCTAAGTAAATAAGAGGTTTTCCTTTTTCACATATAATCTTATAATAAGCGAACTGAAAGTAATAACCTTCACTGAAGAAAACATTAATTCAAAAGCTCACAAATGCGGACCTGTCCGTGAAATTATTGTTAGGAATTACCAACCTTCACCCAAAAAATCCGGCACAACTGCATAAAGGTCTAAAATGGGGGAATCGGGCAGGAGTCATCCTGCCCACAGGGGAAAATACGTGGTGTTTTTTACCGGCCTATTTCTTCGGAAGCTTCGCCAAGAGCTTTCAGAAGTCCTAAGCTATCACATATTACCACAATCGTGCAATACTAACGTAAAACACGAGTAGTATATAAATTGAAAGAAGTACTGTCTGGAAATTTGCAAAAACCCCGTAACGGTGTTAACGGAAAATAAAAATTCCACTCTTTAAAAAATGAAAACTGCCATAAATGATGTATAACTTAATGGCAGATACTATTCAGGTGCAAAATGCAAATTAACAGAAACAAATTCCAGCTAATAAGCCTGACATCTTTCCTACTGGCATATCTGGCAATCGGGAATGCCTGGCTTTACTTAAGCGGGAATTTTACACCAATCTATCTTCCCGGAACCCTGATCATTGGGCTTGCAGGCTATTTTGCAGGCGGCATCGTATACGATAGGTTTTACAAAAATTCAGACTGAATTTTTTGCATTCTCCAGAATAGAAGTGCACTCTTCCATTTTTTCCGAAGCCTGCATAATTGCGTCTGCGACTTCAGGGTAACCGGCATCTTTTAATTTACCAGCCCACTGCTCAAAACTATCACTGTGGCTCTGGTTGTGCTCAATCCAGTGACCCAGCAAGTGCTGGATCTTATCCTTGTTAATCTCTTCAGTCATGTTTAACTCCCCTTTATTCACATTTCACGAGGATCGCTTATCTCCCCGGTAATCGCAGATGCTGCTGCAGTTGCGGGCGATGCAAGATAAATGAAGCCTCCAGTACCCATCCTGCCACGGAAATTCCTGTTTGCTGTGGAAATACAAACCTCTCCTTCAGCAATCACTCCCATGTGACCACCCAGACAAGGTCCACAACCCGGAGTAGCAAAAGTTGCTCCTGCATCCAGAAGGGTTGTAATTGTGCCATTTTCCACGGCTTCCCTCATTATAGCCTTTGAAGCCGGGATAATAAGAGTCCTGACCGAAACCTGCTCACCTTTCAGAACAGCAGCCGCAGCTTCCAAGTCCTCGAGCCTGCCATTAGTACAGGTACCAATAAACACCTGATCTACCTTTGTACCAGTAACTTCAGAAACACCACAAACATTGTCAACCTCATGAGGTTTGGCTATCTGAGGCTCGATAGAAGAAGCATCAATTTCATACTCTGCAAAATACTCCGAATCCTCATCCGAATAAACCGGCTCATATTCTTCTACAGCTCTTCCCTCAAGGTAATCAAATGTTGTTTTATCCGCCGGTACAATACCGGCCTTTGCACCCATTTCAATAGCCATGTTTGAAAGAGTCATACGCCCAGCCATTGAAAGATCTTCAATTGTACTTCCGTAGAATTCCGCGGCTTTGTAGGTAGCACCCGGTGCCCCTACAGTGCCTATAATGTTGAGAGTCAAATCCTTTGCATATACGTGTTTTCCAAGTTTACCATTTGCAGTGACTTTGATTGATTCCGGAACTTTAAACCAGAGCCTTCCTGAAGCAAATATTTCTGCCATATCAGTAGCACCCACACCAGTCCCGAAAGCACCGAAGGCGCCGTATGTACATGAATGTGAATCAGCCCCCACAATCAACTTCCCAGGCATTGCAAAACCATGTTCCGGCAAAACCTGATGGCAAATACCGTTGCCTACATCGTAGAAATTTTTAATACCCTGATCGTGAATCCATCCACGAATATCTTTTTGAAGAGCTGCGGTAGTATCACTGTTTGCAGGTGCAAGATGGTCAAAGGGAATCACAATTCTTTCCGGGTTCCAGACTTTTTCCACTTCCATCTGCCTGAAAGCCCGGACTGCAAGTATGCTGGTCCCGTCATGGGCCATTGCATAATCGATATCAGCCATTATAAAATCGTTGGCTTTTGCGTCCCTGCCCGATGCCCTGCTGAATATCTTCTCACTGATAGTACTCAAAATAAAACACCTGTCTAAAGCTTGATCTAATCGAATAATAAGTTTTTAACCCGTATAGATATTGTGCACAAAAATAAACGTCATAGTATTATTCCTTTTTGAACCACGATATAAACCCATTTTGAGAAAAACAATTGGCATTGTTTACCACATAACATTGAAGACAAAAATAAAAAGATTTTAGCCAGATGTACGCATCTGACTATTTAATCAAAAATAAAAGAAAATAACTTGTTCAGGAATACGATTTAAGACGAACAATGTTTTCCATGAGCATTTCGTTTTCTTCAATAATTTCGCGCTCAAGAGTATCAACAATCTCACCCATTGGGAGTGAGAGACGATACATCTTCACCGGTCGGCCTTTGCCTTCATTCTTCTTGATTTCTTCACAAAGTATCCAGCCACGCCTCTTGCGGAGATAATTCATTGCAATACTCACTTCAGGCTGCCTTAACCGTGATTTCATTTCGATTTCCCTTGATGTAATTTCATCTTTGTGTGACAGACAAGCAAGGGTCCTTGAAATGGGTTTTGATAAGTTTAATTTCCTGAGAAGATTGGCGATCTCCATTTCTCTTTCGTTCATACCGGGGAAAACTGATTCATTCATTCGATCACCACTAAAATTCGCACCTAAATTCACCTAGGCAGCTTATATATTTTAGAAGATATATATAACTCTTACCTTCGAAACTTTTGAAGTGGTTGTTTAGCTTTAATTATAATGATGAAAAGAAGAAGTTTGGTGGGCCCGCTGCGATTCGAACGCAGGACCTCACGGTTATCAGCCGTGCGCTCCACCTAGCTAAGCTACGGGCCCAATCTAGTCGCGATTTGACATCGCGCGAGCTACCAAATAAACATCCAACTACTTTAATATTTCGCTTATACCTCATTTCACAGCACAGTTTACCAAAAAAAGTGTATTCTGAAGAAGTAGATTATCGATAAGTTTATTATTGATGCTTACAAGTGTGATGTGCTTATTTGGGCCGGTAGATCAGGGGTAGATCGCTACCTTGGCATGGTAGAGGCCTCGGGTTCAATTCCCGACCGGTCCACATAAAATACTAAACTATTTTTCCTGTCTTTTGATTCAGCATAGATACTTCTAACTGACTACCATCGAGTATTTGCTGCCCATCTAAAATAAGGATCAGGCTAGGACCGGTTCAAAATTTCTTTTTCAACATCTCAGCAAGATCCTTGCCAAGCCTGTTGCATTCCAGAAGATCTTTCTCATTTGGAATGTATTGAATCCTCAAAACCGGATCAATTACTTCCATCCCCGCCTTGCGCATTTTCTTTGCGATGTGCCCCGGAGCTTCACCGCTCCAGCCATAAGATCCAAAAGCAGCGCCGATTTTACCCTCTACTCCGACAGCTAGCATCTTATCAATGAACTTTGCAATCGGTGGATGCATTGTGTAGTTGAATGTAGAAGAACCGACAGCAATTCCATCTGCTGATGCTGCCTCTTCCGGACTCCATTCAAAGAAGTTGTCAACTTTAACTTCAACATGTCTTTCCCGGGCACCTTCTGCTATGGCATCAGCCATCATTTTGGTACTACCCTGTGTACTGAGGTATACTACTGCGAGTTTTGGCATTGTGTCCACTCTCCCATATTAAGTATAAAAAGATCTGATGTCTGGAGGTTTAAGTCTTTTGCCACGTGTTTGCAAAGAGCTAATTGCAAGTATTTTTGAGTAAGACGAAGGGTGTCCACCAAAACATACATGAAAGGTGGACACCTGTTTATTGATGTGTACATAGAGAAGCGAAAACAGAAAGACAATACCAAGTATTACCTCACTCATTCCTACAAAATCAGGGGAAAGACAAGGAAGATCCGCCGCTATCTTGGCCTCAACCTCAGTGAAGCGGAAATCGGCACACTCCGAAAAAAGGCGGAAGAATCCATTCATGAGGAACTGGATTCCCGGAAGGATCTGCTTAAAATTTCACTCACTAAAAGAGAAGTCCTCAAGCTCAATGAATACGACAATGATATCCGTATAGAGCATCTAGATCCACTGCAATGGAAAGCATTTACTGAAACTTTTGTTTACAACACAAACGCAATCGAAGGCTCAACTGTATCCTTCAATGAAGTCCACAATATCCTTGAAGACAATACCAGAGCCCGCACAGGTGATGAACTCGAATCAATTGGTGTTGCAGTAGCTGTGGAATACATCAGGAAAACAGACAAGGAATTATCCCTTTCACTTATGCTGAAACTCCATGAGATGTGTTTCAGAGGAAGCAAGACTTTTGCGGGAAAACTTCGAACTGTTGAAGTTATCATACGAGACGGCCGGGGAAACATTGTACATCAGGGCATCCCAAGTGCCGAAATTGAGAGAGAACTAGACGAACTGGCCCTCTGGTACAATGAAAACAAGGAAGATATGAAACCACTTCTTCTTGCGGCAATGCTTCATAATCAGTTTGAATACATTCATCCGTTTGAAGATGGAAACGGCAGGGTCGGAAGGCTGCTTTTAAACTATGCCTTATTACGAAGGGATTATCCTCCCATAAACATACTTCTAGAGGACAGGGGTGAATACTACGAATGTCTCCGATTGTATTCACAAGAAAATAATCTGGAAAGAACCCTCGAATTTCTGGTTAGCCAATATTCCAAGTGGTTGGATAGGTGACCACCCAACCTACATGTGGGGGTGGACACCCCTCGCACCATGTTGCAGCAATTGAGATCATGACAATTTCCCCCCTTCTATGTTTTTATAGTTTTAATTCTGTTTCTTTTTATAAACTGATAAATTTTGTTTGGTTTGACGTTAAAACTTATGAAACTAAAAAAGGCGATAGAGTGGAAAAAGAAGAAAAAGTCGTTGTAATCCTGCTCCTCATGGCAGTACTTTCCCTCACAGTTGCATACATTACAATTTATCCCAACACAATCAATGAGAAAAAATACCAACCACTTTCCGAAGAAACCGAGGTTGGTGAAATATCAACAATTGAAGGTGTTGTCTATGAGAAAGCACTCACCAGAACCGGGGAACATCTGATCCTAACCATGGATTATAATTCATGGCTGATCAAAGTATTTGTTCCCGGAAATACCGGAGCTGAAGAAATTAACAATCTGGTAATTGAAGGGGACAGGCTAAGAATCACAGGAAAACTGGATGAGTACAAAGGAGAAAAAGAACTTATTGTTGAGAACAAAAACGATGTAATTCTCATCCCGCCTGCATGATCGGTATTATTTTAAAGAAATACTAACATTATCAAAAACATGAAAGCCTGTATAATGTGCGGAGGGGAGGGTACACGCCTCAGGCCCTTAACTTTTGATCGACCAAAACCAAATATTCCTATTATCAACAAGCCATCTCTTGTACACCTGATAGAACATCTTTCAAAAGAAGGGTTCAACGATATTGTTATTACTGTAGGATACATGGCCGAGAAAATCGAGGAACAACTTGGCGATGGCAGCATGTTCGGAGTACATATTGATTACGTATATGAAGAAGTAAAACTCGGGACAGCTGGCAGTGTCAAAAATGCTGAGAAATACCTGAAGGGTGAACCTTTCATTGTTGTTGGCGGGGATCATGTGATGAACCTCGAACTCCGAAATATGGCCCGATTCCATGAAAGCAATGACGCAATAGTTACAATCGGACTTCTTTCAATTGATGACCCACGGGATTTCGGTATTGCTGACATGGATGTTAACAACAAGATCAGTAGATTCCTTGAAAAACCCGGGCCGGGAGAGATTTTCAGCAACCTTGCAAGCACTGGAATCTACATGTGCCAACCTGAAATTCTTGATTGGATACCGGAAGGCGAAAAATTTGACTTCGCGAAAGACCTGTTCCCGAAATTCCTCGAAAAGGACATTCTCATAAATGGCCTTCTTGTAAGAGGACAGTGGACAGATGTCGGTAACCCACAAGCTTACAGGCAAGCCCAGCGCTGGATGCTTGAAACCATGCCGGGAACTTCTATTGATGGACATTTCAATGCCAAGAATGCACGCATTGTAGGACCACTTAAAATTGGCAATAATGTAGTCATTGGCTCCAACAGTGCAGTAGTTGGCCCTGTTGTTCTTGGGGAAAACACAACCATTGGCGACAATGTTCTAATTGGACCTTACACTACAATTGCTTCCAACTGCGTCATAAAGGATGGATGCAGGATACTGTCATCCTATATCTACAATGATGTTACAATCGGGAAAAACTGCAACGTGTCGGGATCTGTAATGGACACCAACACTGTAGTGGGCCAGAATTGCAGTATAGAAAATGGCACTGTAATCGGACCGCGTGTTAATATCGGAAGTGATTCCACAATCCATTCCGATGTGAAAATCTGGCCGGATCTTACAATCAAGAGCAAATCAATGATACAGGAAACCCTGATTAATCCTGATTACGAATAAAATATCCGATCATAATACCGAAATAATAGTTTCATTCCCGGCAATCCCGGGAACTTTTTCTATTGCATCCATCTTATTTTTGAAAGGACGCATCCTGACAATTGCAGCTACATCCGATGCCGGAATTCCGGCTTCTTTCATCAATCTCCCGGATGCAGTGTTAATGCCAAGAGGATATGGAACACCTGTTATTGAACGGAAACCATGTCCTGTGATCATCATGTCTCTAAATTGCCAGAGAGGTAATTTTTCCGGTATTTGCACCAATAGAGGGTAAGTTCCAATTTGTCGGCCTGAAGTCCAGAAACCGCCCTTTCCCTCATTTACAACCTCACAGAAAACATCTTTCAATATGGTCCCTTTCGGGACAATTTTCCTGAGCATTGGAAGATCAATTTCTTTCCTCACTTTTTCCCTGTATTTTGAGAATTGCCGGGGATAGGAGGGCAATTCCATGTTTTCCAATGGTGTTGATGGGAAAGCCATTACCTGCCTGATATTAATCCGCCTGACCAAGAGATCGCTATCCAGCACATTCTTCAGAAAATCATAGTTCAACTGGAAAGTCTTTTTGCTTTCCCCGGGAAGCCCATGAACAAAGTTTAATCCGGGCAGCAGTTCCGGCAAGCCTGATGCACCTCTTTTTGCCCCGATTTCATTCATCAGTTTAATAGCTTCAAAAACCTGTTCCGGATATGCTTTCAAATTATTTGCTTTGATAACCGCAGGATCAGCACTTTCCATACCCATAGCTGCAATGTCACCGCTTGTGTGATGCTTCACAATCGTTTTCATAATTTCCTTACATTCATCAGGATATGTGGCAATTGTGAGCGGGTTTGCATTATCCATATGCAACACTTTAAGTTCCGGTGCAACTGCCCTGATGCCGCTGTAAAGTGATTCAAGGGCTTCAATGTTCGGCTTCCGGATAGAACCCCCGACATCTACCGCCTGATATGAAAAAAGGTCTGGCTGCCTGCCAATCCTGAAGAATCTTGCACCAAAGGAGTAAAGTTGTTTGACTTCAGAGATGACGTCTTCAACGTTTCTGAAATCCGAACTCCCGTATGAGGATTCTGTGCAGAACGTACAATGCACATTCCTTCCACAGCCCCTGTATGTTTCCATTTCACACATCACATTTGGGAAATCGGGATGTTGCTGGATTATGAAAGCGCCTTTACGGGACCAAGCTGCAATTTCATCGGTGGTCCTGAACCGGGAATCGATTGAATCAGGATCAACGAGTTTTCCGGATTCGTCAAACAGATCATGGACAAAAGCTTCGAGATCACCGGAGGCGAGGTGAGTGTTATCGGGAAGCGTAAGACCGGTTGCTTTCTGCCCGCCTTCTTTGCTGTAGCCGAGCCTTACCGGCCCCCCGAGAATTTTGGTGCCGGTTGAATTTTTGGAGAGATAATCAATTTCAGAAGGTGTGATGGGAGTTGAACGAAGATATTTTCCGGGAACTGTAACTCCGGCCAGAATTATAACAAGATCTGCTTCCTTAATGACTGAGAAATCCGATGAGCCTTTTACACGAAGCTGGTCAATTGTGAAATAGAAAATGTCTTCGGCCTTTTGCCCGGATTCTACAAGTGCCCCTGCAATATAGCGTATGTAGGGTGAAATATACGGAGGAACCCCGAAGCAGGCGGGCTCGTCAACGTATCCGTCAATTATGACAGTTCTCATAGAGGATATAACGAAAAGATTCCTTATAAAAGAATCTTCTGAAATCGATTACTTGTAGTGGACGGTCATTTCTTTGCTGATTGCAAAAATGATTCAATACATAGTGTTTCCATTTTTAGTTGACTCTGCTATTTCTTGTATTGCATCCCAGTGTTCCACAATTTTGCCATTTTCGTCAAACCTGAAGAAATCCATCGTTACGTATTCCTCATTTCCTGGCCAGGTTTGATGTGTGTGAAGCGCTACCATATTGCCTTCTGCTACTGAACGAACAAATCTGATACTTTTTTCCGGATATTCATTTGTCATTTGTTCGAAATATTCAATAAATGCCTCTTTGCCATTTCCTACTGAGGGGTTATGTTGAATATATTCATCCCCGACATATTTTTCAACGGCTTCTTTCGGATTTCCCAGATATGCTGTCTGGTAAAATGTGATAGCATTTTTCTTGTTTTCTTCTAAATCGATAGTCATATTCAATATATCCCCATCAAGTACATTGAGTCAATAACATGTGTTTTTAACCGGAATTCTCAATTTTTGAGGTTCCTGTTTGAGTTATTCCTGAAAATAAATTGTCATAGCGTACTTATAGTTTAATCGTATAGGATAATTACGTTATGGAGTTTTTTTGAGGTTATCATATGAGAAGTGACATGATCAAAAAAGGTGATGAGAGAGCTCCTAACAGGTCTCTCCTGAAAGCTACCGGTGTTACAGACTCTGAAATGGATAAGCCGTTTATTGCTGTTGTTAACTCATGGACGGAAATCGTACCCGGACACATCCACCTCGACAAGATAGCACAAGCTGTCAAGGACGGTATCCGCAATGCAGGAGGCGTCCCATTTGAATTTAATACAATCGGAATCTGTGACGGAATTGCGATGGGTCATGCCGGAATGAAGTAGTCCCTGCCCAGTCGTGAAGCAATTGAGGATTCCATCGAACTTATGATCGAAGGTCACCAGCTTGACGGGATGGTTATGGTTACCGCCTGTGACAAGATTACACCGGGCCACATTATGGCTGCCGGAAGACTGGACCTTCCTACCATCGTAGTTACCGGAGGACCTATGCTCCCCGGATTTGCAGATGACAAGCCTCGTGATCTGGTCTCCGTTTTTGAAGGAATCGGAGAGAAGAGAACTGGAAAGGCAACTGCTGAGGAACTTAAGATCCTTGAGGATGTTTCCTGTGCCGGAGCAGGATCTTGTGCCGGAATGTTTACCGCTAATACTATGGCTTGCATGAGTGAAGCTCTCGGGCTTAGCCTTCCGGGCTGTGCAACTGCCCACGCTGTAGATGCAAGGAAAGTCCATATCGCAAAGGCATCTGGTGAGAGAATTGTCAGCCTCATCAAGGAAGATACAACTGCACGCGATATTGTTACTCCAAAATCATTCGAGAATGCCATCATGGTTGACATGGCGGTTGGAGGAAGCACTAACACAACCCTTCACCTTCCGGCAATTGCACATGCTTTTGGTCTTGAGTTGACCCTTGATACATTTGATAAGCTTAGCAAGACCACCCCTCACCTGATTAACTTGCGTCCGGGTGGAGACAATCACATGCTGGACTTTGATCGTGCCGGTGGCGTACAGGCCATCATGCAACGCCTCAAACCCAAGCTTAACCTTGATGAAAAGTCAATAACCGGCAAAACGATCGGTGAAAATCTTGATGAGTTTGTGATTATCAATCCTGAAACAAACAAGCGGGTTATTTCAACCCTTGAGAATCCCCTTCACGTGGAGGGTGGAATCGCAGTCCTTAAGGGCAGCCTTGCACCGGATGGAGCTGTTATCAAGCAGTCTGCCGTTGACCCGAAAATGCTCAAACACAGCGGTCCTGCAAGGGTTTTCGAGAGCGAGGAAGATGCCATGGAGGCTATCCTTGCAGAGAAAATCGTTCCCGGTGACGTAGTTGTTATCCGCTATGAAGGACCAAAAGGAGGACCCGGTATGCGTGAGATGCTCGCACCCACCGCAGCCATTGCAGGCATGGGTCTCATAGATTCCGTGGCACTTGTTACCGATGGGAGATTCTCAGGCGGCACACGTGGACCATGTATTGGCCACATTTCCCCTGAAGCCATCGAAGGCGGTCCAATCGGACTTGTTGAAGAAGGCGACATCATCGAGATTGACATCCCCGGAAGAAAACTGGATCTGGCAATCTCCAATGAAGAATTCGAGAAAAGAAGCAAAGACTTCAAGCCACTTATCAAACCAGTCAAAGGCTATCTCGCACGTTACAGGCTGAGCGTAAGTTCAGCAAGCAAAGGCGCTATCAGGGACTAATCCCTGATGGTTGCTTGACCTTTTTTGATGTATATTTAATTGAAGTTAAGAAGATATGCAACCTTGAACATTTCAGATCGTAAAAATGCCATCCATTCGGGCAGTATATGTCCAGATCGATGACATACGTAAAATCTGCCTCAAAATCAATTCATTTGTTTAATTATTTTCTTTTCAACAATATGCCTACTCATTTCAAATAGGCTATTCGCTTTTTCTTTGCCTATTTGGCTATCATCATGCACAAAATTATTCCTTATTATTTTGTATGCTGAAATGAATTGGTATTCCTCATCCGATACTTTTCCACAAAAATTTAACGTTTCCATTTTGGTATCGATTGACCATTTATCATGGTTTTCAAATTTGCTTTTTCTCTTATTAGAAACACATTTTTCAGATAATAGTTCGCTAAACTTTTGAGATATGTATTTTTCGACAATGAACCAACTAAATATGAAAGAAGGAGAATATTCAGAATCATACAAATGTGTATAACTTTCAACAAGGAACAAAAGATATTCCTTTAAATCATCATTTAATAAAACTCTCTGAGTAGTTTCAAGGATTTTACTCATCGATTCTGAAGATATTGAATTCTCCCTTATAGCATGTGCCGTATAGGGAGTAGGCCTTTTGGAGTCGGATGATTGCCAACTAAATGAACCCAAAAATCTTGAGTCTGGATCTATTTCCATAAAATAAAGTTCTGATTCATTTGCTGAAAGACACTTAGTGCCAAAAATTAAAGACACTCCAAAAATAGTATTTAAAAGCCTAACAGCTTCACATTCATTAGCAGTAAATATTCCTACAAAACCAAAAGTGTCATAAAACCCAGAAATTCCATTCAAATAAAATTCGAAATCCATATTTGGATAATAAATTGGTGATCCAATACTGTTGATTAACTTTTCTTTGAAACTAAGCTCCAATTGATCTCCAAT
>CAZHNA010000016.1:12957-19965 GCA_964532775.1 uncultured Methanosarcinales archaeon
AAGTACCGACGATTTTTAGATGATTTCTTTTTTCAACAAAATCAGGAGTTTGTTTAGTTGGAGATTTGCTTTCATCTTGAATTCTTGTTGCCCTACTTTTTGCTTCAGCAATTGATTCAGAAATCAAGTGATCAAGAATATCCAATTCGACTATGTTACCGATTATGTGCTGAGCATAATCACGAGTCCCCATTATTTGACCACCCCCTATTCCAGGCTTAAAATTTGCTGTGGGAGCAGTTCTTAAACTCGATATAAAATAAGACACATGAGGCAGTGCTGCATCAGAATATTTGTTATTATTGCTCACATCTGAATCCGCATCAAAATACGATTTGTCATATGTAGTTTCTTTTCGCCATCTAGGCTCATCCATGACTTCAACTACTTTCTCAATAAACTCATACCCTTTGTAAGGTCCATTAATGTAAATTTCCCCATCTTTACGATCTGGATCTCGTGATAAAATAATAAGCTGATGTTCAATTGGATCATTAACCCAAAAAACTTCAATTTGACACGGTGAGCTATAGTCTCTATGATTTGGAATTAAAGATTTCTCCAAATCATCTAATTTATCATATTCTTCTCGGAACTTTTTAATCAGCTCTTTACACCAATTATCCAACTCGTGGACCTTATCTATATTAGCCATTGTAGTCTTCCAGATTGTTATATGTGGAGCCACTTTGATTTATTGAACAATTAAAAAGTGGAAGAAGAAGAGGATCATCACCAATAACTTCAATTTCATTTTCTTTTCGTTCAAATTCAAGAAGATTAACTAATCCAGCACTAAAGGTTTCATTTAATGAAACTATATGGATTTTAGATGGATGTCTAACAAAGGTGGTCCCACCTCCATTGATAAAAATTGCAACATTACTTTTGTTGGTATCAATAGCGAAAAAAAACTTTTCTGCGTTCACCATAGTTCCAGAATCCTGAAATAAACCAGCTGCATAGAACTTTTCATGTCCGTTTTTGTATAAGGAATAAATGACTGAAATATCATAATCTGCAGGAAATGAATTCAAGACCTTACTCATGTCAACCGCTTCGTTTGAAGATGATGCAAAGTCCTGATTTGTAACTAGCAACAAAGGAATTGTAGTTTTTTTTGTTGAAACAACCAATGATCGTTCTGAATAATCAAATGTAACTAATTTGTTGCTTACCAAATGCTCAGTTCTTTCAGTCAGTGGTTTTTCTTGATCATTTATCGTTACTAAAGGAATAAGTGCATATGTATCGTTCACAAATGTTTTTTTCGCAGTACTATCGATTTCTTCTACACTAATTTCAAGTACAGTTGTGTTGCAGCACTGTTCGTCTGGAAAATTCACAGTGCTCACCATAAAGGCAACTAATACAACTGCCCCTACGCCTAGAAAAATTGAAACTGTTTTGTGTTTATCTACAAACTCATTGATTTTACTAGGCTTTTGTTTTTCAGCTTCTGCTGGTTGAAGATCTTCATCATATAATTTAATCGGTCTCAGATTCAATGAGATAAAATGAATTACCTCTTCAAGCGATGCAACTATGAATGAGGAGATTAAGGCAAACAAATGAAATTCTATCATATTTGTAGAGATGGTAGAAATTCGTATATCACTAAGGAAAATGCTCAACAACGAAAGAAACAAAACTCCTATAATAATTCCTTTCAAAGGATTTCTCACTTGTGTGAATGAAATTTTGAAAGATGCACCTGAAAGAAGTGAAATTTGCAAATCCTTTAAATTGTCTTTGCGTATAAAAAAATCAAATAACCTGTATACAAATAGTATCGACAATGAAAAAGCAGGGATTAAATAGGTTCCATATTCAGGGTAAATTTCAGAAACATTTTCTGAATAGAAACTGCTTATTGTTCCATGGACTCCCAGACTCACAAATGACGCAAAGTAATAGTAGATGAATACTAATAACAAAAATGCAACTATTTGTTGTCTAACAGTCTCTTTTGTAAATTCTACGTTTAATAGAGAAATCGATAAGCTAATAATGACAACTGCTATTGATATTTTAATTATTAAGTATAACAAATTCAAGTATTGGTTGTATTCGTGTGACTGAGAAAGAATTGGTACAGAAATCACTAAAAGACTCAGAAAAATAAAGAGAAATCCCGCTAACTTCTCATTAAAATCTCGTGGAGCATCTTGTGTGCTCATATTTCAAAACCGCCTACGATAAATCAATTCTGCTCAAAGCATCGCCAGATCCTGTTCAACTTTATACGCTATTGGGTGCAGAAAAACTAAATTCTAATACTTTAAGTAACTTTTTATAATTACACCCATAACATGTTTACATCAGATCCCGTATTTGATGAGAATACAGCAGTACTGATTATCAGAAATTCAGATCAAGTGATCAGATGGCAAAATATGGCAAGAAAAGGGCGTGAATTGGAAAAATTAACTGCCTTATTTGAAGAACAGCTAGCGGATAGTGATATCAAAGTCAAATCTCCAGATTTTATTGAAGATAAAACAACTTATAACAAAAGAGAAATCGATATTTCACTAACAGGTACCTTTGGTTCTCACAAAATGTTGGTGATTGTGGAGTGTCGAGATCGTAAGAATACAGAAGATGTTACTTGGATTGAGCAACTTGCAACAAAGCGAGACGACGTTGGTGCAAACAAAGCAGTTGCAGTATCATCAAGTGGGTTTAGTGAAGGCGCATGCAAAAAAGCACTATCCAAGGACATTGAACTAAGAACATTTGAAGAGATCGAGGTTGAAGAGATCAAAAAATGGTTTCTACCAGATAAATTGACTCATTGCATTAGACGATATGAACTTCTACAAGCTACTATTATCCCAGATAGAACAATCAAAGAATCAGAGCTTGAAGTATTACACCAATTTACAAGACCTTTTTCAGAAGGGGGTTTCAAGACAGACCTTGCTTTTCTACACGATCCAAGTTATGAACATCTTATGAGCATAGATGATTTTGTGAAAGGAAATTCTGATGAGATTTTTAAAGATGTCAAATTTGATAATGAAGAAACAGAAGTTGAAATTCGATTAGCTTCAAAAAAAACAGAGACTGGCCTTTATTGTGAAACTTCAAATGGAAGAGTAAAAATACAGAGTGTTGTGGCAAAATTGAAAATATGGAGAGAAATTGGTGAAAGCAAGATCGCTTCTGTTTCCTCTTACAAAAGTGAAACTGATTCATTTGGACAAGTTATTTCATTTGAAGATTTCGAAGTTGATGGCCATAAGACATCTTTACAAATGTACAGGATCCCTCAAGGAAACAAACAGATTATTGGCATCAGAGTTAAAAATCATGACGAACAGTGATTTTTGCTAATTTCTATCTTTTGTCATTTCAGCTTAACACATCAAAACTGCGGTACAATCCAAATCCCAAAAATCGTAAATACCCCCACACCAAAATAAAAAGTGGGAGTGGAGTACTTGGTATCCTCAACAATTTACCTCGTTTTTTGCCTTTTGGTCTTTACAGTCATCCACAGCATTATGGTGAGCCTGCCTTTCAAACGCATGGTAAGGCGAGCGTCGTTATTTAATAACGAATATTAGGGTTAACAGAAAAGAGTTCAGAAAACAGCAGTAATCCTCTTCAATCCCTGCTCACACAGGCATTTTCACCGCTTTTGGATTCGCAGAGTTTGCCGGCACGGACCATCTGGCGGATCTTCTGCTCGATGTCATCCTCGGGAAAGCGAATGGAAAGCAGGCTTAAAAGAATGCTCTTCTTAAGTTCAATTCCCGGAGCCACGTACATCAGGATATTGCGCTCCAGAGTATCCGGCACACCGTTTCCCTGCCCTCCTCCTTCTCCGGACTTACCATCAACTGCAATTCCGTTTATGACTGCCAGTTTCCTGTAAAAATTGCTGGTGTCAGGAAGGTATTGGGGAGAAGACTTCTCGGATTGTCCAGATGCTTTATTCTGCGGAGTGTTTTGATTGGGAATTCCAGACCCCGATTCAAGTTTAGCAAGGCGGGAATCTATAGAATCAAGAGTTGCTTTCATATCAAAAAGTGTTTCAGAGTCAGTTATATCCGCTCCTGAAAGAGCTTTTTCGACCACGGATACAATATACTCCTCGGATTGGGGTACCAATAGCAGCTTCCCATACAATTCATCAGAAATAGAAATGGTAAGCTCTTTCATTATTCAGTCCCTTCCCTACTTAGCAACGTAACGATCCTATGAAGTTTACTACTTAAATACCCATTCCTTTGTTTAAAGAAGCTTATTGAAAGGATGCTCGGAAGCAACATTCTGGAAAGGTGCTGACTCGCACAGGATTATATCCGACATTGCACAAAGCGGGAACACAAGTGGCGCATTCTCAATAGGACCGTAAAGTACGAAATTCCCACCTGCTGCCTGCTGGAGAACTGCTGAACCCACGTCGCACATCTTGTAAGCCAGAGGATCAACTTTCTTTTTCTCCTTAATCCATTTCCATGAGGAAGGAGCATTATGGATTCCCGAACCTACCGGAAGACCCCATTTTGCCTTTGTGGCAAGGCTCACCCTCAGGCTAATCCCTGAACCGTTGCCCATAGGAGTAATTCCCGGATCAATCAGGCGATTATTGATTCCGCACTCAATAGCAATTTCAAGCAAACCCTTGTCAAGCAGGCTTCCACCATTCTCAAGCATGGACATCCGGCCTTCAAAGGATGAATCGACTGCATTAAAACCGAGAATTATTGCACTATCAATATCAGATTCCGCAAGAAACTCCCGCTCCTGCGGAGTAATACTCATATTAATTGAATTGTAAACAGCCCTATCTGCAAAACCGATTTCTTCCATATACCCTGCCACCTGCATCCTCGCAGCAGCATCAGGAGAGTCAATAATCAGTGGTGCATCAGTTATTTCGGAAACAAAATCAACGTAATTCTTAAGAGCAATTTCAGTATTGCCGAAAATATGAACAAGATCAGGATTGCCGGTTTCATCTGAAGCAGACGATTGGACATTTATGAGATCCTCAGCTTCTGCCCGGTTAAAAATTCCCTGATTATCATCTTCAACAATGCTGTGCCCTTCATAAAAAATAGTACCAGCTAGAGCTGTTGCAAGTTCCCCGGGATTTCCTCCGATCTTCACTCCTGCAATATTGGCAATTTCCTGCTTGTTTTTGAACCTGAACATATCTAAAATCTCCCTCAATCAACCTCATAGATCAAACCGCATGACGTATCCATAAACACATTTTCCGCAATAATAACATCTGCATCCACTTCATCAAGTGAAAAATGACACTTTTTAGAAGGTTGCTGGAACATCATCGGTGACTCCGGGTACGGCTCTCCCTTGCCTTTAAACTCTTCAACAATTCTGCCAATTTCATCACTATCAGAAAGCCCGATGCATTCAATGAAAGTAACCTGTTTCTGGAACCGCTCAATCATAAGCTTGTCAATATTCTCAATAAATGGAATCGCACCTTCTGAACCGATAATCCTGCCGTTTTCATCAATGCCATTTTTGTAAAGCGAGAGCAAAGTCCCCCCTGCGAGATGACCACGGGATTCAGCACCGCAAAGTAAAATGTAACGGATATTGGAATTGGAAATTACATTTGCAACCACTTTTTCAGCACCGAGGTTCTCTGTTTTGCAACTTCCCCATACGGCCGCGTTTGCATCGGGTTCCATATGACTTGCAAGTGTAACCACAGCAATTCGGGATTCGGGATTTCCTGATACACAATCCCCTTTTACCACCGGCCAAGTAGCAGTTGTATTTCCCATTTTTCAAACCTCTTCCCTGGTTTTAACAAGAGCGCTGGCAAGCATAATTGCAAGGGTGTAGTGCCCGCCTACCCTTGAAGTATCTACAAAAACGTAATCATCCATCAAGACAGGTGCACCAATTCCATCCCCACCTCCCAAAAACACGAGGCTGCGGAACATCAAATTACCCGTAATCCCGTCAGGTGCAAGGATGAAATTTGATTCTTGAATCGCATCTTCTACAAGGATGGCATAATGTTTTGCCTGAATGCCCATCTCCTGCAACCTATTTTCAATAAAGTCGCCCTCGGCGAGAGTCCTGTCAACTTCCCTGTCCCTTCCAAGATCGCCCATACGACCACCCGAAAGAATACCAACAGAAGGCTCGACTCCAAACCTACGGATGTAATCAGAACTTCTCCTGACAAGTTCTATTTTGTCAGATATGGAACCACCTTCATCTATTCCCACAGGAGCAAGGAAGAAAGGAGTGCCGTCTGCCGTCAAAAGAAAAGCCACACGATATAGTTTTTCAATTCCTGTTGCTTTTTTCAGATGCGAAAGTGTACCCGATGCTTTAGCGGTCCCTCTTACAACAGCATCAAATTCCCCGGATGCAAGCAGGGTTCCAAGTGCGGTTTCCGGATCAAGAGTGTCAATAATTTCAAGGAATGTGCCTATTTTAGATATTTCACGCGAGTTGCCTACAAGTACAACTTCAGCGTAACCCTCATTCATTGCATCTTCTGCGCTCTGGATTAATTTCGGTGTGGGATTACGTACCCCTAAAGCAACACGGGCTTTTGTTCCGAGAGCTTTTTTCCTTATAATATCCAGAAGTTTTTCAGTGCCTTCCTGCATTGGTAATACCCTTTAGAAGATTAGTAAAATGAAGACAACGCAAACATTAATTAGTTTTCCCCATTATGTATCTAGGATTACAGATGACAGAATCTACGGATTGGGCCGAGAAGTATAGACCGCAAACTCTTGCGAACGTAATTGGAAACAAATCTGCTGTAGATTTTCTCTGGAAATGGGTCGGTGATTGGGAGCACAAACCACCAGAGAAAAAGGCAGTGATACTTCATGGATCGCCCGGCGTAGGCAAAACATCAGCGGCTCTTGCTCTTGCATCACAGATCGGATGGGAAACCATAGAAATGAATGCAAGCGACCAGAGAACTGCCTCAGCCCTTGAAAGGGTTGCAGGTTCTGCTTCACAAATGGCCACACTTACCGGCGGATACAGGCG
>CAZHNA010000017.1:0-19508 GCA_964532775.1 uncultured Methanosarcinales archaeon
CAGGCTTATAATCGGCACTACAGGACTTAGCCCTGAGCAAAAGGAAATCGTTGAGAGTTCAATTATAGAAAATAAGATTTCTGCCGTTATAGCACCTAATTATGCAGTTGGCATGACTGTTTTCTTCAGGATTATTGAAGAAGCAGCAAAATATCTCGCTGACAACGACATTGAAATTATTGAAGCCCATCATAATAAAAAACAGGATGCTCCAAGTGGAACAGCTCTGAAAGCCGCAGAAGTTATTGCAGAAACAATTAACAAAAATGATTTTGTTTACGGAAGACATGGCAAAGCCCCAAGAGGCAGTGAAATTGGAATCCATGCAGTTCGTGGCGGCGATATTGTAGGCGATCACACAGTTCTCTTTGCCGGAGACGGTGAAAGAATAGAAATCAAGCACCAGGCACATTCCAGACAGGCATTTGCCGCCGGCGTTATGAAAGCTGCAGAATGGCTTTACTCTACAGAACCTGGCATTTATTCCATGGAAGATATCCTTGGATTTGACTGAGATTACAACAGGTGTTCTGCGATATTTTCTGAAATTATACGTTCGCAGTAATCACACCTGAGTTCAATACCAGATTTCAGGTTCATAACTTCAAACTTTGATGTAACCGGTTCCCTGCTATTTGAAATGCAATTCGGGTTTATGCATTTTACAACTCCTGCAACATGCGAAGGAGTTTCTACGTTCTTTTTCTCCAGAACATCGAAATCACGGATAATGTTGATAGTTGCCTGAGGTGCTATTAGTGAGATCCTGTCAGCTTCATCTGCTTTAAGCTCCCTGCCTTCAATTTTAACAACATCTTTGTTTCCAAATTCACTGGGTGCATTGATAAGAATACTAACAACACCATTGGAAACCCCATAAATCCCTAGAATTTTCAATACATTCAAAGCTTGTCCTGCCGTAATATGATCGATAGCCGTACCATTTTCAATTGGCTGAACCCTGATTTCTTTTGTGGGATTGGTCATTCCATCGCCCCCATCACAAGTGCCAAAAGTGCCATGCGAACAGGTACCCCATAGAAAGATTGGTTAAAATAACAAGCATGGGAAGTTGAATCAACTCTTGAATCAATTTCGGTTGTTCGTGGAAGAGGATGCATAATCTTCATTTCCGGACGAGCATTACTAAGAAGTTCAGGCGTTATTTTTAGCTTGTTTGCAACTTTATGATACTCGGCTGCATCAGGGAACCGCTCTTTCTGCACTCTGGTCATGTACAAAACATCAACGTCCTTTATTGCAGACTCCATAGAATCAGTTTCAGTAATCTTAAGGCCCTTGCTCTTGAGATCATTGATTATTTCTTCCGGCATACGTAATTCATCCGGAGAAACAAGAGTTATATCTGCGCCATAGTGCGAGAGTGCATAACAGAGGGAATGGACCGTGCGCCCGTACTTCAAATCTCCTGCAAGCGCAATCTTGAGACCATCAAGATGGCTTTCCCTTCTGATAGTGTAAAGATCAAGGAATGTTTGTGTAGGATGATGCCCTGCCCCATCACCTGCATTTAGAATTGGCACGGGAGAAAATTCAGAAGCCAGTTTTGCCGCACCCTCCATTGGATGTCGCAATACTACTGCATTTGCATACCCGGCAACAACCCTGATTGTATCCGCAAGGGTTTCACCTTTTGCAATTGAACTTGCATCCACGGAACCAAGATTTAAAACATCGCCTCCAAGTCTCATAATTGCGGTTTCAAAAGACATTCTGGTACGAGTGCTTGGCTCAAAAAACAAAACTGCAAGAATCTTGCCTTTCAATAGATTAGATTTGGTCTTGCTGCTGGCAATGTCTTCCAATTGTTCAGCGGTATCAAGTATATGATCAATCATATCCCGGGAAAAATCTTTCATGGAAATGATATGCATGCCTTCAAACATCATCTTAGGGAAATGCACGCCAAAAGCATATAATTTTTGCTAAGATGTTGCAGGTAAATTTATTATCTTTTTCATACTACTAGGTTACAAACATTCACAACAAAGTGATTCTATGCGCCCCATAATACAATTAGCTCTTGACATCCTTGAAATCGACCGGGGAATCCAGATAGCAAAAGAAGCGTTAGAAGGCGGGATTGACTGGATAGAAGTCGGTACACCCCTTATTAAAAGTGAAGGTATGAATGCTGTCAGGCTTTTAAGGAAGGAATTCCCCGAGAACACTTTGCTTGCAGATATGAAAATTGCGGATACCGGTGCGATTGAAGTTGAAATGGCTGCAAAAGCCGGAGCTGATATTGTCATGATACTTGGCGAAGCTGATGATGCCACTATTGCCGATGCAGTGCAATCTGCCCGGAAATATGGAATTCGGCTTATGGCAGACCTTATGAATGTTGAAAACCCGCTCTCAAGAGCAAAAGAGCTTGAAGAACTCGGTATTAATATTATCAATATACATTACGGCATCGACCAACAAATGACCGGGAAAACTCCGGTTAATTTGGTAGAGCAAATTGTCGAACAGGTAACTATTCCAGTTGCAGCTGCCGGCGGTCTTGATGTTGAAAGTGCCGCAAAAGTTGTAAATGCCGGAGCAGGCATTGTAATTATTGGCGGCAACATCATCCGATCTGACAATGTTACAGAAGCAGCAGCCAATATTCGTGAGAGTGTCGACAACCCGAAAATTATGCCAGAAAATCGGCGATCTACCAATGAGCAAATAATTGCACTTTTCAACGAGACATCCACACCCAACATCTCAGATGCAATGCACCGAAAAGGGGCCATGCGTGATATCCATCCACTTGTACCTGATGTAAAAATTGTTGGTAAAGCGGTCACAGTCCAGACATTTGAAGGAGACTGGGCAAAAACAGTTGAAGCCATTGAAGAAGCCGAAGAAGGTGATGTCATTGTTATCTATAACGGAAGCTCAAATGTTGCCCCATGGGGTGGACTGGCAAGCCTGAGCTGTATTAATCGCGGAATTGCAGGTGTTGTAATTGATGGAGCCGTAAGGGACATTGATGAAATCCGGAATCTCAAATTCCCACTTTTTGCCTCAAACATCGTACCAAATGCAGGAGACCCGAAAGGATTCGGGGAGATCAATGCCGAGATACGCTGTGGGGGCCAGATTGTAAAGCCCGGCGATTACATCATCGGCGATGACAATGGCGTAGTTGTGGTTCCAAAAGAAAGAGCTTATGAAATTTCACGCCGTGCAAATGAAGTAAGGAAAACTGAAATGCGCCTTTATGATGAAATCAAGAGAGGTAGCACCCTTTCAGAAATCCTGAAATTGAAGAAGTGGGAGAAATATTAAAATGTTAGACCTTCTCAAAGTACTCCTATGCATGCCATTTTTGATTTATGCATGTTATACCGATATAAAATGCAGAAGAGTATCAAACCAGGTTTGGGTTGTAATGCTGGGAGTATTCTCCCCCATCATAATTTATGAAATCATAACTTACGGGCTTTCATACATCATGTGGATAGCAATTTCATTTATCCTGATCTTTATATTCGTTTACATTTTGTTTTATGTGGGAGCTTTCGGAGGAGCCGATGCAAAAGCATTGATGGCCCTTGCAATTATTTTCCCGCTATATCCGGCTCTGATGATCGGAAGTTACACTTTCCCACTGGAAGGAATTCCTCCAATCAGCCTCTTTACCCTGACACTTTTTGGAAATTCAGTACTTCTTACAGTCATAGTTCCCATAGGACTCTTCTTCTATAATCTGACAAGACCTCAGCTTTCTGAAACAATCAAAAAACCCCAGTACATGTTCATCGGATATCGCTGTGATATAGACAATTTAGAAAATCTAAAGCATGTTCGTCTGCTTGAAACCGTTGAAGAAGTAGATGAAATTGTTAAGACAAAATATTCAAGAGGGGGAGGGACCATTGATGAAGACTCCATCAAGTCCATCCGAAAATATGCTACCAAGGGACAAATTGGAAACAAAATATGGGTTACACCCGGACTTCCTTTTATTATCCCAATAACTGCAGGATTCCTTTCAGCAATCTTTTACGGAGATCTGATATTCAAGATTGCATTCCTGCTGATGAACTGATGGATTCAAGCCTATAATTGTTGATTTCAGATAGGAAGATTTCCCCATATTTTTGAACTCTTTTCTCTCCGATTCCAGTCAGTTTCAACATCTGTTCAGGTGTTTCAGGAAGAGCTGTTGTCATCTGCCTCAAGCTTGTATCTGCAAAAACCACATAGGGTTTTACTTTTGTCTTTCTGGCAACCGAAGTTCTGAGATTTTTGAGACGGTCAAGAAGTTCAGTTGAACCAGTTTTCGGGGCAGCTTTTATTGAAGAAGACGGTTTTGCTTTTATTGATTTTGCAGGAACACTTTTGAGTTGTACAGAACACTTACCTGAAAGGATTTCTCGGCTTTTCTTATTCATCTTTACAATTGGATATCTTGAACCCCTTATTTCAAGCATTCCATGTCCAATCATTTCCCTTGCAACATCCTTCCATGTCGTTTTTGTAATCCCCGAACCCTCCCCATAAGATCTGAGCCGATGATGAGAATATTTGGTTATTTTCTGGGAACGAGAACCACTGATAATATCGATAACGTGATTGATTCCAAACTGTTGTTTTACTTCTTTTACACAATTGATAAGAATCTGAGCCTGTTCTGTTGCATCGCAGAGGATTGGAGGATTCTGGCACACATCACAAGTCCCACATTTTTCTTCCATGGTTTCACCGAAGTAATCCAGAAGTAGTTGCCTTCGGCATTTTGTTGCTTCACAAAAACGCATCATCTGCTGTAATTTGGAGAATGCAACATCCCTCTCCCGGTGTGATTCCATCCTGTCTATGAAATACCTTAATCGATGCCAATCTTTTCCGCTAAGGAAAAGGAGACAATCACAGGGCAGACCATCACGACCACCTCGCCCGGTCTGCTGATAATAGCTTTCAAGATTTGAGGGCGGACAATAATGGATTACAAACCTGACGTCGGGTTTATCCACGCCCATCCCGAATGCAACCGTTGCAACCACTATCCGAACCTTACCTTTAAGGAAATCTTCCTGACGTTTGGATCGCGTGTCATCCGAAAGCCCGGCATGATAAGATGTTGCGTCAAAGCCCCTTGACTTAAGTTTTGAAGCCACTTCCTCGGCAGAATTCCTTGTAGCACAATAAATAATCCCCGAATCTGCCAGATGACGTTTCAGATAGTTGACAATCCCGGAAATCGGATTCGTGGATTGCCTAATTTCATAATTGAGATTTGGACGATTGAAACTTGCAACATAAACTGATGCAGAGCGCATCCTTAGTTGTTTTACTATATCCTCACGAACTGTAGGAGTAGCAGTTGCAGTTAACGCTACCATTGGGACATTCGGGAATCGGGAACGTAGCATTCCCAACCGCCTGTATTCAGGCCTGAAATCATTGCCCCATTCAGATATACAATGTGCCTCATCAACGGCAAATAAGCTGATTTTAGCGGAATCAAGTAGTTTAAGGGTAGAAGACATTACAAGCCGCTCAGGGGCAACGTAGAGAATCCTGAGGACACCTTCACGGAAGTCACTCATAACCTGCTGGGCTTCACACGCATCAAGTGTGCTGTTGAGATAAGCAGCCTTAATTCCCTTTGAATTTAAGCTGTCCACCTGATCCTTCATAAGAGAAATAAGGGGAGATACAACAACTGCCACACCGTCAAGAAGAACTGATGGTAATTGGTAGCATAGTGATTTGCCCCCACCTGTTGGCATTAAAACCAAAGCATCTTTACCTGCAATCAGGTCCTGAATGACATTTTCCTGATAAGAACGAAAATTATCAAACCCGAAGTACTGTTTTAGCTCATGATACATCCATTGCCCTCATTATGAAAAATGATTACATGTACTTAAGGATAATAAAAGCGGAGTGAAAGTAATATTTCTGAAAATATTTCAAAGTGTTTTCATAGCCGGATCAGAATACGGTCATATTAATATATCCCGAAAACATACAGGCACACCATATTCATACTTCCAAATAATCAAAACAGGAGTCCTTCCCAATGGTAAAAGTGGATAAATTCATACCCCGGGCAATTGAACATATCAAGGATGCTGCAAACGGCAAAACTATTATTGCACTCTCTGGAGGAGTGGATAGTTCTGTTTGCGCTATTCTTGCACACCGTGCAATCGGTGAACATCTGACACCTATTTACATAGACACAGGACTTATGCGAAAAGGAGAAACTGAAAGGATTAGCGAAATTTTCAGCGATATGGACCTTCAGGTCATAGATGCGAAAGATCGCTTCCTCGAAGCTCTTGTAGGCCTTAAGGACCCTGAGGAGAAGCGTAAGGCTGTAGGTGAAACATTTATCCGGGTTTTCGAAGATGAAGCTATCGAATTAGAAGCTGAATATCTCATACAGGGAACCATTTATCCTGACAAGATTGAATCCGAAGGCGGAATTAAATCTCACCATAATGTCGGAGGCCTTCCAGAACACATTAAGTTCAAAGATATTGTGGAACCTATCTCTGATCTCTACAAAGATGAAGTCAGGGAAGTTGCACATGCACTTGATCTTCCTGATGAAATCTGCGAAAGAATGCCATTCCCGGGCCCAGGCCTTTCAGTAAGGATCATTGGCGAAGTAACAGAAGAAAAAGTAGACGTTGTAAGGGAAGCTAACGCAATTGTTGAAGAAGAACTACTTGAACAATTCCAACCCTGGCAAACTTTTGCTGCAGTTCTTGGAAAAGGAACTGGTGTAAAAGGAGATATGCGCATACACGGCTGGATTATCGCAGTGCGTGCTGTTGGCTCTAGAGATGGCATGACTGCTGATGCCATGGAACTGCCATGGGAAACCCTACAAAAAATCGGTTCAAGGATTACTGGTGAAATACCATCCGCATCAAGGGTGGTTTATGATATCACACCAAAACCCCCGGCAACCATTGAGTTTGAATGAACACACTAAACGATCTTATTCTGAATATCCGGGAGAGACAGAGGATAAAGCCTTTTCCCTCAAATGAGCCTGCAGCCACGTGGACCGGCAAGGATCACAACGATGGCAAAGCATCAGACACCCTGACAATTATATTCCGTACAGCCGGATGCTGGTGGGGCAAAATTGGCGGATGCACCATGTGCGGCTTTGTTTATGACAGGGCAACCACACCTCCGACTACATCTGATCTTGAGGCACAGTACGATAAAGCACTTTCAAGAGCAGAAAAGTTGGATAATTTCGTCCTGAAAATCTTTACTTCCGGTAGCTTTCTTGACGAAAAAGAAATCAGTGAAGAAGTCAGGACTATATTGCTTCAGAAAATGGCTGAAGACAGCCGGATTTCAAAAGTAATGGTTGAAACCAGACCTGAATTTGCCACAGATGATGCACTGAAAAACTGCACTGAACTTCTCGGTGAAAAGCCCTTTGAAATTGCAATGGGACTGGAAACCAGTTCAGATAATATCAGGGCAAAATCAATAAACAAAGGATTTACATTTGATTCCTTTGAAAGGGCTGCTGAAGCATCAAGAAAAGCAGGAGTCACAGTCAAAGCATATCTTCTACTTAAGCCACCGTTCCTTTCAGAGCGTGAAGCTATGGAAGATATCCTGCAAACAATTGACGATATTGCCGACAAAGTGCAGACAGTCTCAATTAACCTCTGTAATGTCCAGCGTGGTACTCTTGTGGAGTATCTGTGGGAAAGGAACCAATACCGTCCACCATGGCTCTGGAGCATTATAGAAATCCTGAAAATAAGCAAGGAAAAATATCCTGAACTTGTCATTACATCTGATCCCCTTGGAGCTGGCTCAAAGCGCGGCCCTCGTAACTGTAGAGAGTGCAGCAGGGATATTGCAGACGTAATCAGGGATTATTCCCTGACACAGAATACAGAGATCCTCAGCAAAGCAAATTGTGAATGCGAAGGACTCTGGAAAACAGTTCTCGAACTTGATGACAAGACGTTTGGTTCACCGATTATGGATTAATCAGAAAACCATTGTGCCTATTCCACGGTTTGTGAAAAGCTCAAGCAAAATGGAATGGGCAATGCTTCCATCTATTATATGGACGCGATCAACACCATTTTCAACACTATCTGCAGCGCTGCGCATCTTGGGGATCATGCCACCGCCAAGGATTCCTTTTGAGATCAAATCCTCAACTTCATTTACATGAACTCTTGATATGCGAGTGGATTTATCGGAAGGATCTTCCAGCACACCTGGCACATCAGTCATCAAAATAAGTTTCTTGGCATGAAGGGCTTTAGCAATATCTCCTGCCACCGTATCAGCATTAATATTAAGCGCATTGCCTTCGCTGTCCATTGCAATCGGTGAGATTACCGGAATATAGCCTTTCTCAGTTAATATGTATAACAATTCAGGGTTAACAATTTCAGTGTCCCCTACCCAACCGAGATCCACACTATGTTCCTTATCTTCAATCATAATCTTCTGGGTGGGCTTTTTACGGGCAATAATCATTTTTCCGTCTTTGCCGGATAGTCCGATACCTTTACCACCGTGTTTCCCGATTAGCGAAACAATACGTGTATTAATACTACCAACAAGAACCATCCGCGCAATTTCCATCGTCTCATCATCTGTAATACGTAATCCACCAATGAATTCCGGCTTCTTACCCATTTGTTCCATTTTTTCTGTGATCTCCGGACCGCCACCATGCACAATAACCGGATGGATACCTACGTAGCGAAGAAGTACAAGATCCTCTACAATCGCACTCATTATCGTAGGATCTACCATCGCATGACCTCCTACCTTAATGACCATATAAGAACCATAGAAATCGCGAATATAGGGCAAAGCCTCTATCAATACTTTTTCGATCTGGCAATCGGGGAGGTCTGACATAGAATTTAGATTACGATTAAAGTGTTTAAATGTTTTGTAGATAAGAATCCAGAAAAAAGCAAAAGTATCAAAGAGGAAAGGAAATTAATCCTTTCCTAAAAAAATAATAAATACAACCTTAAATTAAACTCATATCTTGTCGAGTTTGATTATTTTCTCTTTCTTGACAAAAGGCTTGTTGATTTTGTCAGGCATCCAGTCAGGTTTGTTCTTTGGAGCTTTAACTTCATCCCTCCATCCGAGGAAGACGTGGATTTTCTTAGTACCCCTTTCACGAAGCATGATTTTCTGTGGCTTCTTTGTGGTACCCTTTCCACGGTTTGCGACCTTCAATGCAGCCTGCCTTGGCTGCTTTCCGGTGAACACTCCATGTTCGTTGCCCTTTTCATCCCTTAATACGAAATTCCTCGTGCTAGTAGTCATCCTATCACCTTGTTTACCGTTGCCGGTTATTTAGTAGTTGCACATGTAAAGTATAAATATTTTTCTTCTAATGAGGGCTATGGGTAATGGTTTCGAAAAATCGAAAAAAATGGCATCATTTTACCATTCTGATAAAGGACTTTACTGCTTCATATTTGCTTTTGGCGGGAAAACTTTACATGTAATGAATATATTTCAGTTATAGTTTCTTTACTTCCCATATTGCGTGAGGTTAATTATTATGGAACTTCCAGTAATAGAATTACCTGATGTTCAGGCAACGCGACCAAAGATTCCTATCAATCTTACTCGTGTCGGTGTGACTGATGTTAAAAAACTTGTAGAAATTAAAAGAAAGGACAAGCGTCCTATCGTGCTTATCTCTGTTTTTGACATTTTTGTGGATCTGCCTTCAGACAGGAAAGGTGCAAATCTTTCCAGAAATTTTGAAGCAATAGACGAGGTTCTTGAAAAAGCTATTAAACTTCCAGTCTATGAAATCGAAGAACTATGTAGTGATGTAGCAAAAAATCTGCTCACACGGCATGAATATGCCACACAGGCAGAAGTTCGCATGAAAAGCGAATATGTAATAAAACGAGAATCTCCTGTCAAGAAAATGGAATGTCAGGAAGTCGTTGATATTTTCGCTGAAGCTATTGCAATTCGGAATGGAAATGAATCAATCGACGTAGAAAAGCTAATTGGATCTGAAGTTCTTGGCATGACTGCATGCCCATGTGCTCAGGAAATTATGCGCGATAAAGCAGCAAATATCCTCAAGGGAATGGAGCTCGATCCTCATACCATATCGACGTTCCTAAAAACCATGCCTATGCCAACGCATAACCAACGTGGTCGTGGAATTATCTCAATAAAAACAAGTGGTGACATAAGAGTTTCACTTGATGAAATCATCGCAATCATTGAGAATTCAATGAGCTCAAGCATCTTTGAACTCCTAAAACGTGAGGATGAAGCTTTTGTCGTAGAAACCGCTCACAGGAATCCAAAATTTGTCGAAGATTGTGTGCGTACCATGGCCAAGAATGTTGTTAATAAATTTGACTACCTTCCCGACAATGCAATTGTCACTATCAAGCAGATTAACGAAGAAAGCATACACCGCCACAATGCATTTGCGGAAAGGGTAGCTGTATTTGGGGATCTGAAGAAGGAAATTGCACAGGGATAATCAAGGAGCTTTGTTATGGGAAATAATCTGGATGTCCGGGATGCAAATGATGAACCAATTGAAATCGGTGCTAAACTGAAGTATCTGAACACCGGGACATTGGGCAAAGCATCCGAAATCATAGAAGATGATGAAGGTATTTGGGTCTTGTTTGATACCACAAAACTCTACTACAAACCAGAAACCCTCATACTCACTGCTGAAGAAGCAGTAGAGGCACACAAGAAAGAAGCTTCAGCCAAAGATGTCAAAGATTACATCAAACAGATGGAAGAAGAAGCCAAATCCCGTGATATCGGTGAAGTTGGACAGATCACAGGCGGAGGCTGATTTACAAAAGGTTCATCTCTTCAAGTAATGTCAGGGAGCGCATCCATTCGCCTTTTGGCTCCCTTGATGTGCCTATTACCAATCTTTTTTTATCGCCAAGATCTTCAACTATTCCTCTGGCTTGAATTGTTTCACCTTCAGTTGCCTGACCTGAATACGTGTGAGTATATGATAAAACATGATCAATCTCATCATGCTCTATTTTGTAGAATGCAGGATTGTCAAATGCAAAACTTGCATCCGTAACTACTGCCTCTATTTGCATAAGATCACCATCAGTTCCACGTCGAAGCGGATTTTGGATTTGATCCCAAGCCCTCACAAAAAGAAGATCAAAATACGTGCCATCAACCATTCCACGATTTCCTTTCCGGAGTTCATGGGCAACAAATTCCTCATAAGAAATCTCAGGAATCCGTTTTGCATATATTCTTCTCCACATATTGTCATCAATTGCTTCAATTGGAATAGAAGGATCAGCCTTCGCCTTTTCAATCACATCTCGTGCATGAAACCATTCATTTCCATAAACTACAAAATCAATGTCGGAAGTCCCCATCTGTAAACCCGGAAGTAGAGAACCGGTGACTCCCATCATTGACACGGGAATACCAGCATTTCTGAGAACATCGACAATATGGAAAACTCTTTTATCGGACTCTGCAAGTTCAGTGACCCTATCAGATGGATGTAAAATCTCCCTGACGTTGTCTTCAGGGACAATATGAACGTCTTTTACCCACTCAGGGTGTGTATCACTCATGAAAACAAAAGCGTCATCAAAGTCACATTTATTGAACCTTGTACCGGACCTGAACCTATCACCATTTTTGTCAGGAACATAGCGTAAAATTGAACGTATCCCATCATCCGGATGGAAGTAATCAACTACTGCAAATATGTAGTTTTCATTAGTAACGATGAAGTCCCTTAATCTGGTTTTCATAACAAAACCTCGCAGACTATCAAAAGTATATTAAATCAGATCTCTTTCGAAAGAGCAATCTCATTACAGTCTGGAAACTTAGGACAATTTATGCACCCAACCCAAACTTTATGGGGCAAAGCACTTTTATCAATACGTTCAAAACCCCTTTTTTCAAAAAATTCAGGAATGTAAGTAAGAGTGAATACTTTGTGAATACCTAGTTTTATCCCGTCTTCAATGGTTGCCTGAAGTAAGCGAGAACCGATACCTTCTTCCCTATAATCTGGAGAAACAGCGAATGATAGTATTTCACCCAGATCTTCCCACACCGATTGCAGGGCACAGCATCCCAGAACAACACCTTCCGCCTCATAAACATGAAAATTGCGAATGCACTCATGAAGCTCCCCTATTGACCGTGGAAGCATCAGTTCCTTTTTGGCATATCCGTTAACGATGTTCTTGATCGATTCGATATCAGCGATTGTACCCTTACGTATCAAACCCTTCTGTAAATTAACCATTGTTCCTCCATTAATAATTCAGAAATGATGCATAGGTCATAAATAAAAATATCGTCCCCATTGTGAGTTTTTTGTAGTCATACCATCAGTTGTACAATAAATGAAAATTATTGCACAATATATAGATGAGGATAGTAAACTTTTTAATACTACGGTTTCTCATATATTTTAAAGAGTATATCTTCACCAGAAGTAACTTTGGTGATTGCCTTGGGGGCATTGCGAGTGAAGCTAAGTCAAGAATACATCCTCAAGATTAAAATTGCAGATGACATAACAAGTCATTTTAATCCAAAAAATCTAGAATTTGCACTGAATAGCATTGCAAATCGACTTACATCTTTGTTTACATATCCAGAAACTATTTTCATAAAAATTGGCTTTGGTAACCAACTACATGGCCCTGGCAACCTCCGTGAAACAAGACTACTCTTTCAGAAAGACTTCCCTGTTTTAGAAAAACAAAGCCTTAAACTTCAGGTGTTCGTCAGTAAAGATAGGCAGGAAATAGATATTGAATTTGAAGAAAGCCTCATTGAACTGATTTTTCGAAGTATTGCAAAACAAATCACACATGTCTGAACGACGGAGTTTAAGCAATTCGTTCAAACAAATATTTGATAGCTCCCCTGATGAAATGTTCATCCACGATTTTAACGGGAAAATACTGGAAGTAAACAAAACAGCCTGCATTCGACTTGGTTGTTCAAAAGAAGAATTGTTAATGAAAACTTCTGCATACTTCGAGGCAGAAGAGTACAAAAAATTGATTCCTCAAAGGATGAAACAAGTTGTCAAAGAAGGAAAAGGCCGTTTTGAATCCATACAGACAACAAAAACCGGGGAAAATATACCTGTAGAAATTAATGCCGTAGCTGGAAAAATACATGGAACGCCCGCCATATTCAGCATTGTAAGAGATATTTCCGAGAGTAAAAAGAAAGAGAAGCAATTATTGAAGGCTTACAATCTTCTTAACAGCGTAGTAAAAACAGGCAATGTTCATTTTTGGGAAATCGATTTGGAAACCGGAAAAGTTGGATTTGACTTTGGTGTGGATGATTTTGGGTTTTTTACTAATCAGTTCGCAGAGGAATTTAACGAATTTCTAGAAGTAATTCACCCCGCTGACAGGAATAGCATTTCTGAAGAATTAAATAAGTGTATTGAGGGTAAAGCTGACTCATGCCAAATTACTCACAAAGGAATGACAGACAAAGGATCATGGGAGTGGTTTCAATCAATTGGGCGTGTTGCTGAAAAAAACAAAAATGGCACACCACGAAAAATAAACGGATTGTCAATCAACATTAACGAAAAGAAAGAAGTCGAACAGGAGATGAAAAGTGCATATCTGCACCTTCAACATGCAATGATAGTAGGAAACATGTGGTGGATGGAACTTGAACTTCCCGACTGGAAACTGAATTTTGATGTTGAAATGGCAAGAAGATTTGGATATCAGCAAGAGGGACTTGAGAAATTCTCATTTGACAACTTGCTTGAAGTGGTCCATCCTGATGATCGGCAGAAGGTAGTTGAAGCAATTTATAAGTGCATTAAAAGCGGGTACAAATCCAATCAGGTCGACTACCGTGCAGACATGGGAGATGGTAAATGGGTATGGCATACAGTCGGTGGAAAAGTTGTGGAATCCGATGAAATGGGAAATCCACTAAAAATTATTGCTGTTGTCAAAAATATCGATTATAGAAAACAAAATGAAGTAAAGCTCATCGAAGCCAGGATTGCAGCTGAAGTTGCAAATCGGGCTAAGACCGAATTTCTGGCAACTATGAGTCATGAATTAAGAACACCTTTAAACGCAGTTATTGGTTTTTCCCAGATATTAACAGATAAAAAGCATGGCGAGCTAAACGAAAAACAAGAAAAATACACTAACAACGTCTTAAAATCTGGAAAACACCTCTTATACCTCATAAATGATATTCTGGATGTTTCAAAAATTGAATCTGGAAAAACCGAACTATTTCATAAGAATGTCAGTTTACATGACATTATAATGGACATGAAAGAGCTCATGGGTCCGGAAATTGCGATGGGCAAAAAAGAAGTAGAAATCGAAATCGACGAAAAGCTTCCATATGTATATGCAGATGAAGGAAAAATGAAACAAATTTTCTACAACCTTCTAAGCAATGCAATTAAATTTACAGATGAGAAGGGAGTAATAAAAATTGTTGCCCGTGAAGACAAAAAAAACGTAATTGTTTCTGTATCAGATAACGGAATTGGAATCCCAGAAAGTCAGCAGAAAGAAATATTTTTACCATTCATACAACTTCAGGAATACAAGAACCGTAGATATGCTGGAAGTGGACTTGGCCTTACCCTGGTAAAAGAAATGATTGAAATGCACGGGGGAACCATTCAGGTTATCAGTGAACCCGGAAAAGGCAGTTCCTTTACTTTTACAATACCTATTATGCCAGCAGGAATACTACCAAACGTTTTAACTAAACAAAAAATGTGTGGCGGGCGTGAAGGGATTTGAACCCTTGATTTACAGCTTAGGAGGCTGCCGCCATATCCTGGCTAGGCCACACGCCCATATAGATAGCACTCCTGAATGGTTCATCTCATTTTTAAGTTTATTGGTTGAGGTGGCAGTGACGCTTGCCATTTGTTACTCCGAATCTGGAGATCTTAATCCAAGTAAAACGTGGCAGAAAAGTAATTAAATAGTAGCTCAATCAAGGCAAATGATAGAACCATAAGGACAGAATTCGACACATTTAAGGCACAAATTACATTTTTCATGATCAATGCTCACATAATTGGCTTTTTTCTCAAGAGCACTCATCTGACAAATATCCAGACATTTAAAGCAACCCTTACAACCAATAATTCCAAGATGTTGCTCATTTGCCATATGGTGAAGCATTAGTTAACTGACTAATAATACTTCCTACTTTGAAGAAGGGTTTATATATTGACAGAAGCATCCGAACATTATAATGATGGATATCAAACAGGGTGATGCAGATTCGTTTTACACAGACCTTACCGAAGGCTGCAAGCTCTGTCAAAAAGGATCAAAAATGGTTTTGTTTGTTACAGGGCTATGCGATAAAGACTGTTTTTATTGCCCCATCTCTGAGGAAAGGAAAGAAAGTCAGGTATATGCAAACGAGCAGCCGATATCAAATGATTCTGAAATTATTGAAGAAGCAAAAGGAATGACCGCACTAGGAACCGGAATTACCGGAGGCGAGCCATTGCTTGAAAAGGAATTGGTTCTGCACTACATTCATTTGCTGAAAGATACATTCGGAAGAAATCATCATATACATCTCTATACAGCTACTTCCCCCGACAAAAAAACAATAAATGAACTTGCAGAAGCTGGTTTGAATGAAATTAGATTCCATCCACCAAGAGATATATGGAATATAATTGAAGGAAGCACCTACGAAAAAAGCATGTCTGAAGCAAAAAAAGCCGGAATTGAGACCGGGCTTGAAGTGCCTGCAATAGAAGGTGTTGAAAAACTAATCCGGTTTGCAAAGGAAAAGGAATATTTCATCAATCTTAATGAGCTGGAATTTTCTGATACAAATGCAGAAGAGCTAAAAAAGAAGGGATATACCCTTGTTGATGACATCTCAAATGCTGTCGCAGGCTCAAGCAAGATAGCAGAAGAAGCAATCGGCGATTTGAGGCATGGACATTTCTGCTCATCCCGATACAAGGATGCCATACAGTTGAGAAAGCGATTAATCCGAACAGCAGAGACCATAAGCAGGCCATTAGATATGGTTACAGATGACGGAACAGTTGTGTTTGGAATTATTCATACATTTTATCCGAAAAAGGTCCTTGAAACCTTGAAGAACAATGAGGTCCCTGAAAACCTTTATGAAATAAAAGCAAACAGTGTAGAGATTGCAGCATGGGTTCTTGAAGATATAGTCGAACAATTTCAAGATTGTGAAAAAATGGAAATTGTTGAAAAGTATCCTATAAAAGATGGGATTGTGGTAGAAAGTATACCGATGTCAAATCCCAAAACTTATAAATAAAAAAGCTATAGATGATACAATTCCCGAAACGCATAGCATATTGTCATTTAGAATAATTATATAAACCAAAATAACATAATTTAGTTGAGGTGTTCGGGCTGGAGGAAACCATAGAGGACAGGGTGCGAGCAAGGCTTATTAAGTACTTGGGTCGTGATGACACGGGTATACGTAAGGTTGTTCTCAAATTATTTTTAGACGGTGGCAGTTATACCACTGGTGATATCTATGAGTTTCTTCACAAAAAGGAATTTGAGGTAAGCTATCGTGGTGTTTCCGCAATGGTAGGCTTGATGAATACACGCCTCGGGATTCTTAGTATCGATGTAACTGGTGATCATAACATCTATCTTTTGAAAGATGATTACAGGAGCGTCGTTGATTCTGTTCTTGAAAATTACTGAAAAACGTGGTCAATTATGTTAAACAAGCTCTCAGAGCTGTTGTACAGAGGCTATGAAAAAATTCTTATAAGAGACATTGGAAAAGCACCTCCCCCTTCACACGTTGCAATTATCATGGATGGTAACCGGCGGTTTGCACAACGGTTAGGAAAAATAAAGCATTATGGACATCGTGTTGGTGCAAACATAACGGAAAATGTTATCGAATGGGCATACGATCTTGGAATAAAAGAACTTACAGTTTACGCATTTTCAACCGAGAATTTCCATAGGCCACAAACTGAAAAAAATAGCCTTTTTGATTTAATCAAAGTAAAACTTGAAGACCTATGTATAGATGAGAGAACTCACCAGAGGGAATTGAAAGTGAGGGTTATAGGAGATAGGACTCTTTTGCCGGAGGATTTGCTCAGAAGCGTCCAAAATGTCGAAAAAGTTACTTCGGGGTATAATGAGTTCACCCTTAATGTTGCAATTGCCTATGGAGGACGACAGGACCTTGTGCAGGCAATCAGAGAAATTGCACGGGAAGTCAAAGAGGGTGATATGAAAACATCCGATTTGACTGATTCTCTGGTATCACAGCATTTATACCCTGAAAAGTATGCCCCCGTATCAGATGTAGATTTAATAATACGTACAGGTGGAGATGTGAGACTATCAAATTTCCTGCCCTGGCAAGCCAGTGGAAATGAATGTGCAACCTATTTTTGCGCACCTTATTGGCCCGATTTTCGGAAAATTGATTTATTAAGATCAATAAGGCTCTATCAACAAAGAAACACTGAAAAAGAACAAAATATCTCAAAAAGAATACTTCACTTTTCCAATCAGGATAAAGTTAAAAATATGAAATAAATTATAACTCCTTTCGTGAGAAGAAAGTAAAAGAGAATGGCTGTGTTCAAAAATGCTGACGGGTTGAGAGGATGGCAACACAGCCATAACACTGTTTATCTGGTATTCTCTTTCGTCTGCCTGAAATTGTCGTCTTTTTCATACTGTTCTGTTCTTTCAACAAGTCCTTTGAAAAATTCATCCATGTAATTTACCTCAACTACTAGTAGGCAATCTGAGTACTTTAAGAACATCCAAGCGTGGTGAAAGTATTCAATGGAAGCGTTTTCTACTGGCAATTCCAAGGACTTCCGGAAATGAACTACACCATGATTTACACAACGGAAATTGATGATGAATTTATGCCAAAGGAAGTCGGACGGATAAATGGTGGAATGGGAACAGAAGACCCGGCCGAATCACCTGTACTTGTTATTGTTGTACAAAACATGCAAGAATCCCTGAATAGAGCTAGGGAAGCCGGTGTAGAATTAATAATGGAACCGCTAGAAATTCCTGACATTGGAAGCTATGCTCGCATAAATGATGTTGAAGGGAATCTTATTGGTGTAATGGAACCCCTTAATAAAAATTTTAGACTGATACATTTGTTATAGTTTTGTATAACTGCAATGGGTAAAAATATCTTAAAACAAATAGCATGAAACGGGATTTTAGCTTAATGCTCCTACTATCCCATAGCCTACGTAAATAATCAGAAGTATAATCAAAGCACCAACAATTGAATTCCTAGCATCTTTTTTTTCCACATTTCCACTCTCCGCACAAAACTTCAAAATAGCACATTTATTCAGAAATACCCTTATATTTATTGCTTTAAAAAAGTGTTCGTTCATTCAACTCATTTAAACCTCAAATATATAATATTATTTAGTAATTCACTTAAACAAGGAATGAAATCTTGGTTATTATTTTAGTTTTCTTTTTTAAAGTTAATAGAAAGATGCCCACAAACAAAACATAAAACCTATATAATAGTCAATGTAAACAGAATATAAGGTCTAAAAAATACAAAGAGGTTGCATATGTGGTTGTATGACTCTAAACAAGTTTGCATTGCTATTATCGCACTGATATTCATATTAATTTCTACAACAGTTGCATCTGCAGAAGTGAATGCTGTGCTATATGATGGAGATGCTCGTAATTTCATAGACGCTCCGGATGTGATTGCGTATGCGAATACGGAACATACTTCTCCTCCATCCGAATTTAGGATATCTACAGCAGGGGGCACGTGGCCATCTGGGCCAATCTGGCGGCAAAATCAAGTTATAGCTTTAATGGATACCGATGGCTGGGTGGAAGCAAAAACAACTGTTGCAACTGATACTGTTGGTCTTCAGTTCTGGGGAGATACCAATGATGGATGGGCACGCGTTCTGGTGGATGGTTCAGAGATATGGACCGGAAGTGTTTACGGTTCCGATGTCAACTATCCGGGAGGTGCGTTCGTCAAGTATCTGGAGATATCAGGTCTTGACAGTAGTACACATACCATTAAGGTAGAGAATATGGGAATAAAGGGTTATGGTGGCGGGGATGATGTGACCATCAACTTCTTTACCCTTGAAAGAACATCTGCTGCCGGAACATCTCCTACTGCAAAAGGACTTGTAGCCCATTATACTTTTGATAGCAGTTACGCTGATTCTTCACCATATAATAATTATGGAACTCCTAAAGGAAATATGGTATTTACTACTGGTGTGGTTGGGAATACTGCAGCCAGTTTTGATGGTAAGAGTTACGTAGAGGTACAAGATAGTGATTCTCTTGACCTCACAGATGGTTTCACGTTTTCTGTATGGCTCAACAAAGAAGATGCAGGTGTCGGTGGATGGGCTGTTGTTCTCTCCAAGGGGGATACTGCTTCTATATCTGCAACTAGTAGTCCTTACGCACTGTTTCATG
>CAZHNA010000018.1:0-19225 GCA_964532775.1 uncultured Methanosarcinales archaeon
TTCAGGGATATTACCCAGTAAACACAGTTCTGATTTGCCTGCTTTTAGCAGGCAAATTAAGATCAATAAAACAACTAGGAAAAGGTGAAATATATGACAGAAGAAGAAATTATATCTGAAGCATCGGCGGGCGATAATGCTGGTCTTGAGTCAGGTAAAAATGCACGAATGAGGCGAGTTGCCCATTGGTGGGATGGTGTCGCCATGGCTATGGCAGTACCAGCACTGTTGCTATACTCTTTAGGTGACATGGCTTCACTGTTAGGCGTAGGTTCAATAGTCGTCTGGTGTGTTGCAACATTTGTAGCTGTATGGGTTGTATTTGGATATGCGGAATTAGCTGGTATCTTTTCGAATAAGACTGGTGGTATGGGAGTATTCCAATATGCTGCCTGGAAAAATTCAGATGCTGTAAAGAAACGTCCCTGGTTAGGTGATCTCGTAGGCGTTGTTGGTATCTGGGGTTACTGGTGGGCATGGAGCCCGGTTCTGGCAATAGGCGGTCTGGTTGTTGGACACTGGTTCTTAACTATATTCCCATTCCTTCCAGAAACTCTACTATTAGGTCTTCTTCCAACTGATATCGCGATTGGTACTGTTTTCCTTTTAATCCTATACGCAATTAATTATTATGGGTTGGTTGGAGGTGCAAAACTTGCACAGTTCCTTGCACTTGCGACTATTATACCTCTGGCAGTTCTTACTCTAGCACCATGGTTTTTGGGTAAGGTAGATATGGGTAACTTTTTCCCGTTCCTTCCATTAAACTGGATGACCGGTGAATTAGAAACATCATGGTTCACATTCGATGCCATTTATGGTATTCTTGGTGGGCTCCTTATAGCGTGGTGGTGTGTTATTGCCTTTGAAGCAGCAGCAATATACACAGCTGAATATAAGGACCCAGCACATGATACATATAAAGCTATAAGCGTATCAGCAGTACTTGTTGCATTTTTCTACATTTTGCTACCCATAACAACACTTGGTGTTGTGGGAATTGAAGGTATTCAGGGCGATCCGCTCCTTGCCATTCCAAACATTGGAATCATTTGTTTCGGTGAAACTGGTGGGCACATCATGATGATCGTGATGATGTTCGGAATACTATTAGCATTGAATCAAGCAACCAATGGTGGAGGAAGAGCTCTATACCAGATGGCTGAGGACGGTATGCTCGTAAAACAGTTTGGTATCTTGAACAAGTATAAGATCCCTGCTGTAGGAATGGGATTTGATATTATATTCAATATTGTCCTTATGTTCCTGAGAGCACCGATTGTTATTCTTGCTGCTTCAGCCATAGGATATGGTTTGGTAAATATACTGGCAAACCTTTCAGTTACACATATGAGAATGCATCACCCGGAGGTCAAAAGGCCATTTAAAATGCCGAACTGGATGTTTGCATTGAGTGCACCATCGTTTATACTTATTGCTCTAACACTCTTGGCTGCTCCTGTCTTTGGCGGAATGGCTGGTACAGTGATAGGTTCTTCGATTTGTATCATTGTGGTAATTGTTTATTCATATCGTAAGAAATTCCAGGACAGGCCCGGATGGAAAATATGGGGCGAAAGTGGAATGCCAGATTATATGAAAGGAGTGCCATTTGAAGATGGTAGACCTGCAGAAAATCCCACAAGAGATGCAATTTTCACAGTCCTACTAATGTTAGTGGTGCTTGGATATGTAGCTCTTATAGGAGTTTTCCTTGCGTGATAAGGGGGTATAAACATGGAATGCAAACAATGTAAGAAAATTCTAGTAGCTACAGACGGGTCTGACAATTTCGGACAAGCTATGTCATTTGCCCTTGGCCTTGCGAAATCATCTGGAGCGATGGTATATACAGTATATGTCGTTTCAAATGTAAGCATGTATGCTGGCACTAGAGATGTTTCCTGGGCAGAGTCAATGAATGAGCATTTCTTCAGAGAAGGTGAAACAGCCAACAATGTAGTAATCGAGGAAGGAAAGGCACACGGTGTCGAGGTTAAGGCGGAAATTCTTGAAGGTAATCCCGGAGAGGAGATTCTGGACTTTGCAGAAGCCAACGATATCGATATGATCGCGATGGGTACAAAGGGGGGAAGCGGTGTTAACCGTTTCCTTCTTGGAAGTGTGGCTGAAAAGGTCGTCCGCCATTCCAAAGTACCAGTGCTTGTAGTGCCTAATGATGCTGCTTGTATAGTGCCCTAAACCAGTCACTATCAAAGTTGGTAGCTAAATATAGATTAATACTTGAACATCCATCACAATGTTTTGGCAACCGCGAAAACATTGTGTTTTTTCTTTTTTGAATGTTGTATTTTTGTATCTATTATTACATATTAGGTCATAAGCAAGTCATTATTATGGTCTGCTGACAATCATCCTGTAGGATATGGTCTATAGCTATTTTTTGTATGATCGTAGATTGCCCCAGAGGGTGAACACTCTGGAATAAAAAACAGTACAACAAAGATTTATGCCTGAATTGTATTTGTTGTTACATGAGCTCACAAACGTTGAATATTCCTGATCTGGTGGCAGGTGTCAAGAACATCTCTGCATTAAATGCATGTCAGGATTATGTTGATGCAGTTTACTTTTCTATTGACAAGTTCAGCTTAAGATCTCGTGCTCAAACAATTACAGAGGAGACCCTTTCTGACTTTGTCAAACACATCCATAAAGCCGATTTAAAAGGATACCTTGCAGTAAATTCAGTTCTCTATCCCGGAGATATGGATGCCATTTGTGACGTCATGGATTGTGCAAAATCTGCCGGAGTTGATTCTGTAATATGTTGGGATCCTGCTGCTATAAGTGAAGCTGCTGATAGAGGCTTAAAAGTCCATATTTCCACTCAAGCAAATGTTTCTAATTGGAAATCTGCCGAAGTGTACAGGTCATTAGGTGCGGATCGTGTTGTTCTTTCAAGGGAATTGTCTCTGGAACAAATTAGGGATATCCGTGAACACACGGATATTGAACTGGAGGTTTTTGTTCATGGTGCAATGTGCCAGGCGATATCCGGGAGATGCTATCTTTCTGCATACTTACTCGGAGGATCTGGAAACTGTGGCGAGTGCACCCAGCCTTGTAGATGGAAATGGAATCTAGTTTCAGACGATGGTTCTACCGTTGAAGTTGGAGGTCACTACTTACTAAGTGCCAAGGATCTTTGCATGATTGAACACATCCCAGAATTGATTGATGCCGGAATTGATGCATTTAAGATTGAAGGAAGACTACGTGATCCACGATATACCTCAACAGTTTCAAAATGCTATTCTGCAGCTTTGTCTTCCGTAAAAAGGGGGACATTTTCACAGGATAAAGCAATGGGTTGGAAGCAGGAGCTTGAATCTGTTTTCAATCGAGGCTTTTCCACGGGTTTCTACTTTGGTGTTCCGTCAAAGGAAGGATTCATGCTGGACAAAGATATGAATGCATCAGTTACCAGAAAACAGGCAGTTGGTGTAGTGACTAATTATTATGGCAAGAATGGTGCAGCTGCTTTAAACCTTCATGAGTTGCCGCTTTCTGTTGGAGATAAAATCGTTATTGAAGGCAATTCCACCTATCTTGAGCAGGAAGTAAAATCACTGATTATGGATGGTTCATCTGTTCAGAGTGCAGCCAAAGGTGAGGAAGTGGGTATTGCTGTTGATGGAAAAGTTCGTAAGAATGATCGAGTTTCCAAAATACTAAGCGAGTAATTTTTCCTTTCTCTTTTATAAATCTATAAATAGATTGCAAGCAGTGGTTTATCCATATTTTGAACAACATATCTGGTCTTTGAGGGGATAGTCATATGCCAGTGCCAATTGCAGAAGAACTTGCTAAAAAACAACAAGCGATAAGTGTCGCAGAATTTTTTGAAAAGAACAGGCAGATTCTTGGTTTTGATTCTGCCCCGCGAAGCCTTATTACAACTGTAAAAGAAGCAGTTGATAATTCTCTTGATGCATGTGAAGAAGCAAGCATTCTGCCGGATATTATGCTTCAAGTGAGGCGTTCAGGGAAAACTGGGGTTTCTATTGTTGTTGAAGACAATGGTCCGGGAATTGTCCGGGAACAGATTCCCAATGTATTTGCCCGACTTCTTTATGGCTCACGATTTCATGCTCTCAAACAAAGTCGTGGTCAGCAGGGAATCGGTATTTCAGCAGCGGTTCTCTATTCGCAGTTGACTTCGGGTCATCCAACTAAAATTATTTCCAAAATAAGTCCTACCTCGCCTGCCCACTACTATGAACTTATGGTCAATACAAAGACCAATGAACCTGAAATTCTGCATGACGATATAATTGATTGGGACAGGCCCCATGGTACTCGTGTTGAGCTGGAAATGGAAGCTTCTTACGTGAAAGGCAGGCGCCAATCTGTAGAGGAGTATCTTAAAGCCACTGCTATTGTAAATCCACATTCACGTATCACTCTTATCGATCCGGATGATGTTAAAACAACTTTTGAAAGGGCAACGGATCGAATTCCAGAGCCTGCAAAAGATATTCTTCCCCATCCGCATGGCATTGAATTGGGTACGCTCATGAAAATGCTCAGGTATACGGAAAGACAAAAGCTGGCTCCGTTTTTGCGTTATTCGTTTTCTAAAATAGGGTTACAAACGGCTGAAGAAATATGTTTGGCATCAGGCCTTGATGCAGACACTCCTCCGTCTGATCTTGGGCGGGATGAAGTCCGAAAGCTCCTCGATGCTTTTCAGAAAGTAAAAATCATGTCTCCTCCAACGGATTGCTTATCTCCGATTAGTGAGGATCTTGTCTATAAAGGTCTCAATAAGGAGTATAAGGTTAATTTTATTGCAACTGCCACCCGTGCTCCTTCGGTTTTCTCAGGAAATCCGTTTGTCGTGGAAGTTGGTCTTGCCTATGGTGGTGATCTTCCAAAGGAAGAACGCGTCGGAATAATGAGATTTGCAAATAAGGTTCCTCTCCTATACCAGCAGGGAGGTTGTGTAACAACTCATGCGATTGAGTCTATTAAGTGGAAACAATATGGTCTTAACCAGCCCGGTGGCGGTTTGCCTGTGGCACCTGTTGTTCTGCTTGTCCATGTTGCTTCTACAAATGTTCCGTTCACTTCTGAATCCAAGGATGCAATTGCTGATATTCCGGAAATTCAGGCTGAAGTTGAATTGGCTCTCAAGGAAGTCGGAAGGAAGCTCAACAAATTCCTTAAACGGCAGGGTAATCTAAAAAAGAGACGTGAGAAGGAAGTTATTATTACAAAAGTTCTCCCAAGAATGGCAGAAATCCTTGCAGAAACTCTTGAAAAGGAAGTGCCTGATATCAATCCGGTAGTTGCCCGGGTTATGGGGAATCTATTGGTTCATCGTCAGGTCAATCCAAATGGTAAAGGCGGACTGGATGTGTCAATGAAAGTGACTAACTACAGCAGTAAGAAACTTGATTTCAGGCTACATGAAATACTTCAGGAACAGGTTTCTGCTTCGCCTGAAGCAAAAGTTGTGAGCATGGGGTCTGATAACGATCATATCTGGAAAATGTCATTAGCTGTGGGTGATACAAGAGTTATTACCTATTCAACAGGCAGTGAAATACGCTTCCCGGATTCAATTGTTGAAGGAGTTGAAGAAGACATAGTTACAGGTGCTAAAGCAATCATGGGGGTTGTATGATGGCAGATATAAATGAAAATCGAAAGGAATGCGATAGGCTTGCTGAAGACAGACTTATGGGGCTTGCCGGGAAGCTTTACGCCCAGTTTGTAGACGGACATGTACCCTCTGTGAATATGCCTACCCGTACGAAAAAGAACCTTGAATACAGTGAAAAAAGTGATGTATGGGTTTATGGAGACAGGGAAAGTGAGAGAAGTGCCAAAACCGTCAAAGGTGCATTCCAGTTACTAAAAACATCTTATGTTGTTGATTTCCTTGTAAAGAACCATCTTGCCAGCAACAGGAGTTCTACTTTGAGGGAGTTGTATTACATCTCCGAAAATTGGGATATTGGTAAATTCAAAGAACAAACTGAAAGTGACCGTCTAATTGAGGATCTTGAAGTAATCACAAGCTTGCAGAGAGAATATTTCCACATGCGTCCTGAGGAAGACGGAGCAACAATGTTTGGTCCTATCAGGATACAGGAAAATACCAAACGTGGAAAACATATTATCCATTGTCAGGAAGATGTGGGAGAAAGCGGATACCAGATTCCTTTTAACGTGGAAAATATTGAATTTGTTGATCATGATGCCAAGTTCATCATCGCAATCGAGACTGGTGGTATGTATGCCCGTTTGATAGAGAACGGCTTTGACGAGGAATACAATGCTATTCTTGTACACCTTAAGGGTCAGCCTGCTCGCTCAACCCGAAGACTCATCAAAAGAATGAATGAGGAATTGGGGATTCCAGTGGTAGTCTTTACTGATGGCGACCCTTGGTCATATCGTATCTTTGCATCTGTTGCATACGGTGCGATAAAAACTGCTCACCTTTCCGAATTCATGGCAACTCCAGCTGCAAAGTTTATAGGAGTGCAGCCCTCGGATATCGTGGAATACGAACTTTCCACTGACAAGCTCACGGATAAGGATGTTGATGCCCTGAGAAGCGAGTTAACAGATCCGCGTTTTGATACGGCTTACTGGAAAGATCAGATTAAACTACAGCTTGAAATAAAGAAAAAGGCAGAACAGCAAGCCTTTGCGGGCAAGGGTCTTGATTTTGTTACCAAGACATACCTGCCGGAAAGGCTAACGGATATGGGAGTGATCTGAGAAGATCACTTCAGGATTTTTGCTTTTTTAACCAAATCTGCAATTGGTTCTTTTACTTGCAGTCCTTCATACATCCGCTCTTTGTCAATCCACATATCTGATGCGGACTGGAGTCCGGATGTTTTATGAGATTCATAATGGATACCTTCAAAGTGAGGTAGTTCCCTGGATTTCAGGAGCCCGTTTTCCCCTACGATTTCGAAATCTTTCCTTTGTTCGGGTTTCTGTAAGTTCTTGTTTTCCTCTGGCATTGTTCTCTCCTCTTTGTTGGGTTTATAGGTATTAATTACTTTCCGATTCTACATATGAAATCCAACTCAATTTAGTGGAATCACAATAAAATCCCTCTGAAATTGAATAATAAAAAAAGGGAGGCATCAAAAAGATGCCTCATCTCAATACGGAGGTAAATCTCAAATTTAATTGTTTAATTTATTGTTGCAACACCAGATGGTATTGAAGCCAGATTCAGATCCATTGGATAGTTGACATGATCTTCAGCTCCAGAAGATACAGTGCCTACCAGTGGTTTGATCTGGAATGGACCATCTCCAGTTGGATCGACGCCATTCATATCAGGCTCAATTGAAATGACTACTAAGCTTGAACCATCGCCAATGTCAATTGGGAATGTAACACCTTCTGGTGGGTTGACAAGATAATCTTCTCCGGGGAATGGTGGGGCGGCTTCAACACCGCTGTATCCATCAAATCCATCTGCCTCGTCAACAGCAGTAAACCTGCCTGATGTTAGAGGTGCACCTTCGAAAACTGCCCATCCTTCATACACCCATCCATCGGGTAGTGTTGGTAGATCTAAACCCCCTGTTGTAGTTGGAAGTTCAAGGAACCATATGCCACTGGTCTCATCAGTGTCTGCTCCATTTGTTGGAGTTGCCAGAATATAAGTTCCGGTTGCTTCAGTGAAATCAACTGGGAATGCAAGGTCCGCTGAACCTTCGCTTACTTCACCCTGCAAGATTACAATTCCACTTGGTTTGGGATCTGCATCTTCTGCTGGTTCGATTGTTATAACGATTGCATCTGCTTCAGCAATATTTTCTGGACCAGCAAATGTTAGTTCATCACCTACATTGAAAGTTCCTGTGCTTACCTTTTCATCACCAAATATAGCCCATCCTTCATAATAGCCTTCTTCAAGTGCCTCCAAACCCTCAAAAGTCAATACAAGTCCACTAGATTCTGGTGTTGTATCTCCCACACATCCAGCGGTAAACAGTGCAGCTAATACGATGCCACATGCAAGAATCATTTTTTGTTTACTACTCGTAACCATACCTCCTTTAAGAAATTAAAAATAGATATGTCAATTTTGTTCAAATAGGCTATAAAGTTATGGAAACAAAAATAGGGAGCACTGTTTCTGCCTTTATCTTTACAGTAAACTTAATATCACTCACATCCCCATTATTGCAACGGAGATTTGACAGTGACACTTGTTCTCGGGATTGAAGGAACTGCATGGAATCTAAGTGCTGCAGTTGTTGACGAAAAAGATGTTATCGATGAGGTAACTCACACATACCGTCCACCAACAGGCGGAATTCATCCCAGGGAAGCTGCTCAACACCATGCACAGTATGCAGGGCAGGTAATTCGCAAGCTTTTCGAAAACATTGCTGACAAAGGTATTTCTTCTGAGGATATTGACGCAATAGCATTTTCGCAGGGTCCCGGTCTTGGTGCATGTTTGCGGACAGTGGGTACTGCGGCAAGAGCGTTATCATTATCTCTTGGCAAGCCTCTTGTAGGCGTTAATCACTGCCTTGCACATGTGGAAATCGGAAGGTGGAAAACTCCTGCTGAAGATCCAGTTGTGTTGTATGTAAGCGGTGGGAATTCTCAGGTTCTGGCATATCGCAACGGTAAATACCGAATTTTCGGAGAAACACTGGATATTGGTGTCGGAAATGCTCTTGACAAATTTGCTCGTAATGCAGGTCTCTCTCATCCGGGAGGGCCGAAGGTAGAGGAATTTGCGCTCGGTGCAGCATCATATGTTCCACTGCCTTATGTTGTAAAAGGCATGGATTTTTCATTCTCCGGTTTATCAACAGCAGCTACAGATGCACTTAAACATTCATCCATCGAGGATGTGTGCTACTCTTTTCAGGAAAATGCATTTGCAATGTTGGTGGAAGTTACTGAACGTGCCCTTGCACATACCGGAAAAACTGAGGTTTTACTTGGAGGCGGTGTGGGTGCAAACTCGCGACTAAGGGAAATGCTGAAAATCATGTGTGAGGACAGGGATGCTTCATTTTATGTTCCGGGAAAACGGTTTATGGGTGATAACGGATCCATGATCGCATACTTGGGACTTCTCATGTATAAGTCAGGAACCACTATTGAAGTTGCAAAATCCCATGTAGATCCTGATTTCAGGCCGGATTCAGTGGAGGTGACTTGGCTTTGAGTGAAAGTATTTCATTGCCGAAAGGTGCGGAGGCCATAGTAAGAATTCAGGATGGACGTGTTGTTAAGCAAAGGATTCCCAAACGTTACCGTGTGGAAAAGCTTGATGAAAAAATCCGCAAAGAACGTACTCGTGCGGAAGCCCGACTTATTTCCGAAGCCCGGAGATCGGGAGTTCCTACTCCAATTCTCTATGATGTTTACGGTTTTACTATTGAAATGGAATACATTGAAGGTCAACCTGTCAAAGAAGTAATGTCCCCGGAGCTTTGTGAAAAGATCGGTGAAATGATTGGAAGACTCCACGATGGCAACATTATCCATGGTGATCTTACGACTTCGAACATGATCTGGACTGGTGACCGTGTTTACTTGATTGATTTTGGTTTGTCTTTTGTAAGCACTAATATCGAAGACAAAGGTGTGGATGTCCACGTTCTTTTCCAGACCCTTGAAAGTTCACACAAGAATCATGAAAAATTAATTGAGGCATTTTGCAGGGGATACCGGAAGCAACTAATCAATGCCGATGAAATCTTGCAACGAGTAACAGAAATTGAAAAGAGGGGTAGATATGCGTAAAATAGTATTTGTAACCGGGAATGCGGGAAAGTTCAGGGAAGTAAAAGCCATGCTGGAAGAGCGTGGAATCGAAGCGATACAGAATAAAGATGGCTATCCCGAACTTCAGGAAGATGATCTGGAACCCATTGCTTCATATGGTGCAAAACTGGTTGCAGAAAAGCTCAAAATGCCTGTGATGGTGGATGATTCCGGTATATTCATATCCGTTTTGAATGGTTTTCCGGGTCCATACTCCGCTTTTGTTGAAGACAATCTTGGCAATTCTCGTGTCCTCAAACTCATGGAAGATGAAACTGACAGACGAGCTCAGTTCAAATCAGCAATCGGATATTGTGAACCCGGGAAAGATCCTGTTACGTTCACAGGAATAGTTGAAGGCAATATTACTTACGAGGAAAGAGGTGCCGGCGGATTCGGATACGATCCGATCTTTGAGTATGAAGGCCAGACCTTTGGTGAAATCGGGGATGAAGAAAAGAACAAGATTTCTCACAGGCGCCGTGCTCTTGACAAGTTCCTTGAATGGCTTGACTGAAAACAGAATAAAAATAGGAATGAAAATGAAAGGCAGAATACTGCCTTTATTGAATTAATTTTCTGGAGTTTTCAAGCACTTCAAGTGCTTCTTTTTCTTCCAGCCCTGCTCCAATTGCTACTCCCAGGGCAGTCTCATCGTCAATAAGATCGTATGGGCTGTGAGCATCAGTATCGACCACAAGGGTTGCACCGACAAGTTTTCCGATTCTTGCAACGTGTCCGTTGGTGCGGTTGTGACCGCTACGTGCTGTTATTTCCAGAAACACATTGTTTTCCACGGCATCACGTGCCTCTTCTTCTGTTATGAATCCGGGGTGTGCAAGAATGTCTACGTCAGGACATTTTACCGCAGCAGCATTTGTTCCCGGAGCTACAGGTTCGACCGGACTTTCTCCATGGACTACTACAATCATGGCGCCAAGTTCCTTTGCCATTTTAGCAAGAGGGGCTATTTCCTCAGGAGGCACATGTGTAATTTCAACCCCTGGAAGCACCTTTATGTCATAGGATTTTTCAATGTATTTTGCTTTCTGCAAACTTTTCAGTACATGTTCAATATTGCTATAGTCCACATGGTCAGTAAGGCCGATTGCTTCGTAACCTTGCACAATAGCCCTGCGGATTAATTCGCTGGGAATCAGCTCTCCGTCACTGAAAATTGTATGTGTATGAAGATCTATCATGAGAATCATTCCGGGTGTTACTAGACGCCTTTATGATTTGTAGGATATTACATTTGTGGCAGTGTCAAATCTGGCTTGTTTCGATTTGGAAATCACTCTTCTTCCTTTTGCACATCATTGAGCACTTCAATAACATCTGCAAAAGCGAAATTGGGTTTGACATCCTTAATTTTTATGCGCACTTTGTCACCGCGTTCTACGTTTTTGACAAAGACTACAAACGTGTCTACCAAAACAGCACCATCGCCACTTGATCCAAGTTTTTTGATGTCGACATCGAACTCATCTCCTTTTCGGAGGGGAGCTGTGAGATATTTCTTTCCAACTACATACATTTCCGCACTTTCGGAACGTGATGCTTTCGGTGAGTGTGATTTTACGTAGCTGAAATTTTGTTTAACCTCATCCAGATATTCCTTGAACATATCTCCGTGGAAGACCTTAACAACAAAATGCCCATTAGGTTTGAGTATTTTTTGTGCACATTCAAGAGCTGACTTTGCTAGATCAATTGACCTTGCATGATCAAGACTCCAGTTTCCGGAAAGGTTTGGTGAAGCGTCACAAATTACTGTATCCACGCCACTTTCGCCAACAAGTTCAATGATTTTTTCAATAGTAGTATCAGAAGTAATGTCGCCTTTTATGGTTGTTACGCCTTTGATAGGTTTTATTGGCCGAAGGTCAACGCCTACAACAGTTTTGCTAGTCAGATCTCTTACAACCTCAAGCCATCCTCCGGGGGCAGCCCCCAGATCGACTACATTGGTTTTTTCATCAATAACATGGAATTTTTCGTTAATCTGAAGCAACTTAAACGCTGCTCTGGATCTGTAGCCCTCATCCTTGGCTTTCCAATAATAGTGGTCCCTTCTGTCCCTTGCCATGATCCGTCATCCTTCTAGATGACACTATAAATGCTTATGCCTTCTTAAGGCTTTCCAGCTTCTCACCCAGTTTGAGTACATCGTCCTCAAGTTCAGAAAAAGCTTCGGGGATCCAAGAATCGTAATCATAGTAGAGGTTGAGCAAATCGCTGTATTGCCGATCCAGCTTATCCAGAATTTCACCATCATCCGGTGATTCCTTGATCTTATTTGATAGCCGGGTAATTTGCATTTTTAACCTGCGTGCAAATCGGTGAATTAGTTTCTCCCTGTCAAGCTCTCTTTTGTGGAGTTTCAGGATATCCAGAGCTTCACTTAGTTTGGGAGGATATTTTGGGAATGCATCAGGACCTAAAATAAAAAATCCCTCCTCAGAAGCTTCTGTGCTTGTGGGAGTTGTTCCTTCAATTTCCTCACAGCTTATCATTTCAAGCCAGTGTTTGGAATTTGCCTTGGTGCAGAGTTGTTCAACGGTTTCTAATGAGGTATTTGTTTCTTCGTTCAGAAAATCGATTTCATGAACAATTTCTTTGATTTCCTTAAGAGTTACAGCGCCAAGAGCATCTACGATACCAACAATTTCTTCTTCACCAATCATATCTCTCTCACAACCTGTATCTTCGATAGGAAAGAATTTCCTTCATTAGCTTACCCGGATCTTTCGGGTCGATTTTTGCATCAATTTTCCTGCTAATGGGATTCACGGGTAGATCTACTCCCTTTACAATTTCTTCCGCAAGTAGGAGATCACCGCAAAGAATTATGTAGTCAGGCTTTTCCATTTGCCCAATAATTTCAATCAGGGTTTCCCTGACTTTTTCCGCATGATGTACAATATCTTCATCCCTTAGCCTTTCAAACCGTCTCTGGCTGAAGCCACCTTTGCCGTGTTTGGATTTCACACTGCTCCTGATAAGCTTGCTTTCTTCTTCCTCGTCGGCAGATGCAACCAACAGCAAACTTTCTCCCGCATGTGCAGCAATTACAAGTATCTGTAGTTCATCTTCCCGAATTCCAGCTTCTTCTGTCGAAAACTTTTCCGCAACCACCAATTTTGTTTTTTCCACCGGGGTAGGCGGCAGAAATATTTCCCTGATAATTCCGGGTCGATCATAAAAAAGAATTAAACCAGTTTCGGTTTTGATTTTTGAAATAGTATTCAGGGTTTCAGAATCAATCAGCAGTTCAACGTCCCTGTATTGTGGAAATGATTCGACATTCATTTCAGGTGGGACAATTAAGGTGATATACTGTTCTTTTTCTCCCGCAAAGCCTGCCAGTTCTCCAAAAATATTCTGCATCCTTTGGGAACTGATAATCTCCATTTGAGCGATGGAAATTTCTTCATCTTCTGTTTCCAGCTTCTTTTCGAGTTCATGTTCAAGAGTCTCGATTTTCTTGCGGGCAGCTTTTAGTTTTTCTTCTGCAATCTGTCGATCGCTCACTGCGACTTTAAGCTTACGTTCATATTTTTCAAGACGGCGGAGATCAATTTCCATCTCAAGGACTCTTGATTGCAGTACTTCGATTTCCTGATTGAGTTCATCTTTGCCGGAATAGCGGTCAAACATACCACCAACCTGACTCATGAGTTTCTTTTGTACCACTGTTTATCTCCTATACTCCCACCGACCTATCCTTTTATAATATGCATCTTTTATATATCCATCTGGAAAATCTATGCATTCTACACACTGGATTAAAGGCAATAAGGGCAAAAATCTGTCTGGAAAAACCATTGTAATAGGGGTCACAGGGAGCATCGCTGCAGTTCGTATTGTGGAGCTTTCAAGGGAACTGATTCGCAATGGTGCAGATGTTTATGCTGTTATGAGTGATGCAGCAACCCATATACTTCATCCTGATGCACTTCACTATGCAACAGGTAATCCTGTAATCACAGAAATCACAGGTGGTGTGGAACACGTAGGTTTTTGTGGTATTGAAGGCAATGCCGATCTTTTACTTATTGCACCTGCAACTGCAAATACAATTGGCAAGATTGCATACGGAATTGACGATACTCCGGTAACTACTTTTGTAACAACCGCAATCGGGAGCCACACTCCTGTAATCGTTGTACCTGCAATGCACCAATCAATGTACGATCATCCAGCAATAGCTGAAAACCTTGAGAAACTTGGAAAATATGGCATAAATGTTGTAGGTCCACTAATAGAAGAAGGAATCGCAAAAATTGCTTCTAATGATGATATTATGTTAGCAGTCGAGAGGGGCCTTGTTGGAGATGCCCTTGAAGGAAAGCGTGTTCTCATCACATCAGGCGCAACTGCAGAAACCATCGATCCTATTCGCATTCTTACCAACCGTGCATCCGGGAAAACCGGGCTGGAATTGGCAAAGGAAGCATTTCGCAAGGGCGCAGACGTAACTGTTGTTCACCGTGGCTCTTTTGGTATTGAAGGAATCAATGAGATTTACGTTGAAAGTGCAGAGCAAATGCAGGATGCCTGCATGAATGAACTCAAAAATGGCTATGATATTTTCATAAGTGCTGCTGCAATATCCGATTATACACTTGAAACTCCTTCTTCTTCCAAAATCAAATCAGGAGATGAACTATATCTGAAATTGCTTCCGACTCAAAAATTGCTGCCTAAAGTCAGGTCGGAATATCCGAATTTGTTGATGGTAGGATTCAAAGCGGAGACAGATGTCAATTCACAGGATTTAGTAAACCTTTCATCCTCTATGCTTGAGAGTTATGGTTTGGATTTGGTTGTTGCTAACGATGTGGCTGAAAAAGGAATGGGCACAGATGATAATTCTATTTGTCTCGTAGAAAAAGACTCTAGTTCCTGTTATAGTGGATCCAAATATGAACTTGCAACTGTAATTATTGGAAAAATCACGGATTTACTGAGATAAGGGCGGTAGGATGAATTCCGAAGCTATTAGTGCAACAGCTTTTGCGCCGGGTCACATAACCGGTTTTTTTGTTATTCATGAAAATGAAGATCCACTTCTTAAAGGTACTACTGGCTGCGGTCTTGTACTGAACAAAGGTGTGCATTCCACTGTTACTTTATCCCCCACTATTGAAGATGCAGAAATAACTCTGAATGGCTCTCATGTAGAAGCTGCTGTAACTTCCCATCTGGTCAAGGAACTAACTGATGTTCCCGTAAAGATTTCATCGATTGCAGAAATTCCTGTTGGCAGTGGTTTTGGTGCTTCTGCATCAGGAGCCTTGAGTACCGGATATGCTTTGAACGATTTGTTATCCCTTGGCTTAACACAGAACGATATTGTAGAGAAAGTGCACATTGCCGAAGTTCTTAAAGGCGGAGGTCTCGGGGATGTAGAAGCACAGGCCTATGGTGGGGTGGTTATTCGGAAAGCTCCCGGTCCCCTGACAACAACAGGAATACTTGATCGCATTCCATGTTCTTCATTTGATGTCCATTGTGTGGCACTTGGAGGTATTCTCACAAGAGAAGTTCTTGAAAATCCTGCAATGGTAGATTGTATTAACAAAGCAGGAAGTCATTCTCTGAAAATCCTGATGGATTGTCCCACCGTTGAGAATTTCATGAAATTGTCTCGTGATTTCTCTTCAGAAGTTGGTCTTTTAAGCGGGAAGGCTGAAGATGCCATTGAAGCAGTGGAGTCTTCTGGTGGACTTGCATCCCAGACAATGCTTGGCGATTCTATTTTTGCAATATCCGATAATAATTGTCAAGAGGCAGTTATTGAGGCACTCGGGAAGTTTGGGGCCGTGTTCAGTGGCAGAGTTTCAGGAACTTATTGAATCGTTTTCACAAAGGGCTATATCACATCATATCCATAGTCCGCAGAAATAGTTTTTAAGATTTTGTAATTCTAAAAGGTGAAAATATGGTAGTTAATGATGAAATCGATATGGATTCAATTAAATTGGATGATGATCGTCCAAGCTTTGACCTGTCGGAACTAAAGCTAAAAGGGATTCCTCCTATCGCAGGGCAAATTTTCCGAATTCTTGCAATAGTATTTGCTGTGCTTGTGGTATTCTCGGTATTGTTTGGTTCCATCTTTGTGTCAATTGGTGCAGGTGAAGTAGGTGTAAAATTCAGTCAGTTTGGCGGTGTTCAAAGTGATGAACTTGGCGAAGGGTTGCATATTGTACCGCCCTGGATATCTGTGACCAAGTATTCGGTAAGGAGTGAAGTTTATACAATGAGCTCCCAGACAGCGGAAGGCAATGTTGTCGGGGATGACCAGATTACCGCTCTTACAAGTGAAGGTCTTACTCTTGGTATGGATATTACTGTAAGATACAGGCTTATGTCAGACCAAGCTGATGAAATCCACCAGAAGCTTGGGGTTAATTATGCGGAAAAAATAATAAGGCCAACAATTAAATCGCAAATACGCGGTGTTGTTTCAGGAAGGACTGCCCTCGATGTATATGGTGAGCAGCGCGAAGTCGTGGCAACAGAGATGAGGGATAGCATGGAAGTTGCTCTTACAGACGATGGCATAATCGTGGAAGAGGTTCTTCTCAGGAATGTTGAGTTGCCTGTGAGGGTTGCAGACGCCATTGAGCAGAAACTTCAGGCAGATCAGGATGCACAAAGAATGGTCTTCGTGAAACAAAAGGAGCAGCTTGAAGCTGAGAGGAAAATAATAGAGGCAAATGGTATAGCAAATTCAACTATTATTAAAGCTACAGGTGAAGCCGAATCCTTGCGAATAATCAATTCTGAACTTTCCAAGAACTCGAAGCTGATAAATTACAAGTATGTCCAGATGCTTCAGGATAAAGATATCCAGACTATGATTGTTCCGACAGATCAGGGCATTTTACTTGATGCTTCCAAGTGAGGGAATGGTTCCCTCTTCTTTTTTCTTTTTTCTATGATTACTGTGCTAAAAGCTGTCCTTCAAGCCTGCAAGAAACATACAAATACATTCAAATCTTCCTACAGGTATCCATATTTTCCAGCATTATTCTGGAGACTCAATTTTGAATTTAGAGGTGCCACCACTTGACTGATATTCCGATAGACCACCCCCGCTACCATTCCCTTTTGACAAGAGAGCGCATAGTTGAAGGCGTAAATATTGGTATCACCAGCATGCAAGGGCTGGTTGCTCAAGGTAGGGGGGAGTGTTTTGACTATATGTTGGGGGAAAAAACGAATCATTTTGCAGAAGATGCAATAAAAGTAGCTGCTGCAATGCTTCTCTTGGCAGAAAAACCAATAATTTCTGTGAACGGAAACACGGCAGCTTTGGTTCCGGAACAGATGATACGTCTTTCTAAAATTACGGGTGCATCTCTTGAAGTAAATCTTTTCCACAGAACGGAAGAGAGAATAAAACGAATTACTAATCACCTGCTTGCTCATGGTGCTTCTTCGGTTCTTGGTAGTGCCGGAGATGAAACACTTCCCCTTTCTCATGACAGGGGTATTGTAGACAAGGGTGGTATTTTTAGCGCGGATGTAGTTCTTGTTCCCCTTGAGGACGGCGACAGGTGTGAAACACTTGTGTCTATGGGTAAAAAGGTGATCACCATCGATCTAAATCCTTTGTCTCGGACTTCTCTGGCTGCCACGGTGAGCATTGTAGATAATGTTGTAAGGGCACTTGATGGAATCGCTGATGCAGCCTTGGAAATACAGGATTGGGATCGGGAAAAAATGGAAAGGCTGGTTGAATCTTATAATAACAAAGACATTCTCAGGAAGTCACTGGCTGCGATAAATAGCAATCTCCGATATATGGCAGACGAGGTACTTTAAATGGAAAAATTGGTTGAGAAAACCCGCTCATTTGTTGCAGATGTGCTAAAGGATGAACCCAGTAGTCATGACATGTCCCATGTAGAACGCGTGGAACTCCTGTGCCTTAAAATTCAGGATAAAGAAGGTGGCAACTCTCATGTTGTCCAGCTTGCTGCTCTTTTACATGATGTTGGTGTTATTAGAGAGCATCAGGAAGGCGGAGATCATGCGGTTTACAGTGCGGAAATTGCAGACAAGTTCCTTCAAGATGAAGGCATTGAATCCGAAACTGTTGAACATGTGGTTTCATGTATCCGAACCCATCGCTTCAGTCGGGGATTGACGCCTGAATCCATTGAAGGTTGTATTTTACAGGACGCAGACCGACTGGATGCATTAGGTGCTGTGGGTATTTTCAGATCACTGGTTTCAATGGGCGCTTTGAGGGGACTAAAGCATACTATAGGAACAGTGAAAGAGACTTCTATGAATGCATACATGGAAGATCCTTTTGATGGTTTTGAAGATTATATGGAAAGGAAACCATTCAAAATAATGGAAAGGTTGAATACCAATACCTCGAAAGATATTGCAAAAGAGAGGCTTATTATAATGGAAACATTCCTTAAACAACTGAGAAAAGAACGGAGTGTAGAGTGAATCTCATGGCTGATATCCTGATCAAGAATGGTTATGTCCTGACAATGGATTCCTCAAAAGGGGATCTGGAAAAAAGTGAAGTTGCAATTGAAGGCAACGAAATAGTATACGTAGGCAATTCCTACGAAGGTTCTGCGGAAAAAGTGATTGATGCTAAAGGCATGGTTGTCATGCCGGGGTTGGTGAACACTCACACGCATGCCGGAATGGCACTTCTCCGTGGTTATGCAGATGACCTTCCCCTTTCTACATGGCTTGAAGATCACATCTGGCCAATCGAGGCTAAATTAACTCCTGACGATCTATACATTGGCACAAAACTTGCCTGTCTTGAAATGATAAAAAGCGGGACTACATGTTTTGCAGACATGTATATTCATATGGATAATGTTGCTAAAGCTGTTGAGGAAACAGGGATGAGGGCAGCTTTGTCTTATGGAATGATTGATCTAGGTGATCCGGAAAAAGCAGATCATGAACTCAAAGAAGGCACAAGATTTGTTAGTGAATTTAATGGTGCTGCCGGCGGGCGTATTACTGCAATGTATGGGCCTCATGCACCTCATACTTGCTCACGGGATTTCCTGATAAGTATCAGGGAACAGGCGCGCAAGGATAATGTGAAAGTCCATATCCATGTGCTTGAAACCGAGGCTGAATTAAACCAGATGAAAGAGCAATTCGGAATGTGTTCTGTGAACATGCTGGATGAAGCGGGCTTCCTTGATGAGAATGTACTGGCTGCCCATTGTATCTGGCTTTCTGAAGGAGATATGGATATCCTCAGGAACCGGGGGGTAAATGTGTCTCATAATCCTGTGAGCAATATGAAACTGGCTTCAGGTATTGCACCTGTTCCTGAATTGCTGGAGCGGGGAGTTAATGTTTCGTTAGGTACTGATGGATGTGCTTCCAACAATAACCTTGACATGTTCGAGGAAATGAA
>CAZHNA010000019.1:0-19090 GCA_964532775.1 uncultured Methanosarcinales archaeon
ACAATGTTTAATGTTTGTCCCTTTTCCCGATTATGCTTTCGGAGTAGTTCATAAACCATATCTCTTGAATGGCTGTCTAAGTTTCCAGTAGGTTCATCACCGATAACGATTTTTGGGTTGTTTGCCAAAGCTCTTGCAACTGCCACTCTTTGGTTCTGCCCCCCGGAAAGCTGGTTTGGGTAATGGTTGAGACGATCGCTAAGGTTCACCTGTTCAAGAAGGGAGATAGCTTCCTTTTTAGCTTCATCCCGGCTTTTGCCAGCAATAAGAATTGGCATCATAACATTTTCAAGAGCAGAAAAATCGGGAAGTAGGTGATGATACTGGAAAATGAATCCAAGCAAGCGATTCCTTGCTTGTGATCTCTGCATCTCACTCATTTGTGTGACGTCTTGACCGTCGATAACTACAGTTCCGCTACTTGGAGTGTCCAGAATTCCAATCATGTGAAGAAGAGTACTTTTTCCTGAACCTGATGGTCCTACAATTGAAAGAAATTCCCCGCGGGTAACTTCCATATCGAGGCCATCCAATGCACGCACTTCTACGCCATCACCGTAGATTTTTGTAAGTCCGCGTATTGTTATAATTTGGTCAGTTTCCATCACTTTCAACTTTTAATAGTGAGGTTCAAGTCCATCAATTTGTGAAAAAGCACGGTCGAGTTCTTTCTGTTCAGCAACACGCTCTTTTTTAGCTTTTTCTTCCTGAATGGCATCTACAGCTATTGCATAGAGTTTCTCAAGCTCTGATGCAGTTTCAAGTGTAAGAACAGCAAGAACACGGGGATGTTCTCCTTTTCGGACAACAATACCTTTAAAGACATGGCCTACTGCAGAAGAGAGCTTTTCTACTTCTGATGAAATTTCCTCAATGCTTAACGCCGTCTTATCTCCACGTATTATCACCATGGAACGGCTGGCTTCACGATATACATCCGTATTAAAAAGTAATCCAGATGGAGCAATTGCTTTTTGGATAACATTTTTTATCGGCATTTCATGGTCAGCTTCATAGTAGCCAATCGTTGCAATACCAGCTCCTCCACTCATAACGGTCTTGAAATCACCAAGGTCTGTAACCATCATCATTTCACTGTCGAGTGAATCAAGCAAGAACAATATTCTTTTTGCAATCATTGTGTTGATTGCATCATAAGCAGATTGGACATCTCCACCAAGCTGTTTCAAGTATTGGTTATCGGCAAGAATAATCCCGTCAGCTCCACTTTCTCTGACGTCCCGGAGACAAAATGCAGCGTTTTGCAAATAAAGCGTCCCTTCTTCACGGAATGGCAATACAACAACAGCATAAATTGGAAAATCATGTTCCTCTTTAAGATCCCTGATCAACAAAGGTGTAAAAGAAGATCCAGTTCCACCAGATGCGGAAGTTACAATAAAAGCTACATCAAAACTGCCTCTTTCATCAATATTGCGCATAATTTGGGCTTTATTTTCTTCAAATACCTGCTTTCCGACATTACGGTTAGCTCCGACTCCGTGCAAGTGAGGTATATGGATTCGGTCCTTTGCTTTTGTATGTTTCATCTCTTTCAGATCATTGATAGCCGTGTTAATGGCAAGAGTCTGAACATTACTTTTGTACTTTTGTTTTGAGTAGAATTTTGCCAGCTTTCCGCTGCCGCCAAATGCCTCTTTGTTAATCGCATCCATGATACGATTACCACATTGGCCATTTCCGATGATGAGTATATTAAGCAAACCATTCCCTCCAAATTGATTCTCAGAAGCGATATTGGCGGTGCCTGTGAATTATCCAGGCTCCGATTCCGATTATAATAAGCATAGGCACGATATAAACGTAAATTGGTTGTTCGAGAATGGAATCAAATCTCCCTTTCTCAACTGTAATTGTTCCAGATATGAAATCGCCACTTTCTTCTTCGTCTTCCATTCCGTTGTCATAAAGGTAGGAGTAATCTCCGGTGATTGTATAACTTCCGGTGCTTTCAGCTTTTGCGGTAAAAGCAATCTCTTTTTCCTGTTGGACTCCGAAAGATTGCAGGTAAATAGTTGGAACTCCACCAATAATTTCGATTTCTGCATCTCCGTCTTTATAGTCCAGTCCGTCAGGAAGTAAAAGCTCAACAGAAACGGCATTTGCAGCTCCTTCCCCAATATTTTCGATATTGATTGTGAAGTCAATGTCTTCATTTCGCAGAATACTTGTTTGTCCCACGGTGGCACTGAACTGTAAATCAGGAGTTTTCACAGCTTCTCCTTCAACTGTAACTGTTACCGTATTAGAAGATGCTTGTGGAAAATCCTGTCCTGCTTCATTGGAAAATGTAGCAGTTGTGGGTTTAATCACATATTCCCCGGCAGCAGTGGCTTTTATTCTGTATACAAATATTTGTTGTGATTGCCCGACATCAAGCGTTAGTTCCCCGGTTTGGCTCACAAAAGTCTCTTCAAGAATGAATTTTTCAGGTGGTATGTCGGAAAATCGTATTTCTGTGGCTTTATCATCTCCACGATTTTCGACGGAGACCGTTACAGTAATTATATCACCGGCACTAATTATTTGATTGCTGACAGATTTGGTAATCTCCAGATCAGGTGTGCCAGCAAATTCTGCATCATCGTGTCCGCCGCTTACTATCCCGTCATCCCCGGTGGGGGTATAAACAACATCGTCATCGGTTATTGTAATTGCAATTTTTGCCTTGTTTAAAACACCGGATGCGGTATTGAGTAATGTAACTTCAACATCTTCCCCATCAACTTCAAAAGTGAATGTATCGTTAACATCCAGTCCTTTGTCTAGGACTTCATCATCCCTTTCATACACATAAAATGCGGCATATTCGGATGAAGGGAATACGTCAGTGACGTCAATAACAAAGTTGTTTATCTGGTATCCATCTCCTGCATCAATATAGTCTTCAAAAAGAACTTGTTTTGCAGCAGATGTTCCGATGAATGCCGTAAGTAGTATTGTTATAAGAAGAAAAATGGTTGTAATCCGTTTTGGCCCGTACATAGTTCCCTCTATCATCCTTCAATGAATCCTTTTCGTTAGCCTATAGGCTAAATACAAGATTGGAATTTAATATAAAGTTTATGACATCACTTTTTTATTTCCAGACTGATGTCTATCCAGCGGGATTTGTGGATCAGTGATCCCATTGATATAATATCGGCTCCAGTGCCTGCGAATTCTTTTAGATTTGCAGGCGATATCCCTCCAGAGATCTCAATAATTACGTGTTCACGCAAACCTTCAGCTTGAAGTGCAGAGATTGTTTTGATTATTTCCTCTGGATTCATATTATCCAGCATAATAATGTCAACATTCATCTTTGCTGCAAAAATTGCATCGGAAATAGACTCCACTTCCACTTCGATTTTCTGGGTAAAACTGGCTCTTTTTTTTGCTTCAAAAATTGATTTTTCAAGCCCCATCATATTTCGGTGATTGTCTTTAATCATGATGGAGTCTGAAAGATTGAAACGATGTGGATCTCCCCCGCCGGCGATTACAGCCATTTTCTCATACTTACGGAGTCCCGGTGTTGTTTTCCTTGTGGCAGCAATCTTTGTTTTTGGATACTGTGATGTCAGGTCCACGCATTTACGGGTGAGGGTTGCGATTCCACTTAAATGTCCAAGGAAGTTCAATGTAAGGCGTTCGGCTCTTAGTATGGATACAGCACTTCCATCAAGTTCAAAAATGGTTTTTCCTGCAACAAGTTCATCCCCATCATCAAAGTGTTGTTCATATTTGATCCCGAAATAGTCCAGTATTTCTTTTGCAATGACTGTTCCTGCAAGAATACAGTTTTCCTTTGCAAAGATTATTGCCTTTTTGGGGTTGTCGGGTACAAGTGTACAGGAAATATCATTGTAACCAAGATCTTCCTCAATGAATTCTTCCAAACGCGATGTGAACATCATTTCACCGAGAAGTGATTTATGCGTCAAGAGATTTATATGCTTTCAACAAAGAGTCAATAAACAGGTAATTACAGATCAAAATCCCGCTAAAAAAGTGAAGAAAGGAGTAACTGATGATAAGGATTGGAGTAGTTGGTTGCGGTGCCATTGGTACTGAGATTTGCAAAGCGGTGGATGCCTCAATTCCGGGAATGAAACTTTATGCAATATATGACAGGCATGAAGGTTCTGTAAAGAATGCTTTGGCTTCCCTTGTAAACTCACACCCTCGAGTCCTCGATGTTCCGGAAATGGCTTTGGAAGTTGATTTAGTAGTTGAATGTGCATCACAACGAGCGGTTTATGACGTTGTACCTACAGCCCTCAAAGCGAAATGTGATGTATTGGTTGCCAGCATTGGGGCATTTGTTGATTCCGAATTATTTGAAGAGGTTCTGTTAATTGCAAAGGAAAACGGTTGTCATATTTACCTCCCATCCGGTGCAATATGTGGAATCGATGGTCTCAGGTCTGCGTCGGTTGCAGGAATTGATTCTGTTTCCATTACAACTGAAAAAGCACCAAAGGGGCTTGCAGGGGCACCTTATATCCTTGAGAACAACATTGATCTGGAATCTATTAAGAGCAAAACAGTTATTTTTGAAGGAACTGCTGCAGAAGCCGTTAAGGCTTTCCCGGCAAATGTCAATGTTGCAGCTACACTAAGCATAGCAGGAATCGGTTTTGAAAAGACGCATGTCAGGATTGTTGCGAATCCGGATATTACCCGGAATATCCATGAGATAACAGTAAAGGGTGATTTCGGATCTTTTACTAACCGAATCGAGAACATTCCATCTCCGCTCAACCCAAAAACAAGTTATCTAGCTCCATTATCTTTGATAGCTACCCTGAAAAAGATATCCAATCCCCTGCAGCTGGGAACCTGATCAGGAAAACATTTTATGCCTGTCCAACGTGTAGGCGACAAAAAAAGAACTAACATATTTCGTGATCTTATGCAGAATACTCAGAGCTTAAAACAAAGCATCAAAAAACTTAGGGAAGAGAAAAGAGCTATTATTCTTGCTCATAATTATTGTAGGGCAGAAGTTCAGGAAATAGCTGATTTTGTTGGTGATTCCCTTGGTTTAAGTAGACAAGCTGTAGATCAAGATGCTGATATCATTGTTTTTTGCGGAGTAGACTTCATGGCTGAAAGCGCTGCCATTCTCTGTCCTGAAAAAACCGTTATTATTCCCGACAAATATGCTCGCTGCCCCATGGCAGCCATGGCAGATGCAGAGTCCCTGAGGGAAGTGAAGAAACAGTACCCTGATGCAGCAGTCGTTTCTTATGTAAATAGTAGTGCCGAAGTAAAATCAGAGAGTGATATCTGCTGCACATCTGCAAACGCAGTTGAAGTTGTTCGTTCCCTTGCTGCTGATGAAATTATTTTTGTACCGGATAAGAATCTGGGTGACTATGTTTCCCAGCACACTGACAAAAAAATAATTCTCTGGGATGGCTACTGTCCCGCACATAACCAGGTACGTGAATCCGACATTCTGGCTGCGAAAGCTTTACATCCTGATGCAGAAGTGCTGTCACATCCGGAGTGCAGGCGCGAAGTCCTTGGAGTCTCTGATCAAGTGCTTAGTACTACAGGAATACTGAAGCAGGTTTCATCTTCTGTAAACAGTGAGTTTATTGTTGTAACTGAAAATGGTCTTTTTTATCCTCTTATAAATGAAAATACCGACAAGAAATTCTATCCCGTTTCTGATTATTTAGTTTGCCCTGATATGAAATGCACCGATCTCGAAGCGGTTCATTTTTCCCTTGAGAACATGCAACACATCGTGAAGGTTCCAGAAGATATCAGGATAAAGGCAAAACATGCTCTTGACGGGATGCTAAAAGTCGGAAGGGGCTAACACAATCATGCATCCTTACCTACAACTGATGCGCATAGCCAATTGTGGGATGGCAGCATTCGCTTCTATTATTGCTGTCCTGATTACATTCGGAATCCTTGTTGGAGGGGATATCACACTGTTTCCAATACTGGATTCATTGCTTGTCATGACAACAGTTGTGCTTGTAACCGGTGCAGGGAATACCATTAACGACTATTATGACGTTCATATTGATTCGATAAATCGACCTGACAGGCCAATTCCTTCAGGAAGAGTTTCAGCACAAAATGCTCTTTATTTTGCTCTTTTCCTTTTTGCAGCAGGAATTATTCTAGCTGTCCTGATCAATTATGTTTGTGCATTGATTGCCATTTTCAATTCTTTTCTGTTGATACTCTACGCAAGAAATTTGAAGAGCATGCCTCTTGTAGGCAATGTTTCAGTAGGTTATCTCACAGGTTCCACATTCCTTTTCGGCGGAGCAATATTTGGGATTGACGGAATCAATGCGTTGGCGGTTCTCTTCATTCTGGCCACATTTGCGACAATTGCCCGGGAGATTGTGAAGGATATTGAGGATATAGGGGGTGACTTGCAGGAAGGGGCAAAAACACTTCCAATAGTTGCAGGAGAAAAGATTGCAATGGTTGCTGCTTCATCGCTGGGAATCATTGGTATTATTGCGAGCCCTTATCCTTACTTCACAGGGCTTCTGGGAGAAGGTTACCTGTATCTGGTATTCCTTGCAGACGCAGTATTTGTTTTTGCAATTCTGGCAATTCTTCGTGGAAATCCTGCGAAGTCTTCAAAATTATTCAAGTATGCAATGTTCCTTGCTCTTTTTGCATTTGTGGCAGGTTCATTATAAGTTACTTATTTGCTTCTGTATGAATGAGGTATTCTTTCAACATCATGGGGAATGTGTCAGCAGGAACAAAGCGTACACCAAGTTGCTCAGCCCATTTCTGGATTCCGTAATCCTTGGCTACCACAGCAGCATCCAGTTCCTTGGCAAGTAGCAATACGTCGATATCAGGAGCACTGTCAAGGATTCCATACCTCAATGCTGATCTGTACTTATTTCGAAACTTGCCTATTGTGGAACCGATGACTTCTCTTTCGATTTCCGTCTCAACCTGCTTACGATTCTCGGCTTCTGATGTCAGGAACAGGCATTCGTAGGATGCTTCACGGATTGCTTCCTCGGCAACATTCATTCCCTTATCAATTCTTTCTCTCATGTAAGAAACATATTCATGGAAAATACGGGAAGGAATCTTTACTTCATACCTGTCAGGTGCTTTTTTTACAAGCCATGTGTCAATTTTTGCAAAAACTTCGCTATCGCAATTGTTATTGGATGCGAATTCCCGCAACTCGTTATAAACGGAAGGAAAAGGCACATAGCAACTGATCTGGAGTTCCAGCCTTGCTTGTGCTATCAATTCAAGGATTTCTTTCATACCATCGCAGATATTGTCTGCACCCACACTTTCCCTTGCCTGAAGGTCTGTAAGCCCGGTAGTGTCTAATACAAATCTTTGTCTTAGCATTACGTAACCCCTACACTTTTTATTTAGGGTGCTTCAGCTAAAGTATTTTTGCATCATCTCGTCTTCTTCGCCAGTAGGACTTTGTGAAGGTTTTACTTTTTTAATTGCTTCCAAGAAGTGCTTCTCTCGAATTTGTATTGAATCGGCAGAAGCACGTATTTCTTCACGCGATTTTCCTTGCTCAACGGTTTGGCGGATTGCAAGCATTGAAGCTTCCCTACAAATCGCAGCAATATCCGCACCGCCGTAGCCTTCTGTCATGCTAGCGAGTGAGATGAGGTCCACGTCTTTTGTAAGGGGCTTTCCCTTTGAGTGAATCTGGAAGATTTGTTCTCTTCCTTTCTTGTCAGGAGCATTTACGTAGATCAACCTATCCAGTCTTCCGGGGCGCAAAAGTGCCGGGTCTACCCGGTCAGGTCGATTGGTGGCTGCGATTATCACAACATCTTTCAATTCTTCGATACCATCAATTTCAGTCAATATCTGACTCACAACTCTCTCGCTACCACCAGAATCATCTGAATTTCCTCGCAAGGGTGCTATGGAATCGATTTCATCGAAAAAGATGATTGTAGGCGCAGCCTGTTTAGCTTTCCTAAAAGTTTCCCGGACTGCTTTTTCTGAGTCTCCCACGTAGCGGCTCAGGAGTTCAGGGCCCTTAATACTGATTATATTAACACCGCTTTCACACGCTGCAGCCTTTGCAAGCAATGTTTTCCCGGTTCCGGGAGGGCCAAAAAGTAAAATGCCCTTTGGAGGTCTGGTTACAGTAGCATCAAAAAGTTCGGGATATTGTAACGGCCATTCAACGGCTTCTTTTAATTCTTGTTTTTCAGCTTCAAGTCCACCGATATCTTCCCAGTGAACGGTTGTCATTTCAATGAACACTTCCCTGAGTGCAGAGGGTTCAACGTTCTTAAGCGCTTCATCGAAATCCTCTTCAGCTACTATTAATTCATCCAAAAATTCTGTAGGAATCTCTTCGTCTATTGCCATTTTTGGAAGCATACGCCTCAGAGCATGCATAGCCGCTTCTTTACAAAGGGAAGAAAGATCCGCTCCTACAAATCCGTAAGTAACATCCGCAATCCGCTCAAGATCAACATTTTCGGCAAGAGGCATTCCTCTCGTATGAACATACAAAACCTGCAACCTACCTTCTCTGTCAGGGATTCCAATTTCCATTTCCCTGTCGAAACGGCCTCCGCGTCGGAGTGCGGGATCAATTGAATTCGGGCGATTGGTGGCGGCAATTACGATTACCTTTCCTCTTCCACTCAATCCATCCAGAAGGGAGAGAAGCTGGGCGACCACTCTTTGTTCCACTTCCCCTAACACTTCATCTCTTTTTGGGGCGATGGAATCTACTTCATCTATGAATATGATTGAAGGAGCTTCTTTTTGTGCTTCTTCGAAAATTTCCCTGAGTTTTTGCTCGCTTTCCCCATAGTACTTTGATACAATTTCAGGTCCACTGATTGAGAAAAAGCTTGCTTCGGTTTCACTGGCTACCGCTTTTGCAATCATGGTTTTTCCGGTTCCCGGTGGGCCGAAAAGAAGAACTCCTGCGGGAGGTTCTATTCCCAGTTTCTGGAACAGCTCGGGATGCCTCAGGGGAAGTTCAATCATCTCTCGCATTAGACTGATTTCTCGCCTCAGTCCGCCAATATCTTCGTATGAAACCTGTTCGGAAGAAGAATCTGCATCCTCTAGTTTTTCCTTCACTTCTATCTTTGTGCTTCTTCCGACAATAACCGGGCCGATTGGCTGAGTGGAGGTAACAACAAAAGACATTGGGTTATTGACAGCTGCAACCTTAATCCGCTGTCCGCGATCAAGAGGTCTTCCTTCAAGAACGCGATGAAGAAAACGAGAGTAATTTCCAAGATGGATAGGTTGGGCAGTGGTTAACAGGATACGCTGTGCTTCACGGGGATTGGCCTTTTTTATAGAAACATTGTCGTCAATTCCAACACTTGCATTTCCGCGAAGGTTTCCATCCATCCTGATTATGTCTTTTCCAGAATCGTCAGGATATCCGGGCCAGACAATTGCATATGCATTTTTCTTGCCTTTGATTTCGACAATATCGCCACTTGCAGCTCCTACTTTCTGCATCAGCAATTTGTCAAGTCTCGCAATGCCTCTCCCGGCATCACGATGCAAGGCTTCCGCAACGCATACTTCGATTGTCTCGCTCATTGTACTCCCGGTGAAGGGATCCGGAATTACTTCCGGAATCAGGACATCTTTGCCTTAAGCTCTTTCACAAGCTCTTTCCTAATTGTGGAGTTTCTGTCTCCACCACAGACCATTCCACGAACACCGATGATGTCCGGATTGATCCGTTGAAGCATAGGTATATCTTCAAATTTCAAACTGCCAGCAATAGCTGATTCAAGCCCTATTTCACGTGTTTTGTTGACAAAATTTGTGAGTTCTTCTTCCGACATGAATTCAAAAGTGGAGGCACCGTCCTTTACACCCGTATCTACCATCACAAGGTCAACCCCTGCACGCGCTCCAATCGCTGGTAGCAAGGCAGGATCAATTGAATTAATTCTCTTGTAATCAGAATATCCGCATGCAACAACTTTCGGAGGTTCTTCCATAAGAGATGCGTTTTTGACAATTCCGGAAAGCATTTCGAATGCTTGTTCTTCAGTTTGGATATCATAAAGCCCGATTTTGACATAGCTGGCACCTGCCATGGCTGCGCCGTAGGCAGCAAGGGCTGCACTTCCGGGTTTATAGTTAAAATCTCCCAGTGCTGCACTAACAGGTTTTTTGGATCCAATTGCTTCCTTTACATCCTTTATGACCCATGGGAAATTTGCGCCAAGGGATCCCTCTTTCGGATTCTTTACATCAATGATATCAGCACCGCCGTGTAAAGCGGAGATTGCCTCTTCCGTGTTTATGGGGCTTATGAGTAATTGCATGTACTTGCCTCTTTTTATATGATAAGATTAAGTAGTCCGTTTGAATATGTTTCGAATTGTCTTTGTATTAGACATATATAATGCTACCGTTGTCCATGCCAGTGGAGGAGAACGTCGAAATTATATACCTGCGCACATCAACAGCACTGTTTGTAATTCCTCAGGAGTTGTGGAAGTGGTTCAATCCGTAAATCCACAGGAAATTTATGTTGCTGATCTTAATGTTCTTCAGGGAGAAGAACAACCGAAAGCTAACAGGCAAGCACTTACCGAGATCGCCTCAATGGTTCCCACAATGCTTGACACAGGCATCAGAGAGGTTGCAGATGTCCAGAAGTGGGAAGAGTTTGCAGGAACTCTCATACTCGGTACCGAAACGTGCTCAATGGATACAATATCCCGGGTTTGTGAGGAATTCCCGGGAAAATCCAGTGTGAGTATCGACAGGAAAAATGGAAAGGTGCTCTCTTCTTCCAAGGATGTGCCGGAGGATTCCCTGCAGGTGCTGGAAATTCTTAACACATTTGACGTAAAGGATATAATTTATCTGGATATTGATCGTGTTGGCACCGGGAAGGGCGTTGATGCGCAACTACTCGGGAAAATGAACTCCCTTTCAACCCATGATTTATTGCTGGGCGGGGGAGTAAAAAATATGGATGATATAAGAATTCTTGATGATCTTGGATTATCAGGTGCACTTGTTGCAACCGCAGTCCACAACGGGAATATTCCCTTAAATTTAGTACAGGAAGGTATTTTTTATGGCAGATGAAAAGGTTGAAATTGATCCTGAAAAGGCATTTACTGAAATCAAGATGGGAGGCGGCTGGTATCTCACCATCTCCATTGAGACAAGCGAGCGCTTTGAAAAAGAATATGTTGAAATCGCCAAGGAACGTGCCGGACAAAAAAGAGGTCGGTTCAATCTGAATCCCAAGTACGTTAAGGAATTGGGAGAGGCATTAGTAGAGTTTGCTGATAAAAATAAATTAGGCTCAGAATAAATTTGTAAGGGCTTCTGTGATCTGTTTTTTGACGTCGTCAACGTTTTGAGAGGCGTCAATTACACAGAACCTTTCGGGCTCTTTTCCTGCAAGTTTCAGGAAATTTTCCCTGACTTTGTTCAGAAAATCGATTTTCTCAAACTTAGTCTGGACTTCACGAGTATTGCATCTTGAGACAGCAATAGCCGGGTCAAGATCAAGCAACAATGTAAGATCCGGTTCGATTGTCCACCCATGATGCAGTTTCTTAATCCACTGCGCAGGGTCCTCCAGAATTCCCTGGAGTGTAACCGTTTGATATGCTATCCTGCTATCGGAATACCTGTCGGAGATTACATTCCTGCCTTCCCGCATAGTGGGTCTGATGACCCTTGAAATATGGTCGGCGTGATCTGCTGTAAAAAGAAGCAATTCGGCCATAGGATCGGTATCTGAATGAATCGCGCGCTCTACAGCCTCTCCGGTCCAGTTGGTAGTAGGTTCTCTTGTGAAAACAGCTTTCCCAAACACAGGATGGTTCCTGAGAAAATCCAATACTGTGCTTTTCCCGGCTCCGTCAATTCCTTCCAGTGTAATGAGTTTTCCTTTCATCAAACCGTTTCCTCATGCTCTTTCGGTTTCTTCACTGCCGCACTGGGGGCAGGTTATGGGGAAAAAGTTCGGGTCGTTCTGAAAAACAAACTCACAGACTGTGCATCTGAAATAAACCTTGGATTGATCAATTTCTTCCATTGAAATCTCCCTCAATTGGCTATATGTGGGAAATAATATATTAAATAGTTCTGTCTAAAACCATACCTATGGCAAGTATTGGTGTTATCAAGAGGGGAAAATACGGGGAAAGGCTTGTGGAGACAATTCTCCAACATTCCTCGTTGGGTGTGATTGTGGCAGAAATTCCTTATAATCTTCCTGAATTTATAGATGAACCGGAAGAGTACCTTTCTTCTTTGGGCTTGGATACAGACGTTTTCAACACTGATATTTTGATTACTTATTCTCTTCATCCGGATATCACGCCAGAAATCGTGCGCATGGCCGCAAAACATGGTGTAAAATCTGTGATAGTACCCGGTGGTTTCCAGAAAGCATCGGTTTCTGAATTGAAGCAGATTGAATCAGAGTACGGAATTCATATTGAAGTTGATGAAATCTGTTGTACTATTGGAGAAAGTCCGGAAAACCTTGCTTTCACTTCAAAATTCGGGGTTCCTCAGTTTGAAGTCTCGGTGTCCGATGGCAAAATCTCAGATGTGAAGGTGATGAAAGGGGCACCATGTGGCAGTACCTGGAAGATGGCAACTAAAATTATTGGAATTCCTGTTGAAGATGCTCCTGCAAAGGCAGGTTTATTAATTCAACAATACCCCTGCAGAGCTGTGAGGGGTCAAGAAGGTGGCATTCACAAGTCTGCGGAAATTCATAAAAAAGCAATGGAGGATGCCCTTCGGCATCCAAAAAAGAATTGAATTATTTATTCTGGAGTTTCATTCTCTGTCCCAAAATGCACTTGCCACCGGTATGTCCTCCGAGAGGATTGAATGTTGTTCCAAGGGAATTCATACACCGTGCCATAACTGCAGCTCCCCTTGCAAGGCCATCATCCACAAAAACGACTTTTTCATCAATATTGCCCGGTATAAGGGGATCAAGTTTTTCCAGGATTAAATGAGGCTTATTTCCTGTAATTCCTGCTCTTCCTGTAACTCCGAATGTTGTATCCGGGAACACAAGGCCTTCATCATTTGCGACTTTGATCAGCCTGTAAACGACATCTGCCATTACTTCATCAATAACTGTGAACAGGATTTTCAGCCCGTCTTTATTGTGAATTTCCTTGCCGATTTCTGATAGTTTGCTCATATCAGAACCGTTTCTTCCTACATCACAGCCGATCAAAACAACTCCGATCTATTTTGCAGATTTTGGGTTTACAGGAACACTGCCATATTTTTCAACATCTTCAGGGACTGGCTCAATTACGATATATTCCTGTATTCGTTTTGCGTATTCTTTCACTTTGTTGCCCTTAAAGAGCATTGTGAGTTTTCCGGCAGGTTTTTCGTCAAAAACATCAAGTGCTGTTCCCAGTTCAAGATCTACAAGTCCGGTTCCTCGGATAATGGCATCAGGAATGTCTCCTGCATAACCACAGAAATTTCCGACTGTGCGGGCATAAGGTGTGTCTTCACTGATTATCCTGCCATCAAGAGTTGTTCCAAAATCCATTGAAGCACAGGGATTACGGAAGTCAACATCAACCCATTTAGCACCTTCTTTAATACCTGCTGTTGCAAGCTCACCTTCCATTTCGTTTGCAACAATTTCAACACCTGTGGAACCTGTGGGTGGCAATACACTTGCAACTGCCCCGTCAAAGATCACGCTCTGAAGTTTGCTGAATTTCTGGAATTTCGGAGGCATGTTGTCAATTGACATTGGCGGAGTCATGTTTTTAGGAGGAACCCCTGCAAGCAGGCATCCATCTGCAAGAGCTTTGATAAATATCCCTACTTCTTCTGGTTTGTCGAAACCGGCGACAACTCCGGTTGAACGAACTACAAAATGAATATCAGTTTTTATGTCCAGATTGGCTTTTTTAACAGCAGCAACCAAAGTATCGCGAACAAGTTCTGCTACCGATTCCTTTGTAAGTCCAACTCCGGTAAGTGTTTTTCCAAAAATAGTTTCAGTTGGTTTTGGTTTCCTGACATCACGAGTCATCTTGACCATTTTGATGACGTGATACGTCTTCCCTTCTTCAAGGTTTGTTGCAGTAAGAATGCACTTTGTAGTGGTATTTCCTACCTCAACAGAAGCTACAATAAAGTATGGTTTTGATTTGAGATCAAGTAACCTGACAGACGGAGTGTCCGCGATTCGGGATTTATGCGACATAATTTAACCTTGGATTCTGGAATTTATTTTTTCCACGATTTGTTCTTTTGGCAGGGCTCCAACAATATTCTCTGCAAGGTTTCCGCTCTGGAAAACAAGAAGTGTTGGAATTGCAGAGATCTGGTATTCCTTGGACGTTACCCGATTGAGATCTGTGTTGAGTTTACCGAAAACAACTTTTCCTTGCATGGATGCGGCAAGCTCCTCAATAACCGGCGCAATTCGGAGACAAGGGCCACACCATGGTGCCCAGCAATCAATTACAACTAAAGGGTACTTTTTGACAAAATCCCCAAATTCCGCATCTGTTATCTCAACAGGAGTGGAAGGGTAATTGTTGTGCTCAATATCCATTTTAAGTTCTTCAATTCGCTTTTGCCTTATCGCTTCAAGTTCGTCCATCCGGTACACCATTCCTTCAATTAATTCACAAGTTATATCTGTTAATATCGAGTTGTCTTTACATACCTACGAAATAAAAGCATTTAAACGTTCGTATGGTTGTCCAGAAAGTACGCACAACCCATGTTAAGGAATGGAGAAGGAAGCCTTAATTGGAGGAAATATCTTGGGAGATCAGGATGATACAAATGTTCCGAACCGCACCGTATTCGATCAGAAATGCGTGACATGCGGTACATGGATGCAAAGGTCAGAGAGTGCTACAAAAAAAGGGGTAAAGCTGGTTACCTATTCCTGTCCCGAATGCGGACTTTCTTACACAGCTGAAGAATGATCTTATGTGGGAGCCGGGTTATTTACATCAGCTTGATCCAAGCGATTTTGAAACTCTTATAGCACACCTGTTTCAGGCTATGGGATATCAAGTCTATCAGACTCCAATTTCAAAAGACGGGGGCGTGGATATTGAGGTTTCTATTGAACACGTGGGACTCTCTCACAAGTGGCTGGTCCAGGCAAAGCGCTACAGTGGAAATGTAGGCGTAAAGGAAGTGCGTGAATACTGCAGCCTGAAGTACCGTGAGTATGTTGACGGGGTTATTATTGTAACTACATCCAGTTTCACAAAAGAAGCACATGAGGAAGCCTCAAAACACAACGTCAAACTTATCGAAGGCACCCTGCTGGTTACAATGTTGAACCGCTATTGTCCTGATCAATGTGCTTCAGTGGATTCAGTTCAAAGAACGGAGCTCTCAGTAAGTGGGGAATCTGTTCTTGGAAGACAACCTGTTATGTTTGAAGGGTTGAAAATCATCATGAGCGCAACGCCGGAGCACATATATTTTGAAAAACCATCAGGATCTTTGTTTTCCCGAAAACCCGAACTTTTGAGACGAATAAAAGTAAAGGACATTGTAGGTTTCCAACAGATATCAAAAGATGTTTTTCTTGTTCTCGGAGGAAATAATCTTGAAATTGTGAGACTCATTCCGGTTAAAAGTGAGGATTTTTATTCAATACTCGAAAATCTCCGACCCACATACCTTCGGGGAGAAACTCTTTTAAAACTTGAAAAATCTGCGAATGAGTTCGTGGTACTGACTTCTCACAGGTTTGCTGTTATCAGGAAAAGCAGTGATCTATCCTTTTCTCTTAACCTGAAAGCAATTGCCGGGTGTGAGGAAGAAAAGTCAGGAGCTTTCCGCCGGAAAAAGCTGGTGCTTCTTGAAGCGGAGGATGGAATTACACGGCATGAAGTGGATGTAAAAGATGTGAGCGGCTGGTTAGGCCTAGTAAAAGATGCACTTCAGAGGCGCTGATTTACATATCTTTAAATTTCTTGTAATAACGCTGGTAAGAGGCCACTTTAGTAATCAAAATGGCTACTATTCCAATTGATATGCCGAGCATTACAACAATTATAAGATTGCCTTCTTCTGCATATTTCATAAGGAACCCAAAGAGAATAGCACTAATTACCATGCCCACTGCAACCACATAACCAACGTGAATCTCGTATAGTTTTTCAATCATGCTTTTCACCCATAGGGGTGTACCATATTAATACTTTTTCGGATTTTCGGATCATCATTTTTCATAAGCTCTTTCGATTGCCCCACGATAAATAACCCCATCTCTTTTTTGAATAGTCCTGATATTTTCCATCCTCATGAACAAAATGATCTCTTCAATGTTAGGATGATAGGTTGAGTTTTCGTAAAGATGGGCCATGGGTTCGTTATCTTCTTGCATCACGTAAAAATGGTCCATCCCGAAATCGATTATGGATTTAATTCTGTGTTCATTGAATGTTTCTTTAATAAATTCAAATGATAAGGGAGGTTTTGCAAATTCAAAATCGGAATCATTTATCTCGATGGACGTTTCAAAAGCTTCTTCCATGGTATCCAAAAATAAGTTTTTACTAGCGTATTATTAATCCAGATCATAATAAGGACTAAGATCGCATCCTGTGCAGGGGAGACACATTGTCTTGAAAGCCCCGACGTCAAGACCTGCCTGGTCAAGTTCCCGGCGGAGGATTTCTGTAAGTCGGAGTAACCGTTTCTCCGAAGGCCTTTCTATAAACACTTCTCCTTCACGTAAAGGATGCATGCTTGCAGGACGAAGAATAGGAATAACCCCGATGTCAATTAGTTCCCTAATCCCCCTTTCAACAGTTTCGTCTGTTTCTCCCAGTCCGATTATGAAATTGGAGCAGACGCGGTTTATCCCGAAAATAGCAACTGCTTCCTTCAGTGCCTCAAGTGCCTCTTCAAGAGGTTGTCCTGGGCATAATTTTTGATGGAGGTCGGGGTCCATGGTTTCAACATTGTATTTAATTTCATCAGCTCCGGCTTCCTTGAGCTGTTTGGTGGAATCCTTTGTAGGATATATCCCGACTCCGATAGGAACGCCATATTTTTTTGATCCACGAATTACACTGATTGCTCGTTCTACTTCCTTCTCAGCGGTTGTATCGATTCCAGAAGTAATTGAAATCCCTTTCATTCTGCCGCTGGCATTTGCTTCTTCAATCATTTGAAGAACTTCTCCAACACTTTTCACTTTTCCCGATAGCTTTGGAACAGGGCAGAATTTGCAATCGAAGATACATTTTTCCGTCAGGTTGACATAAGCTTGATCCGGGCAATGAATAAGTTCCTCTTCAATTATCCCGCGCACGATTTCTCTTTTGTCTTCAAAGATCACGATTTCCCCGTTTTTTTCTATGGCTAAAAAGGGGGAATTTTCATCAATTCCCAGCCTGACACGCTGGTTGCCAGATCGGAAGAAAAACGCCAGCTTTCCGGCTCCGGGTCCAGCAGTTGGTAGGGTATAATTTTTCAGGAGGGTAGGATCCATTCGGACTTTCCCAATTGCTAGAAGTTTGGCTTTTGTCTTGGCATTCATTCAATCCACGATATGAACTTTTCTTCTTATAGTTTTTGCCCGGGAATTATTTCCTGGAGATTTCAAGATAAATGGGTTGAGATTACTTCCAAGAATGAAATCATAAAATATCACAAAGAATCTGAAAAATATTATTATTGTTTTTCATGATAGATTATGCCAAAATTGTATGAAAAACAGTTTTTAATAGAGAACTTTTTAAGTCCGGAAGTTTACAGCATTTTATCAAGGTCCAATTGTCCTTGCGGATTAGGGAATCATTCCAATCATTTCAATATAATTTTGTAAGTAAAGAAAACGCTACTTTAGTACAGTAGAATATAGTGATAAAAAATGATGGTTTGATTTTTCCTTAACTAGAATCTAAATCTGGAATAATTTCATAAATTCGTAATATACGCAGACGCAGGTGAAAAACACGTCAAATATTCAACTTTGCTACCAATGTGGAAAATGCACTGCCATCTGTCCGGCTAGAAGAGTTATAATGACTTCTCCGAGAAGTAATATTTACCAGACAAATGTATATAGGACAGGTTCGGATGATATCTGGAACTGCTTGACATGTGGTCTCTGTTCTGAAGAATGCCCACAAGGGGTTGATTACATTGGATTTGTCCGGGAAGAAAGAGAAAAGTGGGAAGGGGAAGGTGGTGATATTGTCCACAAGGGCGTGTTCACTCAGCTTTCTGATATGATGTCACATCTTACTGAGAGTCGGACAACGCTCAAGGATTCTGAGGCAGGCGATTCAAAAGTCGGATATTATCCGGGATGTCTTGATTTTCAGGATATGTTCTTCAATCTGGATGTTGATTTTAAAGCAATTGCAGATTCTTCAATGAAGCTACTTGAGAAGTTGGACCTTAATCCCAGGATTTTGCAGATGAAGTGTTGTGGGCATGATCAATTATGGCAGGGTCATAAAGAGACATTTGATAGATTGAGGGAACAGAACACAAAAATAATAGAGGAAAGCGGGATAGAAACATTGGTTACGTCATGTGCCGAATGCTACCGCACACTTTCCAAAGACTATGATTTACCGATCAAAGTAGTCCATATAAGCCAGCTTCTAAAAGATGCGGATCTGGGGATAGATTCCGATCTTAACGTTACATATCATGACGCATGCAGGCTTGGCCGACACATGGGGGAATATGATGCCCCCCGGGATGCCTTGACAACAGCTGGTGTCCGTTTAACTGAGATGGTACATAACAAGCAAGATGCCTGGTGCTGTGGTGTAAGTTCCATGATGAATTGCAACGACCGGACCAAAGCTCTTCGAAAAGCCAGACTGGATGAAGCTAAGGATACGGGAGCGAAGGTTTTGATCACCACCTGTCCCAAATGTCTGGCTCATTTGTCTTGCATGAAGGAAGAACAGGAATCTGTTGAACATTATGAATATGATATTATGGATCTTACTGTGTTCCTTGCAGATCAGGTTGGGGGGGATCAAAATGACTGATATTGTCAGCACATCTGATTTTAATCTGGAGTTCAGAAATGCCCTATTTGAAGAGATCGGAGTAGAGAAAATTGCACTGT
>CAZHNA010000020.1:0-18854 GCA_964532775.1 uncultured Methanosarcinales archaeon
GAAAATTGGGGCCTTCCAGCCGGACAAAGTTTTGATTATGAAACACGTTTTAACCCGTCGGATATGTCTAAATACACTGTTAAAATTGTAAATGCAAAGTTTGCATAATCGTTTTGTGGCGCCTTCATGTAAGCGAGTATGGGGTTAATTTAAGCCCCGTACAGCCGTTTTAAATGATAATTAATAGTTTGATAGGGCTCAATGTGAATATTAAAAAGGAAAAGTGCGGGAGGTGTGATTCGAACACACGAAATCCTACGATAATGGGTCCTAAGCCCATCGCCTTTGACCTGGCTGGGCAACCCCCGCATAATGAAGAGTACACCTTAACTATATCTTTTGCATATTAAGATTACGCATATATTTAATTACTTTCTTGTAATACTTAATACGAAGCCCTTTTAACAAAGTCCTAAGCCCTGCGCCTTTGACCAGGCTGGGCAACCCCCGCAAACGATAGCTAACAGATAGCACACTGGCATATTAATGTTACGAAAAATGAGATGCCACTGATCTAATTTCAACTTCTGTCTTTTGGACGAACCATACTTCCCATCATGGTTTCGATCTGCTGCTTGAGATTGTCAGGATTGTAACTAACCATCACAACGCCCCTGAAATGCCCGTTATTTTTCCGGATTCGCACACCCCTGTCATGAGAACTTGCAAAAACAAGGGTCCTGCCTTGTATCCTTAAACCCCATCCCGTATAAAATGGTAATTCGGGCTCGAGTTCCACGGATACGATTTCCGAAAAGGGAATCCTGTATTTCAGGGGAGGGTAATTCACAAGCACACCATCTGAGCTTACCGAATAATTCAATTTCAGGACACCCTGTAGTGCAATGAAATAAATCACAAGAACCGAACCCACGATGTAGAACTCTTCGCGGGATTCTCCGAAACCAGAAAGCGAAAAATAGGAGAGGACAGTCATTCCAGACAACAACAAAAACACTCCCCACAGGAAAGCTTTCATCTGAATACTTAGTGGTGCTTTTTCAGTATACATTATACAAGCCTCAGGTCAATTTTTCTGCCTTTTGTTCCAACCTTTCAATTACTTTTTCACTTTTTAATTCCCGCAAGGCATCAGAAGCAATTTAGTCAATTTCCGAGCCATCCGGGACACTTTTCAGGAGTCTGACTTCTTTCATTAACATAAAAGCCACAAAGAAAAGCATCATGTACTGGCCTATCGGATTCGCCATCCATACCCCGGTCAATCCGAAATACATTGGTAAAATGATCAGCAGAGGCAAGATGAAGAAGAAAATCTTGCCAAAGTGGATGAACAGAGATGGTTTTACCTTGTTAACTGACTGGAAATAAACACCTGCCGAGATAACAACCCCTTCTGCCATGAGTCCGAACATAAATATCCTCATACCTTCAACTGCAGTTGCCAGCAGTTCGGGGTCATTCCTATTGAAAAGCTGGATGATCGTCTCCGGGAAAGTAAATATAACCAAAAATCCAATTATGCTCACAACCAGACAGGAACCTATTGCCATCCTTATGGCAATCAAGACCCGACTGTATAGCTTTGCACCGTAGTTGAACCCGATTATTGGCTGCACACCTGCTGATATCCCTTCGAATATCATATAGAATATCGAGAACGAATACTCGATAACACCATAGGAAGAGACGGCTATCTCTGAACCGTGTTTTAAAAGCATCAAATTGTAACTCAGAACCAATACAGCAAGAGACATCTGCATCACAAATGAAGGAAAACCTGTCTTCAGAATCCCTGAAACTATTTCAAAATCAGGGCTTATATCAGAAAGACGCAACCTCAACTTTGCATGGCTGCTAAAGAAATATGCCATGAAAGCGATTGCAGATATGGCAAATGCAATTACTGTCGCAAGAGCAGCACCCTGCATTCCAAATCCCCAACGCATGACAAAGAAGTAGTCAAGCACGATGTTTGTCACTGCACTTATTGCTGCCATTTTCATTGCAAACATGGGTCTGCCGTCATTTCGCACCAGAGGATCAAAGCCCATCCCCAGCATGAAAAAAATGCCACCAATAAACATAATCCTGAGATAATCATTCGCCAGGGTGAACACAGCACCTTTGGCACCTACAAGGTTTAGCAACGGCTCAGTAAAGAACGCTCCAATTATTGCAAAAAAAGCACCAATAACAAGCAGTATCGGGATCAGATCGGATGCTATCCTGTGAGCCCGAACACTATTCCCTTTTCCAAGCTCAATAGCCACAAGAGTAGCACATCCAATACCAGCCATCATTGCTACAGACATCATCACGATAAGCAATGGATATGTCAGGGTCACTGAAGCGAGACCAAGAGTACCTACACCATTTCCGATGAACAAGCCATCGATGATTATCTGGATGCCACCTATAATAAATCCCACAACTGCCGGAAGTGTGAATTTTCGAAAGAGCTTACCCACACTTTCAACCGCTAATTCTTCCCCAGCCATAACTAATTCCCCTGAAAGTTAAAATAAAAAGAAAAGGAATGCGCCGACCGGGACTTGAACCCGGGTTTAAGGCTTGGAAGGCCTCAGTCATAGCCACTAGACCATCGGCGCACGCGTATCCCCTTCATAGCATTTTTTTAGATATAACCCTTTCGGCAGAGAGTGTTTTAAGATGTATTGCAACCACTGCAATGCGGCTTTGGGATTAAGCTTCTTTCAATTCACGGATCTTATCTCTGAGCATAGCAGCTTTCTCAAATTCAAGGTTTCTGGCAGCTTCATGCATTTCAGATTCAAGATCAATTACCATATCCTGAAGTTCAACAGAAGACAAATCCTCTGCAATTGCAAATTCACCTGTATCTTCAGCCATCATTTTATCTGATTCTACAAGCTCACGCTGAATAGCCTTGGTGATACTCTGAGGCGTGATATCATGAACCTTATTGTATTCAAGCTGAATATTCCGTCTGCGATCCATTTCTGCCATAGCCCTTTGCATGGAACCTGTCATTTTGTCCGCATAGAGGATAGCATAGCCATCAACATTTCTCGAAGCACGGCCGATTGTTTGTATGAGTGCTTTCTCAGACCTCAAAAATCCTTCTTTATCAGCGTCTAGAACAGCAACAAGAGACACTTCTGGAAGGTCTAATCCTTCCCTGAGCAGATTAATACCCACAAGCACATCAAAATCCCCTTTTCGTAGGGAACGCACAATCTCCGCCCTCTCAAGAGTCTCAATGTCTGAATGCATGTAGCGGACCTTGATCCCCATCTCAAGAAGATAATCAGTCAGATCTTCCGCCATCATTTTTGTCAAAGTTGTAACAAGAGTCCTGTAACCCCTCTCAGTTACTTCCCTAACTTCATCCATCAAATTATCAATCTGGTTTTTCACAGGCCTTACCTGCACAACCGGGTCCACAAGACCTGTTGGACGGATAATCTGCTCCACAACCTGAGTGCTAAGTTCCAGTTCATAGTCCGCAGGTGTTGCAGAAACATAGATTGCCTGATTCAGACGTTGCTCAAACTCCTTGTAATTAAGAGGACGATTGTCAAAAGCCGAAGGTAGCCTGAACCCATATTCAATTAGTGAATTTTTCCGAGCCCTGTCGCCATTGTGCATTCCCCCGATTTGAGGAATACTAACATGGGATTCATCAATAAATGTAAGGTAATCCTCGGGGAAGAAATCCAGCAGTGATGAAGGAGGTTCACCCGGCATCCTGCCATCAAAATGACGGGAATAATTTTCAATTCCACTACAATAACCCAATTCTTCTATCATCTCAATATCAAATTTCGTACGCTGGAAAATTCTCTGTGCTTCGATAAGACGATTTTCGGATTCAAGAACTGCAACCCTGGCTTCCATCTCTTTTTCGATGGTCTTCAGGGATTTTTCCATATGCTCCATAGGCATTACATAATGTTTCGCAGGATAAATTACAACACTTGACTCTGGATCGATATCCTCGATGACTTTCCCTGTAAGGGGTTCAAAAGAGTTGATCCTGTCAATTTCATCCCCGAACAATTCAACCCTTATAGCCTTATTGTCCTGTGCCGGGAAGATTTCTACAGTGTCACCACGTGCTCGGAATGTCCCTTGAGTAAATTCAATTTCATTACGTTCGTATTGGATGTCCACTAACTTCCCGAAAAGTTCTTTCCTGCCAATTTCCTCACCGGGTTTGAGGGTAATTGACATATTTCGCCATTCCTGAGGAGAACCAAGATTGTAAATACATGAAACACTTGCAACAACAATCACATCCCTGCGTTCAAGAAGAGATCGTGTCGTAGACAAACGAAGACGATCAATTTCATCGTTTACTTGTGAATCTTTCTCGATATACGTGTCAGTGGTTGGAAGATAAGCTTCCGGTTGGTAATAATCGTAATAGCTGACAAAATACTCCACAGCATTGTTCGGGAAAAAGTCACGAAATTCCGAAAACAACTGTGCTGCAAGTGTTTTATTGTGTGCTATGACGAGTGTTGGCCGTTGCACATTTTTAATCACATTTGCCATCGTAAATGTTTTTCCCGATCCAGTTACACCCAACAGCGTCTGATGTCTTTGACCTTCAACAATGCCAGAGCTAAGTTTGTCTATTGCCTGCGGCTGGGAACCTTTTGGTTCAAATTCTGAAACAAGTTCAAACGATGGCATTGCATTTCACAATGTGTTTTGAAAGTGTAAATATGTAATCCTGTAGTCAACGGAAACAGAAAATCATTACAATATACAGAATGATTAAAACAATAGCAAGCTTCACCGCAGCGAACCTGAAAACATGTAGTCAATTAAGAAGAATAGAAAGTTAAATCATACCCTGTGAAGATATGAATGAGGCTGCCTTTCACTGTGTGCAACCGGATTTTCAGTCCCTACAAAAAGATATTCCCTGCGGTTGCGGTTTCCTCGCCTGTCTACAAGGTTTTTGTGGAACATTCTCGACAGGTACGTAGAAACGGTGCTTAATTTGATGGGACCGTAGACAGCTTCATAGTGTTGCTGTATGTCCTGTGAAGTAGCCCACATTTTTGGGAATTCATATTTTAAAAAGAGTTCAAGCCTCTCACTTATTGTAAGTGGAGCACTTGTAGATTCATTGCGAGCAATACGGCCAGATCTTTCCACCGCAGCCTGTGTCCCAATTTGTTCCTGTGTGGTGGTTGGTGGTACGGAAAGAGGAATTTGTTGGGGCACATTCTGTGGTGGAAATTGAGGCCAGTAGATTGGATAATATTGTTGTTGAGCAGGCATAGGATAATATGCCTGTTGTACAGGTTGTGGAGAAACCTGTGGCTGTGGAGTGTTTACAGTAGTAGATGTAATAGGCTTGGATGAAGATTCAACTGATGGAGGTTGCGTGTCGCCAAACATCTCAATAAATTGGATTAGTTTCTGTTCCCAGTCACTCCCTTCCAACCTGACAGTGGCGATTTCCTTGTCATCGTCATCGAACATTTCTAGCCGAATCTTCATCCTTATAAGCCTCTTGATGAATCCATCCATCCCCTCAGACGTATGAATCCGCAATCCCATTCATCCCCTCAGACGATGGCTTGCAATTTTAGTGTGAAGCTGTTTTTACAATTCACATCATTAGTATAATGTGATGTTGCAAATTAACATATTTGCCGATTATATATAAACATTTCTGATTGATAACTGTAGAACACTGTTTTAACAGAATATACTAGGCTAGTATTCAATTATATAATAAAAAGATGCCTTTTGGGCACTTACCTAGAAACAAATTCCAGGACATGAAAAAGTAAAAGTGCATATTCGTTGTTTTTATTCCAGTGGAAACGAAGGGGTTTGTTTTTAGACGTATTAAGCTGTTATTTTAGATTTAAATCAATAAAGAAGTGATAATTGAGGATTAAATACATACAAAAAAAGACAGAATAAGACCTGCAAACTTGCCTGTGAAAACATTGTTTTTGCAGCCTTTTTTCAATCATTTTTAAAAAAGTAACAGAGCTCAGTGGGGTTTATATTAGATGATACCTATAGGGGATTCTTATGATAGATGCAGATGTAGAAACACCTACAGAAATCAAAAACGCGGGAACTCCCCCTGTTTTCGAGGAGAAACCAGACTCAAATAGTCTTGCTAAGGAAATCGAGGAGCTTAAACTCAAAAACGAGAGTATAAGAGCCAAATTACTTGAATCCAATATGCTGGTTAATAGCTACCTTGAAGAAATAGCCAAACTTAAAGACCAGCTGGAACGAGTCACTTCACCGCCTCTTTTCATAGCAACAGTAATGGAAATGGAAGGAGACATGGCCATGTTACGCCAGCACGGGAATAATCAGGAAGTCATGACCGACATCCCCCCGGAACTGGAACACCTACTTGAGATCGGATCCAGAGTTTCTATTAATGCTGCATTTGCAATCGTTGATATACTCAGCAAAGCTACCGATATGAGAGCACAGATCATGGAAGTAATCAATTCCCCAGGAATTAATTACGATATGATCGGTGGCCTGGAAGACGTACTCAAGGAAGTCATTGAAGCTGTCGAGCTCCCCCTTATCGAACCTGAGCTTTTCGAGAAAATTGGAATTGAGCCACCTAGTGGAGTCCTGTTGTACGGAGAACCCGGCACAGGTAAAACACTCATCGCAAAGGCAATCGCTTCCAGCGCACATGCCACTTTTATTCGCATGTCCGGCTCAGATCTTGTCCAGAAGTTTATCGGAGAAGGCGCAAGGCTTGTGAAAGATGTTTTCCAGCTTGCAAGAGACAAGTCACCATCCATCCTATTTATTGATGAAATCGATGCTGTCGGAGGGATGAGAACCCATGATGGTACAACCGGCTCTGCTGAAGTAAACAGGACAATGCTCCAATTGTTATCAGAAATGGACGGCTTCGACACCAGCGGCAATGTAAAAATTATTGCAGCAACTAACCGTATTGATTTGCTTGATCCGGCACTTCTTCGTCCGGGAAGGTTTGACAGGGTTATTGAAATCCCAATTCCTGACGAGAAAGCAAGGCTGGAAATCCTGAGAATCCACACAAAGCCATTGAATCTGGCAGAAGAAGTGGATCTTGAAAAAATTGCAAAGATGAGCAATGGCCTTAGTGGTGCAGATTTGAAGATCATTGTGAAGGAAGCTGGCATGTTTGTTCTCCGTCGCAGGGATGAACAAGTTACCATGAAAGATCTCCTTGAAGCCTTCGAAAAAGTGACCACAGAAGAAGAGCCACCAATGCCTGGCGGGATGTTTGTATAACCCGCCCCTTTCGTTTTTTGAACAAAAAATTAATATAGATTAACTCTTATTAGGGAGTTACTTAATACGTGTGCTCCGATAGTGTAGCACGGCCAATCATGCAGGACTCTCACTCCTGCGACTGGGGTTCGAATCCCCATCGGAGCACTTTTTCCTTCTTCTTTTTCTAAGACTGTTCCTACAATAGTAATTTCACTTGAAATTGTAAATCCTTAGCCATGAGTAAAACGCTAGAGAAAAAAATTGGAACATAAAATTGCGGGCCTCTTCTCAAATAATTTTAAATTACCACAATAAGTTATTTGGCCCCCCATCATTCCACCTTTTCAACCAACGATAAGCAGTTCTAGGAGGAGTGTTAGTCTTTTCTGCAGCTTCAAGCACCGAAAAATCTTGATACATATGTTTTACAAACTTCAGCTTCTGAACTGACTTTAAAAATCCGATCTGTTTTAGAGCTTCAATTAGTTCATCAAGTTCGTCTTCACTTAGAAGCTTGGCTGTAAATGGAGCTTTTCGATTACCCATATGGCAATGTTTTCTCAGAACACTTTAAAAAACTTCTTCTAGAAAATATATACAAAAAACAATATTCAAAACATCCAAAGGAACACTCAAACAATGAGCCCCCGGCGGATATAATTGACTCTAGAAATCCACATCAACTCCTGATAATACACTCATATTATCCAACATACGATTTGAGTCAAAATATAGCGAAGGGACTACTTTAATTGACCTTTGCAGGAATAAAAACCACTGAAAACCTGTTAAAATAATAAGATATGAACTTCAAAAAACACAACATCTTTATATCCCCCATCACAATCCATCCATAGATATCATGTCCAAAAAAATTACAGATGCACAAACTGCAGCTTTTGAAGCAGGGATAAAACTTGGAGCACTTTATCACCAATTCACAGGTTCACCAATTAGCCTCCGTACAGCGGAAAGTCTTGAAAAGGCGATTGCTGAAAGTATCTCTGTCCAACCGTTTGTGGAAAATATCACGGTCAAAATTGACAGGGACATGGTCAAATCCCGACTCAATGATGCGTTTGGCTACTGCGAGCTTGAAGGACGAATGCTCACTGTAAAACTAATAGTTGTCCACGGAGATACACGCCTTTACGCATCCATGGAATATGAGAGTGAACTCGATTATCCGCTCATGAAAATAGAAAACGTGGAAAGCTCTTCAGAATGAAGAGAATCCATCAACAACTTTTTTGTTTTGGGCAGCGGTGCCGATTGTCACCCTGATGAGAGATTCACCAGCATCCCTGAAAGAAGTGCAATCCCTTACAATAATACCTTGTTTTAACAAGTGTTCACACACATCCTTTGCTTTCATAGGAGAGACATCCACAAGCACAAAATTTGCCTGCGAATTGTAAACTGTGAAAGGGATGTTTTCCATCAGGTACTTACGACCTTCTTGGACCATTTTTAAACTTCGATCAAGATGATCTTTGTCGGATAATGCTGCAGAACCAGCTGCAATTGCAACACTGCTCACATTGAAAGGGGTCCCAGCTTTCATGTATTCAACTTTAAGCCAGACAGGCATAATCCCGTAACCAATACGCAATCCAGCAAGCCCGAAAGCCTTTGAGAGAGTGCGTCCAATTATGAGATTATCGTACTCATTTACAAGTGACACAAATGTGTTATCTGCAAATTCAACATACGCTTCATCAACAAATACAAGACAGGAAACTTCTTCCACAAGACTGCGAAGCTGATCTTCTGAAATTGAATTTCCCGAAGGATTGTTGGGAGAACAAATAAACATCATTTTTGTGGCATCGGTTACAGCGGATTTCAATGAATCAACGTCGATGCTAAAATATTCATTCCGCATGACAAATACCGGAGTTCCCCCATTTGCTTTTGCAGACAATTCATAATAAGAAAAAGTAGGAGTAGAAATAACCACTTCAGAATCAGGAGAGATCAAAAGTCGCATTAGCCCGTCAAGTAATCCATCCATCCCGGGACCGGAAGCTACGATCATATTTTCAGGCATATCCGTATATTCGGAAATAGCAGCAACCAATTCCCCGGCATCAGCTGAAGGATAAATATTGACTTTCCCAGCATGATCTATCATTGCTTCCACGGCTTTGGGAGAAGGTCCCAAGACATTTTCATTGGAACCAAGTTTGATGATAGATTCTTCTGACAAGCCATATTTTTTTGCGATATCACCGATGGCTTTTCCGGGAACGTAAGGTGCTATGGAACGAATTTCAGGTTTTATCAGATCAGATCCTTCCAAGAATATCAACCACCTTGTCAATCTGTTCCTTTGAAATTGTAAGTGGAGGAGCAATCCTGAGGACTGTGTCTGAAGTGCAGTTTAACAGCAAGCCCATTTCACGGGCAGCATTAACAAAGTCTGCGCATGGGCGACCAGTTTCCACTCCAATCATCAATCCCTTACCACGGATTTCGAGAAAATCATCCCGTCCCAATTCCATGAGCTGTTTCCTGAAGTATTCACCCATATCACGAGATCTGTCAATGAGATTCTCATCCTCCATGACTTTAATTGATGCGAGAGCGGCAGCACATACAAGAGGGCCACCCCCGAAAGTGGAAGCATGCTGCCCCTTTGAAAATGTAAGATCCTCACGAGCAACAATCCCACCCATAGGAAGACCACCACCCATTGCTTTTGCCATTGTCATGATATCCGGCTGCACACCGGAATGCTCTTTACAGAACCATTTTCCAGTACGCCCGAAACCAGTCTGCACCTCATCAAAGATAAGGAGAGTATCAGTCTCGTCACATATCTTGCGTATTTCCTGAAGATAACCATCCGAAGGCACGTTTATGCCCCCTTCGCCCTGTATTGGTTCAACAATTACAGCGGCAGTTCCCGGACCAATAGAATTAGCAATATCATCAGCATCACCAAAATCGGCAAATGTTGCCTTAATTGGCATGGGTTCGAAGGGTTTCCTGTAAGCTTCCTTGTAAGTAACAGATAGCGGATTCATTGTCCTGCCATGGAAAGCACCTTTTAGTGCTACAAAATCATGTTTTCCAGTAGTCATACGCGCCAGTTTCATGGCAGATTCAACTGCTTCTGCACCGGAGTTACAAAAGAAAACACGATCCATTCCAGTTAGTGATACAAGCTTCCCCGCTAGGTTTGCCTGCATCTCAGTATAATAGAGATTTGAAACATGGATCAATTTTGCTGCTTGATCCTGAATCGCTTTCACAACAGCAGGATGACAATGCCCCACATTGTTCACAGCAATTCCTGCAACACAATCAATGTATTCTTTCCCTTCAACATCCCACACAACTACACCCTCGGCCCTTTCAAGAGCTACAGGTTGATGAGTATATGTTTGCATGACGTACTCGGAATCTTTATCTGAAATTGATTGATAACTAGCCATCTAAAAACACCTTTTAAAAAGAGATTTTACTTCTGGGTATTCGGAACATCAATTCTCATGAGTTCATTATCTTTAACGACTTCTTCCTCATCACGAATAAATGAAATACCTGCGCTTGCTCTCATAACACCATCAACCCTTGCGGATTCATGAATGTTAATTAAGGCTGCATTTATCTGCCCCAACACATGAGTACCTTCGTGGATAATGACCTTACCCCGGGACACGATATTCCCGTGAATAGTATTATTTTCCCCAAGTTCAACGGTCCCCGCAGTTCGTATGCTTCCGTAAAGCGTTGTTTCATCACCCATTTTAAGTGATTCTGTTCGGATATTGCCCACAAGACGACAATCGCTTCCGATTTTTGCAGTTCCCGGAACACGGATGGAATCTGCTGAAATACGGGAACCATTCGGAATAATCATTATGTCAATACTAAGCTCTTCTTCCTCGTTGGAGAAAAGATCGTCAAGGGCTTTTTCTACTTCTTCGCCTTTTCCCAGACGGAGTAATTCGGCAATATAAAGGAAAATATACGCAACTACAGGCACAGGATTACGGACTACAATCCAACCCCGAGCCTCGAACCCATCTTCGATATTCACGTCATTCCCTACATCCAAATCGCCTTTTACAACGAGTTTTCCACCTATATTCACAAATTCACCGATATAGGCATTTTCATCAGTTCTGACACTCCCCTCAATTCGGGACCAAATGTCTATCCTGACATCTGATATTGTTGCAATGTCTCCTGATAAATTAACTCTCTCTCCTAAAATAGCAGAATTTGCAATCAACCCGTAACCCATATCAGAATGGTTGCCAATAACGACATCACCATCAACAACAATAGTGTGCTCTTCCATCTTTGTCCCGTCAGGGATTACAAGGGTCTTTAGGGGTTGTTCATCTTCGATGATCTCACTCTCCAGTGGAGATTTCTATAACGGCAATGGTTAGTTATCGTATATATAATTAGATTTTAAAAAGATTTATTTTTCAATCCCGACTCTTACGTCAACTGCAGGACCGGAATCCATAGCTAAAATTTCAGTAACTGATAGAAGCAGTTGTCCAGAAGCAAGCAACTTGTCCTGTTCATCTACAACAAGAACTTCTTCACCTGATCTTAAATCATGATCAAGTTCTAAAACATGTTTTGCAAAAGCAGTTTTGCCCTTTGAAACAAAAGGAACAGCATCTTCACATATGACAACACGCTGTTTGGGAAATGGCAAGTGTGAATGAATTGCAGAAGCGGCTTCAATGCTTAACGTCAAGACACCATCTTTTGCGCGTACAGTAGCAATCCTTAATTTTCCTGAAAGGATCTGCCTTACACGTTTTGTCCTTGAGAGCATGAATGTAGCGTCGTCAGGAAAAAGTGAATTTCCACAGCCTTTACCAAATTGGTAATCTGCCATGACACGCACCTGTCTTAAGAGATTATCATCTGCAACCATATTTACTCCGAAGATGTGACCCTGATATTTATATCGCTCGGGTCAACTATTTTTATCGTTCGGACTCTATCAAACCTTTTAAATATTATAATGACTAACTATAATTAGAGGAAGCGGATACGAGCTTGTTAGCATTGCAGATCTGACTGTAACCAAGCAAACCATTCATCCCCTCAACAATATCCGTTTCCTCCAATTCTCATCACCCTTTTACAACACCAAGTGGAACTAGCTTTGCTACTTTTCTTGCAATTCCTACACGGTGAACTACATCAACCACTTCACTGCTGGGTTTGTAAACATCAGGCGACTCTTCCGCAATAACCGAAGGATTAGCTGCTTTCACAAGAATTCCGCGATCTTTAAGTTGTTCCCGAATCTTTTCACCTGAAAAGTTCTTTTTTGCACTGGATCTACTCATAACCCTGCCTGCACCATGGCAAGCACTTCCAAACGATATATCCATTCCAGCTTCATTGCCACACAAAACATAGGAAGGTGTCCCCATACTACCAGGAATCAAAACCGGCTGACCTACACCCCTGTAAGCTTTTGCCACGTCCTTGTGACCGGCAGGAAAAGCGCGTGTTGCGCCTTTGCGGTGAACATACACATTTTTCTTTTTCCCATCAATGTTATGTTCCTCAAGTTTGGCAACATTATGAGCTACATCATAAACAAGATCAAGTCCAAGCTCATCCTGATCCATTTTAAATACTTTTTCAAAAATACCACGTGACTGGTGCATGATAACCTGCCTATTAGTCCATGCGTAATTAGCAGCAGCGGCCATTGCTCCAAAATAATCCTGAGCTTCTTTTGATTGTGCAGGAGCACATGCGAGTTGCCTGTCAGGAAGCTCTATGCCATACTTCTTTGCCGCACCTGTAAGCACTTTGATGTGATCTGTACATACCTGATGACCTGCACCACGTGATCCACAGTGTACCATGAAAGTTACTTTGCCTTTTTCCAGTCCGAATGCCTTCGCAGCTTCTTCATCATAGATTTCATCCACACACTGCAATTCAAGGAAATGGTTTCCGCTTCCGAGGGTTCCCAACTGAGGACGACCTCTTTTATGCGCTTTTTTGCTGATTTGATCAGGAAGTGCACCTTCAATTCGTCCATTGCCTTCACAGTACTCAACATCTGCTTTCACACCATATCCCTGCTCTACAGCCCATTGAGAACCCGCAACGAATATCTCATCAAGTTCACTTTCAGATGCCCTGATTTTGCTTTTAGAACCAAGCCCTGAAGGAACGGCATCAAATAATCCATCCAACAACTGATTGAGATGGGGTACAGCATCCTCCCTCTGTAAATTAGAACGTATAAGTCGAACACCGCAATTAATATCAAATCCGACGCCTCCGGGACTAATCACACCTTCATCCTCGTCAAATGCCGCAACACCACCAATAGGAAAACCATACCCGGTATGTGCATCCGGCATTGCCATGGAATACTTCTGTATACCCGGAAGCATTGCTACATTGGCAACCTGCTCAATTGCTTCGTTTTCAAGATGCCCGAGAAGGGATTCAGATAGGAATATCCGGCCCGGAACACGCATGCCTTCCTTGTATTCCAGAGGAACTTCCCAGATATCCTCATCCACTTTTTGTAAATTGATCGTTGGATCCGTGTTTTGCTCCATTTATACTTCCCCCGTATTATGTATCAACTGTTACCTGTACCGTCGTCTTGCCTTCGGATTGCATTACGGATAGATTGTTGTAAGTAACTGCTTTAACTTCGGTTTCAAATGTGTGCTTGTCGAGATCTATGCTTTCTCCACAAGCTGTTGCAGATAAGGAATAAACTCCATCTAAATTAGTAATACCAATTACAACAAACTTGCTGAATACAATAAAATCAACTTCGAAATGATAAAGAAGATCTGAAAGCCATTCTACAACCAGCATATCCAGATCATTGGCCTCTACTTCTATTGGAATAGAAGTCCTGCATGGAACATCCGAAGTATCAATCATGACATTGAACATAGCTTCTGCTGCATTCTCAAATGCTTCTTCAATCGTTTCCCCATGAGCACGAAAACGTGCATCAGCCGTATGTTCAAGATATTCGTATTTTTCACTGGCGGACATATTATCCCTATAAGATTTTAGTTGTAGAATTTACAGCTTATTCCATACACTGTATATTCTCTGGAATGCGGTAATATGTGATGCGACCGCAAGAACCACGACACACCATCCAAGAATTGTATAACCAGCCAGTGGCTGCGCATATATCACATAAGCAATAGCTGCAAGCATAATAAGTACAAGTCTGTCAGCCCTACCCATGAGACCACCGTAAAAGCGACCGATTCCAAGAGCCTGTGCTTGTGTGCCCAAATAGCTTGTTAATAAAACACCGACAAGAGCGAGGACGCCTATCTGCCAATCTACGTGTCCTCCAAAGAAGATACCACCGATTATGAACATGTCTGCATATCTGTCAATAACATGATCGAGGAAATCCCCTTTTTTGCTGGCGTTTCCCAGATAGCGAGCCATACTTCCATCTAGTGCATCAAAAAACGAGTTTAGAGCTACAAATATAACGGCCACAAGAGCGTAAAATGCAACTTCCAACGAGTAGTAAAAAGCAATCCCCGCCAGCAAAGAAAAAATGAGTGAAATTAAAGATACATGATTTGGAGTCAAACCTACGGATACTGCTATTTTTGCAATTGATTCCATGTAGGTGGCGGTCAAAGGTCTGAGTTTTTCGAGGGTCATGTGTGTGTTGTTCTTTAAGCATCCGGTGTAAATAGCTTTTACCCGTTATTTGCGTGCCAAATCATAAAGATAACGTATTTTGCAAGAGTGTTCTATTTGAGTTGTGAAAATGTAGGCTTCATCAAGGTTTTTTCCAATGGCAATTGTCCCGTGGCTATAAACAATAATTCCGTGATGATTTAATAGGGTTGAAGATGCTGATTCTGCCAATTCTTCACTTCCGATTTTACCCTTAACAATTGGAACATCACCAAGGAAAAGTACTCCTTCACTATCAATCGGAGAAATATTGCCATGCTCCTGAAGCAATGAGAGAGTCACAGAATAAGGGCAGTGGGCATGCACAATTGCCCCAGCATCGGTATTGCGATAGATCTGACGATGAACTGCGGTTTCAGAAGAAGCAAGTTTATCCAGCAAGGAATTTCTGTCTATGGGAACCTCCACAACTGTTTCTTCACTTATTTCATCAAGGCAACAGCCAGTGCGGGTGATCAATAAATTATTACCTTTCCGGACACTAATGTTCCCAAAATTCGATTCTACCAGCCCATGATTTACCAGTTTACTTCCAATACGCGCCATTTCACGCCACATAAGTGCTAGATATGCACGCACAAGCATAAAATTTATTTGCTATAATTGGTATGTAAGGGTAGCTCAATGCGCCTCGGTGGCTCAGCCCGGCAGAGCGAGTGATTTGTAATCACTAGGTCGCGTGTTCGAATCACGCCCGAGGCTTCTATTTTACAATTTAAATCCCACAATATTTTCACCTACCTTTCTGAGCACATCTCTATTCAGAAAAAGGAAAGGTGAGTGTTAGGGGGTTGTCAATGCTGAGAAAGCACTGAAAGCTGCAGAACAACAAGTTCGTGACGCAGACTACAATGAAGAAAACAAATCTCTTCTTTTTAAGTTCGATAATTATCTTTTTGCAGATGGCCTCCCAAAACTCCGTATTCTCAAATATATTGGTGAAATCAATATACTAACAGGGTTGTTAGAAACCGATTTGTCCAAGGCCACAAAAGACAATATTATCAACCTCGTAAGCAAAATCAAGCGTTGAAATGTCAAAACCTGGACAAAACACGATTACAAACTAGCCATCAAAAAATTCCATAAATGCCATAATGATGAAACTGACCCAAACATCATCAACTGGATATCCCTGAAAAATTAGAACCAAAATAAACAAAGATTTTAAATGAAATACCATGCTATATTTTTTAAATTAGGTGTATAAAATGGATCAAAGTGAACTGCCAAAAGAAATACAAGAATGTTTAGGTCCCAATGAAGAAATATGTCACAAACTCGATCGGTTTGAAATTGGTCCAAAGGACTGCCTTGTGATTACAGATAGTCGCGTCATATTTGTTGAAAGGAAACTACTTGGACGATATGAATTAATTGATGTTCCTTTCCATAGACTAAATGTTGCATATTATTTCAAAGGTAAGATACATGATCATGTCGACATTCTCTCCGATGATGGAGACAAAATAGTAGTGAATCACCTCAAAAAGGGACCAGCACAGGAAGTTATAGAAGCCCTTAAAAATTCACTAAATGATATAGCTGTGGATCCAGTTTCAATCAAGAAAAAGAAGAGTTTTATGAGTGAAGAATGGGTACTCCATAAACCAAAGGAAATGAGATCACGAGCTGTTCACAGAAACATAGCAACTGAACAATCGATGGCATCTAACTCCAATGACCCCATTGCAAAATTGAAAAAACTGGGAGAATTAAAAGAACTTGGTGTAATCACTGAAGATGAATTTGAAGAGAAAAAACAAGTGTTGATGAGCCAAATTTGAAACTACTTGGGAACATCATAAAATTCCCATTTTATTTTTATTTCTTCCACCTACCTTTCTGGGCACATCTCTATTCAGAAGAAATTCTCGAGCGTTGAGTTTAAGGTAAGGAAGAGGGATGTAATCTGTGATCGGGTTGATTATAAAAAGAGGGGAGGATTTGATATCGACGATAAAAAAGTAAAAAAGGTTTGTACGTGCAGAAATTGTGGATTCTGTAAGGACGAAAATGAGTGGGAAATATCTCCTTTATATGTGTGTGAAGAGTTTGTTCATTCAGATAAGGAAGAAAAAGTATTCTCAGGTAAAAAACGCTGTAAATGTTCAAATTGAATAAGGATGGTAAGTATGCTTTGAAAGTTAGGGGATATAACTAATCTCACCCTTGCCATCATAAGACAGTGCTCTCTAATAGAAAAGAGTTGACAGATATTCGGGTATTTTTCAGCAACATGAAACGTCTTTTTATTTTATGATATTTTTTTATAATAAATGAAATTATAATTTTTAGCCCTTTTTTAATATACTACACCATTTAGGTTATATTCGAAATTAACCTACTAACTATGGGGATTGGGAAGTTTAAAATCAAGCTTTCAACCCTTTTCGAGCCGGATATCGGGGGACTTTCGGCTAATTGGTGGAGTGGTGGAATACGTAATGGGGCTGAGGGTATGAGTTCAGGGGAACCATACCCTCAAATAAACTTTTTTTTAGTTTTGTTTTGGATTGAAACCTGAGGTTATTTTAGAATCAATCGTTAGGTTAATTATGAGATTCTTTTTCAAAATGGCTTTTCTGGATACATTTAAAATTAAACAGGGGTTCTTGTGTTTTGACTTGAATTTACATTAATTTTTATAATATGTAGGCGAACCCTGAAACATGAATCTGGGTTACGAGATGAAAGACATGGAAAAGGTCGCAAGCTGTGGAATTCAGGATCTTGAACAATGGCTTCATCAATTCCCGGCAACTTTGGAAATTATCAACGTTGAGCAAATTCCCGAATACCAGATAAAAGATATAGACCTAATATGGAAAAACACGCTTTAGAAGAGGATTACAGACATTTATATTGAAGTTAAGGTTGACAGATATGAAAAGTCTGGCAACTACTTTCTTGAGACAATAAGCAACGACATCAAACAAACACCGGGATGTTTCCTGTATACAGAAGCCGATTATATATACTACTATTTTGTAAATATCAGGGAATTACACATCCTGCCTGTTGCAAAGACGAGGGATTGGTTCAAGGAAAATGAAAGCCGTTTCAAACTCAGAAAAACCAGCACTTTTATCGGTAAGAAGTTGCTGTACAATACTTGGGGTAGACTTGTCCCAAAAAATGTAATGCGAGAAGAAGTCCCTGAAATTGAAGTAATTGAAATATGACAATCAATGCAAAACCTTTTTTGAAATGGGCTGGCGGAAAAAAGCAGGTACTTCCATAAACTCTTTATATTCATCTAAGACTGAAAATCCAGTAAATCCAACCGCGAACAGTTCTCGCTCTTCTTTCAAGAGTATAAGAACTGTAATCTAATTGATCTTGCATGATAACCTTAATATCTGAAATATCAATTACATCAGATTTATCTAAACAAAGAGAGAAAACGTCTCTAAAAACAGCATGTTCCATGATTTTTTCTGCAAGTGCCAAGTATTTTGCTTTATAGCTCTTTCCTAATATAGCCCTTCCAATATCAGTTAAGCTGTAAGTCGTTTCTTTCGTCACACCATCTGAGTATTTGTCAATTAAACCAAGATATCTACCAGCTGCAGTATAATATTGAGTTTGGCGCGGATCAAATTCATAATTTGAAGTTATTTCATCTTTTGTAAGATCTGTCTCATATAACAAACCAAGTAGGTCTACAATGCGTTCAAAATTATCTGCTTGAGGGAAAGGAATACCTTTTGTATCTGGCAAAGCTTCCTTTTTTTCATAAATAGCAACAATGTCCGCCAAAGATATCTCGTCAGATGCTATCACATAATCTACTTGCTTGATTAATTGTAAGGAATTGTAGTTATTTTTGCTTCTAAATTCATACAAAAAAAATGAAAACTTATCATTTGAGTAGGTCATTAAGCCGTTAATCACTTTTTTACTCGTTTTATCAGCCCTGGCCGATCATG
>CAZHNA010000021.1:0-18447 GCA_964532775.1 uncultured Methanosarcinales archaeon
TGATGAAGTTACACAGGTTGCAACTAGGCGCCTTTTCAAACGCTATGATACTCCTGAAGAGTTTGCTGCTGCAGATGTTGATGATATTGAAAATCTCATAAAAGACGTTGGATTTTACAGAATGAAAGCTCCAAGAGTAATCCAGATAGCTTCTATCCTTCTGGAAAAACACGGTGGTGAAGTGCCGGATGATATGGATTTGCTTCTTAAGCTGCCGGGCGTGGGGAGAAAAACAGCAAACTGTGTATTGGCTTATGCTTTTTCAAAAGATGTTGTTGCGGTGGATACGCATGTGCATCGAATATCCAACAGGCTTGGTATTGTTAATACTTCTAATCCTGATCAAACAGAAGTTGCACTTCAGGACGTTCTCCCTGAGGATATGTGGAGGGACGTCAACGAATTGCTTGTGAGTTTCGGGAAAGAAATCTGCAGGCCAATTTCTCCGAAATGCGTGGTATGTCCAGTAGAGGATATGTGCGCAAAGCTCGGCGTGAAGAAATCCAATTGATTTTAAAAAAGAAAAAAGAAGAAAAAGTGAACGAAGTTGGATTATACCAACTGGTTCACAGGGTGGTTCTCGTCCATAATTTCCAGACCGAGTTCCTTAGCGGTCTCAGCAAGGATGATGTCTACCATTGCGGTAGCAGGATAGACGAGAGGTGTGTTCTCGATAGGACCAAAGAGCTGGAAGTTTGAACCGAGTATCTGTGGAACAAGGTTTGTTCCAACATCAGCAGGCATGTAAACTGCCTTGCGCTGTTCCTTTGTCTCAAACTGTTTCTTGTAGTCTTTCATCCAGTCCCATGCGGAAGCAAGGTTGTGGTATCCACCGCCTACTGGAAGACCGAGGTGACCTTTGACAGCGATAACTGCTCTCATTGATGCACCGGCGCCTGCTCCGAGTGGTGTTGCTGCAATATCAACCAACGGTTTTGTGATTCCACATTCCTTAGCAATATCGAGCATTCCCATGCTGTGGCCTGCACCACCGACTTCAAGAATCTCGAGTTTACCGCTGACGGTTGGGTCAACTGCATTGAAAGCCAGTACAATGGAAGCGTTAATGTCGCTTCTCTTGACGGCTTCAATTTCATCATCGTGGATACTTGCGTTAATTGAGTTGTATATAGCACGTTCTGCTATGCCAATCTCAGTTACGTAGTCTGCAGCTACAGCACGAACTTCTCCTGCAGATGAGTCAATGAGGAAGGGTGTCGTGTCATCGTACTCAATGAACCAATCAATGTAGTTCTTGATGGCTTCCGGTGTTTCACCCACAATCTGGTTTACACATGGGTTTCCGGTGATGTCCTTCATCTCGATCATGCTGTCCCAGAGTTTCTCTGCAGCTTCCTTGTCGAATGTTCCCTTGTCTTCATCAGTCACAATGTTGTGCCTGTTGTAGAACATGGAACCGATAAGTATAGTGGGGTACTGACCTGGCTGGCCACCGAATTTTATCCCACCAATGTCGAAAACTTCCTGTTTCTTGTCAAATTTGAACATTTTATTTCCTCTCAGAAGAGTACTGGTGATATTGAAATGTAGAGTAAGAACATTATGATACCTGCTACAGCTCCGTAGAGGATACCAACATCTCTTCCTACTTTCTTTCCGATTCTTTGTGCTATTTCACTGTTCACGAACTCGACTTTTTCATCGATTTCGTTCAGGTGTTTGAGGACCTCATTGAAATCATCGGGGTCCACGACCACTGCCGGGATTTTGTCTTGTGTACCATCCATATCACATCACCCCCCATACAAGGAGTGGGAGTACCAGTACCATTATTATGGCAAAAATAAAACCAAGTGAAAAACCGAGTACTCCTGTTGCGGAGACGCCGGAATCAAGTTTCTGGTTTCTTGCGATAAGCTGTGCCCTATATCGAATGCTGTCAATCTTGGAGTCAATTGCTCCCATTGAAGGTTCGATGACCATTGGCACGCCTTGTCCGGATTCTTCTTCTGCCATTTTACTTACCTCCCGAACAATATAAGCCCCAGAAGTGAAAGGGTAATCACAAGTCCTACCATCACTCCTTCGATCTTACCTGCATGGATACCTGCATGGAACTTATTCAGGTTTCCAATATTGACCATTTCCCTCTCAATGTCAAGAATCCTATTCCTGATAGTTGCGAGTTCGGACGCCATTGGCTTAAGTCCGCCAACTTCCTCTTCCTCTTCCTCTTCTTTCCCGACTTCAAGCAGAAGGGGGTCGGCATCAAAAGCACCTGGATCTTTAGCAGCTGCTTCTTTGATCTTAGCAGTTATCTGACCCATATCTTCAGTGCCGATAAGGTCAATGCATTCGACCTGTTCCTGGTACCTTTTTACAGCTTCATCAGTAAGGTTTTCCACATAAGGAATTGCACCACTAGCATCCACAATACGGTTTTCAAAGATACCGTTTTTGTGGAGCATCAAGAATGCGTTTCCAGTAATATGGCCTTTTACTTCAGAACCTGTAACTAGCAGGAATCTGATATTTGGATTTGAAATAATGTGGGCTACCACTTTTTCAAGTCCAAGGTTTTCCGTTTTACAGGGGCCGGCAATGGCTGCCCCGGCATCTAACAGGGGTTTACCATCAAGGTGTGATCCAAGAGTGATTACTGCAACGCAGCTATTCGCATCTCCGGCATCGTATTCACCTTTCAGGATTGGCCATCCTTCTGCGGGTTCTCTTTTATTAACCATAATATCACAATCCTATTGAAATCAGGCTCATCATGTAGAGAACCAATGCCATAACTCCGGCAACCACAAGTCCGACAATGATTCCGTAGAATGCGTTCCCGTAGATACCTGCTTTGTAGGAAGAGTTTTCCCTTCCGTCGAAAGAGTTCATCAGTGGCCTGTCGGGGGCAAGTGAATTCACCAAATCATCGGCGATTTTATCTAATTCATCGATTCTTTCCATCACTGGGTCCATGGAATAGCTGATAATATCTTCCCTTTCCTCAGCGACTAATCCGCTAAGAGGATCCATAACCAGATGGGTTTCAGGGGCAACATGTACCATGCTCATTCTGATCCCTCCTCTTCTTTAGGTAGGAGACCGACTCCAATGACTTCGTATGCGTCCCTATCGATATATTTCCTGAATTGTTCAAATGCCATATACCAAATGAACAGTCCTATCAAGATAGTAGGTGCGGCTGCAGCGCCGTCAGTGGTGGTAGCTACGATTCCAGCTACTGCCATTGCGATTGCGCCTTTTTCAACACCTGTCATAAGGGTTCTGTCTTGTGTCTCATCGGGTCCAAGGTTTGCATTGAACGGATGCAAAATCGCAAGACCTGCAGCAATGAATATCAATGCGATGTATCCGGTTGCAACAACGTTGTTCAGAACTGCATCAAACAGGAAAGTACCTGTCATCGCTACACTGAGTCCGAGAATTGCAAGACATCCTGCACTGGCAATTTCAGTCATTGACTGTTCCATGATTGGAATTCCCATGCCCATTATACGATTTGCAAGAGCACCGATCAAAAAACCGATGAGTGCTGCACTTAATAGGGCCACTACAGGACCGGCAATGCCGCCTACTGCAAGACCAAACATGCTGGCTACTACACCCATACCAAGAGCGAGCATACCAATGGATGGTACACCGGTACCGAGTCCATAACTTGCTACACGCCTAACTGCTGCTGCTCCCCATACGATTGCGCAGATTGCAGCAAGTGCTCCAATAAAGGAGAACGCAGTGCTGACATATTCTACGAGGTAATGGGAAAGGTAAACGCCACCTAATCCAGCTATTACGCCGAATGCGATAAGTTTATTCTGGGGAATTGCCGCTGGGGCTCCTCCGTTACTTCCGCCTGCAGACATTTTATAGTCCTCCTATGGCAAGCACACCAACAATTGAACACATGAAAGTGACAATAAGTGATGCGAGTACGGCCTTTGGCCATCTCTTGAATTTAGGATCGTGGAAACCTTCGATGGTACCACCAATGTTGTAGGATGGAATTACAGCATTCACAAAGAATATGCCTACTGCAAAAATACTTGCCAAGCCAACTAGATTAGTAGCTGAAAGGCCAGTGGAAACGTTCACAAGGGAATAGTAAATCATTGCGCCACCAAGACCTCCGAGGCCTCCTCCGATGACACCGCTTACGAAAGAAACGGTTGGGATTCCGTGTCCTTCTGTTCCCTGTGATACGTAAGTATCCTGCCTGTCTTTTGTTATTGGGTCATAATCGACCTTTGCAGAGGCAGGGGGTACTCCTACACCATAAGTGTATACCCAGGCACCTACGATCATTGTAACAGAAATCATGATCATTGCTCCCACTGCACCAGATGCAAGGATAAGGGGGAAGCTGTCAGTTGCATTGAGCATTGCACCGGCTGTGACCAGTCCGGTTAAACCTGCTCCGGCAGCGAGCTGCACGGTTCCGGTTCCGATACCAGGTGCCTGTGCCATAGCTGCAGGTGCACCACCTACAGGCACGAAGTGAACACTCCATGAAATCAGTACGCCACCGAGAGTAATCGCGATGACCATCATGATGTTATCGATAAGAATTCCGACTATGTCTATCATGCATCCACCTCATCTTCCTTGTAAGGTCCGTAGGTGTTGCGTGCTTCGACTTCAATCTTCCTGTTCCAGAAAACAAGAGCGAGTACTATTACAAAACCTGCAATGACTGAAAGCCATCCGAAGTTTGCTCCTTTTGATGGATCAAAAACAGTTGTTATCCAGCCGCTCAGGAATACGGTCATACCAAAAGCGATACCTGTTACAGGTCCACCGAATTTGGCACAGAACCATGAGTTGTCAATACCATTTCTCAAACCGGATTCTGCCTTACGGACAATGTTACCGGAGTTTGCGGCATTGAGACCTGAACCGAATTCCACGTTCTGGAATTCACGCTCGGCACCATAGTGAACGTCACCGGTTGAAGAACCGATAGCACCTACAGTGATTCCCCAAATGAATGCCAGAAGTGGCAGTGAGAAGGGGTGTCCGAGGACTGTGGTCATGAGATAAGCTACAACAATAATACAGAATGTAGTAATATATGCGAATCCCATCATCACCGGGACATGGGAGCGTATTATGTCCAGGTAGATTGGTTGTCTGAAACGTTTCTGGCTTGCAGTTCTTCCCATATACGCGGTTGTACAGTATGTTCCGTGGATAAGAGCAGCAACAAGTGCACCTATAGCAATTGCAAATACTACAGATAGACTGAATGCGCTCATAAGCACGGCAGTAATTGTACCACCAACAGCGCCTAACATTGCGTTAGAGGGAGGTTCACCAGAAATAGCTTTATTGAAAATCCTATGAGGGTACATCATTTGGGGTGCTAGCTGGACCTGTGAGTTTGGGTTACTTTGGGACCCTACGTCAGACTCAAGATCTTCAGATGCGCCAGCGATAGTTGCTGCTGCTCCTATAATTGCAAGCACACCCATACCCATGAGTGGTTCCATTCGCTTTTCATCCTCCTTTGTTTAGTTTACTTTAGCTCCTTGTATTATCATAAAGAGCAATCGTGGAGATACATAATCTCCAGTTTATAAATGTGAGATTACCTAATACAGGGATGCTTGGGATTATATTATATAATTCATAAACCTTTCGGAAATCTGCTTTAAGAAAGTCAGGATCCTTTGGTGGATCTGAGGATATAATCATCATGCATCGAATGATTTCTCTCCCGCTGCTGAATTTTAGGTTGCTATTTCAGCAGTTCCCTGTATAAATGTTGAAAAAAGCAAATGGAGTGTCCACTTTTATGTCAATAGCCCTGATGTCAATAGCCCTGTCCAAAATTCTGTAAACCTTCCATGTGGTCCACATGAGGGACGTAAAGTTTCATCTTTGTGGCATAACAGGTTTTTTAGATAAGGATTTTGGTCTGCATTTTCACCAAAAATGTTATTAAACAATACCGGAACGTACTTTGTATGATTGGAGCGTCGTCTTTTGCTGCCTCCCTGTCTGTGCTGGACAAACACGTTGATTCAGTGGAATTATACATTCCGAAATTGGATGTTTACAATATTGATGAACTCAACAGTGAGGCAATTGCGGCTATAATTGATGAATTATCTACATGCAATCTTGAAACTTCAATTCATGCTCCATATTTTGCTGACACGCCGAACTATCCTTCCGATATTGTAGTTGATTTGTCTGCAATGGGAAAGCTTCACTTCAGATTGATGGAGGAATCAATTGAGCTCGCATCTGAACTTGGTTCAAAAGCAGTTGTAATCCATCCCGGGAGAGTTCATTCAGATCGTGAGCACTCTTTCAGGAAAATGACAGAAGCCCTTAAACACCTTGCTGATTTTGCATATGATAGGAATGTGGTTCTTGGTCTTGAAAACAAGGAGGGGACAGATCCTGACAACCTGTGTTGTGAGTTTCCTGAACTGCTGCAGGCAGTGTATACTGTAGATTCTCCAGCTCTTGGAGTTACTTTTGATATAGGTCATGCAAATCTCACATGCCGGGGAGATCAGGGTCTTTTGAAACACTTTGCCAGACAAATATCGGAATACGTGGTTCATATCCACCTCCATGATAACCAGGGCTGCTGGACCGACGAATACAGTGGGGATGCGCATATGGCGCCTGGTGGAGGGTGTATTGATTACAGTGTCCTGACGGAGCTTCGTGATTTCAAGGGGATTTATAATCTGGAAGTGTTTTCTCTTGAGGATGTGCTTGAGGGGAAGCGGATGATTGGGGAAATTCTTTGATCGATTTTCAATCGTTGCTTCATTTTTGGGAATAACCTTATTATCCGTGGCAACGATGTATCTCAATGGTTGCAATACTTTGTGAAGGTGCCTAAATGAACCAGTATGAAAAGTTCAAAAAAATGGAACGGAAGTCCTATTCTGATGTTACACGCTACCTTAAATCCAGTACTCATTTAACGGCAAGGGAATGGGTTATTGCCCGGCTTTGTGCTGATTTCAGGAATACGTCCAACCGTGCTGAAATGACCTGGATTGGCGAGAATTTGCCAGAACTGGCGCCCTTTGTGGAACGACCTTATTCCAGGCAAGAGGTATCAAATGCACATTCAGCGTTCCAGAAAAAGGTTCGGCGCAGTGGAGCTACTTTTTTCTATGCATATTATGCAGGCCTTCTCGACACCGAACAAATGATTTCAGTAATTCACCATGTTATTTCGGATATCAAGGGATTAGTGGAAGTAGAAGGGGCACAAGCACCAGAAGAACACTCTGAAGAAGTCCAGATGCTCATTGCGGAAGTTCTCAAGCGCATTAATGAATCCCTTGAAAACGAAGATGAATATGACGAATATGTTACCTGAAAAGGTAATACCTCTAAGTCAAACAAAATTGTTTTTATACAAGTTATACTTAGTTACAGTTATTGCAACAGACTGGAAGCCCCTCACAGCCTTCTTTCCAACCCATTTCATCATAATGGGGGGCTTACCTCCTTTCCTAGAATAACATATTTATCGTTTCTCTGATTAGTATCTATAATGAGTTTCAGAGAGTTCATCAAACAACTTCGCTCTTCCGGCAGGTTGACTGAAGTTAAAGATCCTGTGTCCGCAAAATTTAAAGCACCTTCAATTGCGAGTGACACCGAAGGACCGGTACTTTTCCATGACGTTGACGGCTCAAAAGCGATTATGAATGTTTTGGGAAGTCGCGAAGAACTGGCATCAATGTTGGGAGTCGATCGCTCTTCTATCATCCAAAAACTATCAGAAGTCCAGCCTGATGGAGAAGTAAAGGTTGTAGACAATTCTCCTACAATGGAAGTTATCGAAGAGGATGTAGATTTATTCTCTCTTCCGATAATGACACACTTTGAGAAGGATGGCGGCCCTTACATCACAGCCGGCATAGTTGTCTCTGAGTTTGAAGGAGTTATGAATGCAGCTATACACCGTCTTCAGGTTGTAGGGAAAGACAAACTTGCTGCACGCCTTGTACCTCCAAGGCACAGTTATGTACTCCACAAAAAAGCTTCCGAAAAAGGAGACCCCTTGCCGGTAGCGATTGTAATATCTCCTCATCCTGCTATTACGTTTGCATCAACAACCCGTGTTCCAGAAGGCAAAGAATTCCATTATGCTTCAGCTCTTCTGGGAAGGCCTGTCGAGCTTTTTGAATGCAGCAATGGGGTAAAGGTTCCCCATGCTGAAATTGTGCTTGAAGGTTATATCGATCCTGAGGAAAGAGTGGATGAAGGTCCTTTTGTGGACATCACAGGGACATATGATCTGGTGCGCAAGGAACCCGTAATTCACATTACTCGTATTCTTCACCGCAAAGATCCAATTTATCACGGCATCCTACCCGCTGGCTCTGAACACTTACTTATGATGGGCGTTCCCTACGAACCCCGGATATTTCGCGCGGTGTCCGAAGTCACAACTGTCAAAAATGTAGTTCTCACTGAAGGTGGGTGTTGCTACTTACATGCTGTTGTCCAGATTGAAAAGCAAACCGAAGGCGATGCAAAAAATGCAATCATGGCGACTTTTGCAGCACACACAAGCCTCAAGCATGTAATAATTGTGGATGAGGATATTGACATCTTTGATATGCAGGATGTTGAATTCGCAATTGCAACTCGTGTGAAAGGCGATTCTGACATCATGATAATACCTAACGTAAGGGGTAGTTCCCTCGATCCACGAGGTGCAGAGGATGGAACCACTACCAAAGTGGGCATTGATGCTACCAAAGTTCTGGCTGAGTCCGAAAAATTCGAAAGGGCAAAGATGCCCCTCGATTGAGGCTTTTTTTTATGTATCTTACCGCTGACGAAGAACGTATTCTTGAGGGTGAAGAAGGCGAAACCCTCAGAAAAGCCATGGAAATACTGGTGGCACTTGGTGATATCTATGGTGCTGAGAGCCTTATTCCAATTAAAAGTGCTCAGATCGCAGGTGTTTCTTATAAAACCATAGGTGATGCGGGTTTGGAATGGATTTCCGATCTCAAGGGCCAGGTGAAGGTTCCTTCCGTACTCAATCCGGCAGGCATGGATATGGTGCGCTGGGACGAGATGGGTATTTCCAAGGAATTTGCCGAAAAGCAGAAACAGATTGTAGAAGCATACGGAAGTCTCGGAATCAATACAATGTGCACTTGCACTCCTTATTATCTCGAAGGGTTTTCCGTAGGTTACGGAGATCATCTTGCATGGAGTGAATCTTCAGCTGTTTCTTATGCAAATTCGGTAATTGGCGCCCGGACAAATCGTGAAGGCGGTCCTTCCGCCCTATCAGCTGCCCTTGTGGGTAAAACTGCTAATTACGGTTATCATTTGGATGAAAATCGAGTTCCTAGCGTAGGAATTCGTGTAGAATGCGATCTAAAGGGTGCTGATTATGGGGCACTTGGTTATGTTGCCGGTAAAATAAGTGGTAATAGAGTTCCTATTTTCTCATTGTCTTCAATTTCCACAAAAGATGAACTCAAATCACTCGGTGCGGCGATGGCAGCTTCGGGGGCTGTGGCATTGTACCATGTTGAAAACGTAACGCTTGAAGCTCAGAAAATGAGCTATGATTTCCCCGAAGAAGTAGCGATTGTTGAGAGCTCGGATATTGAAGAGGTTTACGCAACCGTTGGCGGAAGTGACGGCAATTCGGAATGCGATATTGCAGCGGTGGGCTGTCCACATTGTTCTCCTGAAGAACTCGAATCAATTGCAAATATGGTTCAAGGAAAAACGCTTGACAAGGAATTCTGGGTATTCACATCCCGGGAAGTTGCTGTAAATAATCCTGATCTTGTCAAAACCATTGAAAAAAGCGGTGCAAAAGTGTTCTGTGATACTTGTATGGTTGTCTCTCCCGCTGCAAATAATTTCCAGCATATGGCTGTGAATTCCGGGAAAGCCTATGCCTATGTTCCAGGTATGTGCAGGATAAATTCAACACTTTGTGATCTGAAAAACTGCATCAGTAAGGTAGGTGGTTCAGATGATAATTAAGGGCCGGAAAATATCCAAGGGGGTTGCGGAAGGGGAAGTTCTCCTTTCAAAAGATCCGATTTCGTTCCTCGGAAATGTTGATCCGGAAACTGGGGAAATAGTAGATCCTGATCATGTGCTCTACGGGAAATCAATTTCAGGCAAGGTACTGGTTTTTCCATATGGCAAAGGTTCCACAGTAGGTTCTTATGTCATCTATCAGCTAATCAAGAACAAGGTTGCACCAGGTGCCATGATCAACCTTGATTCGGAACCAATCGTTGCGGTAGGTGCAATTATTTCCGAAATTCCTCTTGTTGATAGGCTGGAGAAAGACCCTTATAAGATATTGAAAGATGGGGATATTGTCAGAGTGGACGGAACCCATGGTTCTATTGAAATTGAAGATAAGTAAACATGGCAGACAAAATCTCACAAAGTGATCTGGACAATCCGGAGGAGCTACAGCTTCTCTATGCTCAGGTTCATCCATATTTTAAAGTTTACGAAGTAGCTTACGATAATAGTTCTGTTTATTTCTACGGAACTCCTCGTGTAGATGTTTCCATTCTACAGAAATCCCTATGGCCTGTATTTGCATCAAAGGGTTACCAGATGCAATTGACTTCGAATATGGGCGAGGATGTCCTTGTAGCGACACCAGTTGTACAAGATGATGGCAAATTCCCACTGACAAATGTCATTCTGGCAATACTAACTATTTTTACCACAATGCTTGCAGGCGCCAGCATGTTTGGTGCCGATGTGTTTTCAGGTCCTTCAGCAATCCTCGAAGGGCTTCCTTTTACAATCGCGATAATGGCAGTGCTGGGGTCCCATGAAATGGGTCACTACTTCATGGCAAAACGCCGGGGGATGAAAACAACTCTTCCGTACTTCATCCCTTTCCCATCAATTATTGGGACAATGGGTGCTGTTATTAAACACAAAGGTCCAATTCCTGACAGGAAATCGCTATTTGATGTAGCCGTTGCGGGTCCGCTGGTAGGTCTGTTCGTATCGATAATTGTCACTTTCGTTGGACTCACGCTGCCGGCAGTTGAGTTTTCTCCAGAGCCAGGCTCACTGGTTATCGATCTTCAACTCCCGCTATTGTTTGAATTGCTGGGTTGGATGGTTGGTTACAATGGGGAAATGTTACATCCAGTCGCCTTTGCAGGATGGGTGGGGATGTTTATCACGCTGCTGAACCTCCTTCCCACGGGACAGCTTGACGGTGGTCATGCCATGCGGGCAATGCTAGGCGAAAGGGCAAAACACATTTCATCATCAATGCCTATTGTGCTTGCTCTTGTAGCCCTATACGTGGCCTACGTTATGAAAGCGAATGCATCCGTTTGGATATTCTGGTCTATCTTCCTTCTCTTCTTCGCGGCAGCAGGTCATCCAACCCCCCTTGATGATTTAAGCAAACTGGACAGCAGGCGCATGGCGGTAGGGGTAGTCACATTCATTCTGGGAGCGCTTTGTTTTACTTTGGTGCCCTTTTCACTGGTTACGGTATGAGGTTGTATTATGGATGTTCATCTGCGCTGGAACAAAAAAAACACCTACAGTTTTGCTGTGCTTGCTCCCTTGCTTCCAGAATCAGATTTTGTACGGGAACCGATGAAAGGTATAATGGTGTACAGCTTCAGCACATCCCAGAAAGAAGCCATTTATTATGAAGTTGACAATTCGGAAACTGATTCAATCTACATTGCGGGTGGTCCTCATCCTTCAGGAGCCGTGGAAGATGCTTTGAAGCATTTTGATTACGTGGTTATCGGGGAAGGGGAGGAAACTCTTCCGGAGCTTGTGGCTACGATCCAAAGTGGCGGCAACATCGCTGTTGTGAAAGGTATCGCATATGTGGAAAATGGAGTCTTTGTAAAAACTCCCGCAAGATCTCACGTAAACCTTGACATTTTTCCCTGCTTTAATCCCGATGGCCCGAGAGGTCCAATTGAAATAAGCCGTGGATGCCCGTGGAGATGCAAATACTGCCAGACTCCTCGGCTTTTCGGAAGCAAGATGCGACATCGAAGCATTGATGCGATTGTGAAATATGCAAAATATTACAGCGATCTGAGGTTTATATCTTCCAACGCATTTGCTTATGGTGGCAACGGGATCAAACCGGAATTCGATAAAGTTGAAAAACTTCTGTCTTCCCTTGCAGATATTGAAGACAAAAAAATATATTTTGGAACCTTTCCTTCAGAAGTGCGTCCTGAGTTTATCAATGACAAATCGCTTGAACTTATCAACCGCTACTGTACCAACGAAACTCTTAGTCTTGGTGCTCAATCGGGAAGTGAGAGGATATTAAAGGCAATTGGTAGGGGTCACACTACTTCGGATGTTATTGATTCGGTTGAACTATGTTTTGCGCATAATATAATTCCGGCAGTTGATTTCATCCTCGGTTTCCCTGAAGAAACAGAAGAAGATCAGCTGCTTACGCTGGATATGATCAAGTGGATAAGCCAAAAGGGTGGAAAAGTGCGGGCTCACTACCTGACTCCGCTTCCTTCAACGCCATACGAAAATATGCAGCCTTCGGAAATATCAAAAGAGGTTCATCGTGTTTTGGGAAGACTTGCCCAGAAGGGAAAAGTAACCGGAAGCTGGGAATAATACGGGTTCAGACTTTGTGGGGATTCAGTCTTCCCTTTTGATAAACAAGCACATAGACTTCTTTTCCTGCTTCAAAATCTCGCATTAACAAGTCATATTGCCTCTGAACGTGGCGAAGCTTATTTTCGTTAAAGTGTTTCAATACTGTTTTGAAAAAGTTAATTCTCTGTTTCAGGTAGAGGGTTTCATATTCCTGGACCTGCTGAGCAATTTCAAGACTGGTCTCATCATCCATGTCTGCATGGTAATAGCCATGTTCGTTTAGCCCTGAAACCTGTCTCCATTCAAGGTTTCCCTCGTCATCCATTTCCCTGTGGAGCATGTAGGGATAAATCCTGCAAATGGATGGTCTGTCATTGTAAATGCTACAAAGTCCGTTTTTCAGGAATTTGCAGGTTCCATCATCCTTGTATCTGAGAGCATATCCCTCAACATAGAATTTTCCGTCTCTGTCACAAAAATCAAAGTATGGGGCTGGAGCAATGCAATCAGGATCAATGCTAAGAACTTTTTCCACGTCCTTTTCAAGCAGGAAAACATGATCATTGTATTCCTTGGTACAGCAACGCGTACATCTCTCACACTCAAATCCCACTTCTTTTACAATTTCTGCCAGCTTTTCAAGTGGGTAGCTTTCCAGCTCTTTAAGCTCTTCAATAGCTAAATCCATTTCCCGCGTAATCTCTTTGTGAGGGGAGTTTTTCATTGTTGGGCGTGGGAATGCATTATATTTAAAACCTGTCAGTGAACAACAAGAACAGGCTTTCCGGCATTACGGACGATTTTCCTCGCCACACCTCCTACGCGAACAATGGAAGATCCGCTTTCACCAACAGCACCGACTACAATTAAGTCCATTTCCCGCTTTTGCGCAAAGGCCATTATTTCCTCGGCAGCGTTCCCTTCGGCTATCGTTGTCTTGATGGAAACCCCTTTTTCTTCTGCAATGCTACGGGCTTTGTTGAATACTTCTTTCCCCACTTCTTCGACTATACGTCTTGGAGGAGTCCATGAAGATTGTCCTGAAAGTAGTGAAGGTGGCTGGATCACATATATTATTTGAGCATCTGCACTAAGGTCTGCTGCAGTCGAAAGACCCTGTTCAAGCACCTTGTATGAATGTGCTGATCCTGCCACAGCTATCAGTATTCTGTTGCATTTCATCTAAAACCCCCGAAATAAATCCCCAATAACAAATCTGACTATATGGATTAAATAACTGTCGTGTTTTCAATTGTTTTAGTCTTTAAGATGGTTCACAATTTTAGCAGCCATTTTTTTCCCAATTCCGGGGACTTCCATGATCTCTTTTTCTGATGCAGTCCTGATTTTTTCCACAGAGGCAAAGTGCTGCAACAAAGCCTTTTTCTTCTCTTTTCCAAGCCCTTCCACTGCATCCAATTCTGAATGGGATAAGCGTGAGCTTCTTTTCCTGCGGTGTGATGTCACTGCAAACCGGTGGGATTCATCTCTGACTTGCATCAGAAGTTTGAGTGCTGGGGAGGTGTGTGGGAGGATGAGGACCTTCTTTTCTGCATGACGGGGAAATATGATATGTTCAAATCTTTTTGCAAGGCCTACAAGGGGAATGCTGACACCAATCTCATCGAGTGCTTGTTGTGCAGCGTTGACTTGTCCCTCTCCACCATCAATGAGTATAAGATCCGGTTTGTTTTTCTTATCTTCATTGATATTTCGATACCGTCGCCCTACGACTTCTGCCATCATGGAGAAATCATCGATTCCTTCAACTGTTTTGATGTTAAAAAGCCTGTAATCAGCCTTTGCAGGCATACCTTTGCGGAAAACCACCATGGAGCCAACGGCATCGGTTCCGGAAATGTTGGATATATCAAAACCCTCAATATGTTCGGGAACTTTATCAAGACCTATTTTTTCCTTAAGTATCAACAATGCTTTGTCAGGAGATGCACCCATCGTTTTCAATGAATGCTCTCTTTCCATTGCCATGGAAGCATTCATCATAGCTATTTCAATGAGCCTTTTCTTTTCTCCCCTTGAAGGAATCTGAATGGTAATGCCTTTTCCGGCACGAGCTGAAAGCCATTTTTCAAGGATTTCTTTCTCGTTAGGATCCACCTGCACAATTATTGTTGGGGGAACGGGTGAATCTCGATAATACTGTTCCACGAATCCAGAAATGATTTCTCCAATCGCCGCTTTCCCACGATTCATTATGAAATCTGCTCGACCGACCATTGTTCCGCTGCGTACAAAGAATAGCTGCACAAAAGCATTTTTCTCATCACAGTCGACTCCAATTACGTCCTGATCATCTATCCCAGCAGTGCTTCGTTGCTGATTCTCAAAATCATGTAATGCTTCTATATGATCTCTGGTAGTTGCAGCCGCTTCATATTGTTGGTTACTGGAATATTCTTCCATTTGCCGGGTAAGGATCCCAAGCAAATCCTTAGTATCACCTTTAAGAAACCTCACAGCTGTTTCCACGTTTTTCCTGTATTCTACGCTGTCAACTTTTCCGGTGCAGGGTCCCAAACATCTGTCAATGTGCATATTCAGGCAGGCACGTTGTGGTTTTTCATTGAGTCTTTTCCTGCACTTTCGAATTCGGAATAGCTGGTTAATCATGTCAAGTGTTTTTCGTACAGGTGTCACACTTGTGTAAGGTCCAAAATATATGGCATCGTCCATCAACCGTCGTCGTGTCAGGAAAATACGCGGATACTTTTCTTTCTGGGTTATTTTGATGTAAGGATAGCGTTTGTCATCCTTGAGGACTACATTGTAGTGAGGCCTATTTTTCTTGATCAGATTAGCTTCTAAAATCAAGGCCTCGATTTCAGAAGAGGTAAGAATGTAATCAATACTGGATATTTTTTCCACCATTCGGCGGGTTTTTGTTGTAAGGTTTGCAGGAGAGTGGAAGTATTGGCTAACTCGCTTCTTGAGAGCTTTAGCTTTCCCGATGTAGATTATATTCCCGGAAAAGTCTTTCATCAGGTAAACGCCGGGAAGATCAGGGAATTTTGAAATATCAGGTTTCATTTCCATCCTTTCGTTTGGATTTACTGAGTGCCAAAAGTGTGTTTCATCAGGTCTTCGTATGTGAGTTCAAGGATTTTTTCCAGATTAACAATATCTTCGCGGTTGTATTCGAGAAGAATGTCAAGTGCATCTTCGTTTCCTCTCTCGTAACGGTGCCAGAGCCTTACAGCTTCAAATCCGTCAATCCCGGTAGTATCATCGCTTCTTGAAATGCCCAGATTGACTTCAATTTTCTTAAGACCGCCGGAATATCCGATTCTTCTCAGACAATACATGATGTCCGCATGCATCTGATTGAATTCGATTTCCGGAAATTCTTTCTTTATGAAAGGAAGATCAAAACGTGCTCCGTTGAAGGTTACAAGGTATTTGTATTTCGATAGTTCTTCTACAACATCATCAAGGTTAATTCCATGAACAAAGCTTTTCACATCTTTCCCATCGTAAATTCCAACAACAGTTATCTTTGAACTCGAAGGGGAAAGTCCGGTAGTCTCGATATCCACATATGCCACTGAATCGGTAAAAGATCTGTATCCTCTCCAGTGTTCAGAAGATGGAAAGCAGCCAGCGAAATATTCTGAATCTTTCGCTTTGAGTTTTTCCATTGATTCCTCTATTCCCTGGCAAATCTTTTCGGATTTGGAAGCAGCAATCGGTAGTTCATTTTTTCTTTCGAGAAAATCATTCCATGACCGCGTCCCGGTAGACCATATTTTCTTTTCAACTGCCTTGCCGATGCCCGGAATATGAATATAGGTGCTTGTTAGCATGAGAAATCACCTTAAACTGGAGGCTGTTGTGAAGATCATATATACTTGTTGGTAGCATGTATCCTAAAAAACCATTGTTACTGCGGCTTTTAGCCAAACTATTTATTGTTTAAGAAAATGTATTTATAGGTATAATTTACGTTTCATCTCTTAATAACAAAACAGGGAATAACATGCGCGCAGATATTACATCATTATTCGGGCTTAATGTCTACACCACTTCTGGTACTTATGTGGGGAAAGTAAACGACGTTGTACTCAATGTTGAAGCAGGGGAAGTGAGCGGTCTTGCTATTTCTGAGATCAACAGGAAAATGTTTGATGTTCCCACACGGGGCGTCATTATGCCTTACCGCTGGGTAGTTACAAGCGGTGACATTGTCCTTATCAGGGATGTTGTAAATAGGTTCCAGAAAAAGGAAACCGAAGAAGAGGAATGATCTTTCACTATGAAAGACCGGGAGATCTATTCGGACTTACGTTGTGCGCCTCCCATAATCATTCGCATCGACGGAAGAAATTTTAAAAATACACTTAGTGAACTCGGATGTGAGAAGCCTTACGACAGGCGACTTGCTTCCGCAATGGCTACTTCACTGGAACTTTTTTTCACAAAAAGCGGGTTAAACCCTGCATTTACATACACTTTTTCAGATGAAGCAAGTATTGTTTTTGCTGATATACCATTTAAAGGCAGAATTGAAAAACTGGATTCTATTATTCCCAGCTTTTTGAGCAGTGCTTTTTCTATTCTGATGGAACTTGACATCCCGGTATCCTTTGATTCAAGAATTGTACCTGTGCAACCGGATCAAATTGTTTCCTACATGCAATGGAGGCAGGCGGAAGCATGGAGAAATTGTATTTTTTCTTACGGCTTTTACACACTTGTTTCGGAAGGTGTAGATGAAAGGCAGGCATTCCATGAGTTGTATGGGAAAAAGTCCAGTGATATTCATGAATTGCTTTTCCAGAGAGGAATTAATGTATCCAAGGTCCCTTCATGGCAGCGACGGGGAATAACCGTGCATCGTGAACAATATCCTATAGAAGGTTTCGATCCTTTAAAGAAAGAAAATACGATTTCGACCCGAACTCGTATTGCACAGCAGTGGGATATCCCTCTTTTCAGCACGGATGCGGGCTCGGATTATCTCAAAAGGTATATAACTTTGGATTGAATAAGGGTGTTCATACCTTTATATCTGTTTCATATTATCGATGTGCGGTGAATCTATGGAGAGAATTGATCTTATCAAAAGAAATGTACAGGAAATCGTTACCGAGAAGGAACTGTTAGGACTGCTGGAATCCAAGGAATCTCCGTCTGTCTATACAGGATATGAGCCAAGCGGCAAAATCCATGTTGGTCACGTACTTACTGTCAACAAACTCCTGGATTTGCAAAATGCGGGATTTGAAATCACCGTTCTGCTTGCTGATGTACATGCTTATCTCAATCAGAAAGGAACTCTTGAAGAAGTCCGAAAGATTGCGGATTATAACAAAAGGTGTTTCCTTGCATTGGGTCTTGATCCTGAAAAAACAAACTTCGTATATGGATCTGATTTTCAATTGAGCCCGGAATACATGCTCAATGTCCTGAAACTCACATGTTCTTCCTCACTAAACCGTGCTCGTAGGAGTATGGATGAAGTCGGCAGGAAAATGGAAGATCCGAAAGTGTCTCAGATGGTTTATCCTATCATGCAGGCAGTTGATATCGCTATGCTTGGTGTGGATGTTGCTGTAGGTGGAATTGACCAGCGTAAAATCCATATGCTTGCGAGGGAAGGTCTACCTGGCTTAGGCTACAAAGCTCCTCTCTGTATACACACTCCTATTCTATTGGGACTTGACGGAAAGAAGATGTCTTCTTCCAGTGAAAATTACATTTCAGTTGATGATGATGAAACAGCAATTAACAAGAAATTGAAAAAGGCTTATTGTCCTGCAGGCGAAGTGGAGGATAATCCGATTCTTGCTTTGTTTAAGTATCACATCATTCCACGCTATGAAACAGTTGTCTTTGAGAGACCGG
>CAZHNA010000022.1:0-16820 GCA_964532775.1 uncultured Methanosarcinales archaeon
ATACCACAGGTCTTTGCAGAGTATTAACCCCACTAGACAGGGAATTTGGAGTAAAGAAAGCAAGAGTTACCCTCATGCGCAGATCTGCTGATCCAAATGATATCAAAAAGGGACCCATCAATGCAATTGTCCCAAATCCCATAAAATTGCCATCCCATCACGGCCCGGATGTAAAGACAGTAATCCCGCACATTAACATTGCAACAACTGCTGTTAAATTGCCAACCACACTCATGCACTTGCACACTTTGAATCTCGAATTTGAGAAAAATTGTACTGCGGAAGATGTAAAGGAAATTCTCGGAAAGCAATCAAGAATTCGTTTTGTTGGAGATGGAATCACTTCCACAGCAGAGGTAATGGAGCTTGCAAAAGACCTCGGAAGGCCACGTGGAGACATGTGGGAAAACTGCATTTGGGATGAATCTATCACAATGTACGAAGGAGAATTATACTTCTTCCAGGCAATCCATCAGGAATCCGACGTGATACCTGAAAATGTAGATGCAATTCGTGCAATGACAGAACTTGAAAGCGATCCGCTAAAATCCATTGCCAAAACTAACAAAAACATGGGCATCTGATGCCCATTCTTTTTTATGGAAAACACAGCCACTTTTTTGGACATCTGTGAGAAAGCCTCGGAAAAAGCTATTGAGGCGATTAGCACACTCGTTGGAACGCCGGAAGCTTACAATGAAGTATATACCGGTGCAGATGGAACTCCCACCAGGTTAATAGACGATTTTGCAGAAAAAGCCATTCTGGAAGTTTTTGAGAACACCGGAATTCCTATGAAAATCCTCAGCGAGGAAATTGGGGAAATCATACTTGGAACTGAACCGAAAATCACTATCGCGCTAGATCCCCTTGACGGCACCTATAATGCTTCAATGGGAATACCATTCTATAGCATATCCATAGCAATTGGCAATGCAGATCTTTCAAGAGTTGATTTCGGATATGTAAGGAATCTTTCAAACAATGACACTTTTTATGCCATTGCGGGAGAAGGTGCATATTTCAATGGTGAGAAAGTTCAAATTTCTGAAGTAAAAGAATTGAAAAATGCCTGTGCCAGCCTTTATGGATACAGAAAAAACATTGAACATACAATTGAAATTGCCAGAAAAATTAGGCGAGTACGCCTTCTTGGAAGTGTTGCACTCGAGCTTTGTTACGTCGCATCTGGTAAAATGGATGCGATTGTAGATGTGAGAAATTCGTTAAGATTAATAGACGTTGCAGCTGGGAAACTAATATTAGAAGAAGCAGGCGGCACCGTAACTAATGGCATAGGAAACCCTTTGTTGCTTGAATGTAATGCTATAAATCGGCTTTCGATGGTAGCGTCAAATGGATATGTACATAAATCCATATTGGATTGTATTGGGGGAGAGTACCAATGAAAATCAGGAAGATAGGCATCGTTTCAAGGTATGATAAAACCGATGCAAGAGAAATGGTAAAAACTGTAGTCGAGCATTTTAAAAATAAAGTTGCTATAGCAGTTACCCCTAATTCAGCTTCTTATTGTAAAATTACTGACGCAGAAATTATTCCCATAGAAAGGATGAGGGAAGAAGGCGTTGACCTTGTTGTTTCAATCGGCGGAGATGGAACAGTCCTACGCAACATTTCAAAAATGGAAGATCCACTCCCCTTGCTGGGAATCCACATGGGCAATCTTGGATTTCTTGTCGAAACATCTGAAGAGGATTCCATCCCCACAATTGAGAAAATGTTAGATGGCTTTGAGTATGAAGAAAGGAAGCGTTTGCGAGTAATGCTTAACGAAAAAGAGTTACCATGCGCTACAAATGAGGTAGTATTAACAACAGCCAGGCCTGCCAAAATAATGACTTTCCGCATAACTGTAGACCATTGCAAAATTGAAGAAATTAGGGCTGATGGCGTAGTTGTCGCCACACCAACCGGATCTACTGCTTATGCAATGAGTGCAGGTGGACCAATAATTGATCCTCGCGTAAATGCAACACTCATTGTCCCGTTAGCCCCGTTTCGGTTGTCTGCGAGACCATGGGTAGTTCCTTCTGACCGAAGCATAAGGGTTGAAATCATCATTCCTGAAAAGGAGGCAGCCATTGTCATTGACGGACAGCACAATTTCACTATGAAAATGAATGATGTGATTACACTTACAGAAGCATCAAACCCTGCACGTTTTGCTACAACTAATATTACTGGTTTTTATGAAAAGGTAGAATCGAAGCTTCGATAATGCCCAATGGATACTTATTTAAATGAGAGCTTAAATTACGTCTGACAGCGATTATTATGCATTCAGATGACATGTACTCCCGAAACAAACTCATGGATTCCCTAGACATTGGACCTATTGACATCGAAATTTGTGATGTCACCCTCCGGGATGGAGAGCAGACGCCGGGGGTAGCATTTACAAAAGAAGAAAAAATTGATCTTGCTTCCGAGTTGAACAACATTGGAATTGAAGTTATTGAAGCTGGGTTCCCGGTTGTTTCAAGTTCTGAAAAGGATACTGTCAAGGCCATTAGTAACATGGGCCTTGATGCCAAAATTTGCTGTCTTTCAAGATCAATAACCACTGATGTAGATGCAGCCCTTGATTGTGACGTGGATATGGTAAGCATTTTTATCGCCATGTCCGATCTCCATTTAAGGTACAAATATCACAAAAGCTGCCATGATGTGGTTGCGTGTGCAATGCATACTATTGAATATGCAAAAGACCACGGCCTCAAGGTGAGATTTGCAGCAGAAGATGCAACGCGTACAGATGTAGGCATTCTCCAGAAAGTATTCCGTGAAGCAGAAAAATACAATGTTGAATATGTGAGCATTGCCGATACAATAGGGATTCTCAATCCCAGCACTACCCACTATCTTGTAAGCAAAATCAAGGAAACTGTAAAAACAGACGTTTGTATTCATTGTCATGATGATCTTGGCCTTGCCACAGCCAATACTCTGGCAGCAGCCGAAGCCGGGGCAAAACAGCTTCATACAACCATAAATGGAATTGGCGAAAGGGCAGGAAACGCATCTCTTGAAGAGTTACTCGTTGCACTGCGCGTCCAGTATGGAATTGAGCGGTATGACGTATCAAATCTCAATCAGCTTTCAAGAAAACTTGAAGAATACTCAGGACTTACGATGCCGGTCAACAAGGCAGTTGTTGGCAAGAATGCATTTACTCATGAATCTGGCATACATGTAATGGCCATTCTGGAAGAACCCAGAACATATGAATTATTCAGCCCGGAAATGGTTGGCGGAGAGCGAAATCTAGTCGTCGGCAAACACACCGGCATGAAGGCTCTCAAAGGAATTCTCAAAGACATGGGATGCACCCTTGAACATGACGAATTGTGCGCCCTTATTGATAGGATTAAAAATTGTACGGAAGCCAAGAGAGGGATTTCAAGATCCCGACTCAAAGAAATCATTCTTGATTTAAAAGATAATGATGGGCCGTGAATTCCCTTCATTCTTCAGCAAGTTCTTCGAAATCTTCATTGAGCATTATAACATAATCTGACGAATTTTTCAGTGCGGTGGAAAAACCAGGTTGTACCCCAAAGATGATAGTCTCTTTGCCGTGTTCGTTGGCTTTGTTTAAAAGAGGCTTGAAATCAGCATCTCTTGTAACAAGAGCAATGGTATCAATATTCGGATTATGAACAAGATCCATTCCCTCTACTGCAAGCCTTACATCTACATCGCTTGAACAGATAATAGGTTCAAAACCATTGTTTTCAACTGCTTCAACCAATTTGTTTGATGCATATTGATTTAGGAAAACACGTCCAATTTTAACGTTTCCATATTCCTTGAGGACATCGCGGATTTCCTCAAGATTTACATCAAACTCCTTTCGGAGAACATTTGGCCCATCAACCAGGAGACCAATACTTCTACGTCCTCCTTCTTTCTTAGTACTCAGGTAATTAACAATGGAATTAATACCTGTTTTTACATTCGTCATAGTACCTCACAATAAATGGAATAAACCCAAATAACAATTATTTATGAACTTTAATCATGTATATATAGATTTAACACTATGAAAACAATACGGCTAGTTTTAAGATGTTATCATATATTAGTTTATTTGGAGATAATAATAGTTTAAAATATTTGACTCGTTGAAATAAACAACATGCGTTAGTTTAATTGACACATCCTTTTTGTGTTGCAAAGTAAAAAAAGAAGGATATCATTCAATTATTAAACTGTGTTAACCCCGTTAACATTATAACCAATTAAATCTATTTGTCAGTGGAGCAGGAGACACACATTCTCGATGTTCACAAAGAAGAAGGATTAGCCACCTCACTTTTTTATCTCCTGCCCAATCTTTTTTATAAATCATAACCTTTCAGCGAGTCGCCAACCTTGAAGATTACTGTCTTTATTGTCAGCCATATCCAAACGGAATGAGTTAGCATACTTTCTCCCTTGTTTCTTTCTTGAGTAGAGAATTTCTCCACCATAAAGTAAAAACTCATTTGAAACGTCTTCAAAATGCATCCTCTCGTCATTGGTAAGCTCTATTACTGATTTGCCATTTCGGCACCAGTTAAAAACTTTCAGCAAAAAAACTTCACGCACCCTTTTGAGACTATGCCCACTTTCAAGATCATCCATATAAACAGTACGTTTAAGCTCAGGTGACCATGCTGCGATCTTCTTCTCAATATCAATAAAAATAATAGGAATTTCTTCATCTTCTTGTGGCTTTGGCCTATAAGAGGAAAGACGCTCAGGCCTACCCTCCATAAAATCAGCCCCTGTTGTTATTACGTTTTTTCTTCATGCCTTTAATCCGCAAACCCATGTAAAGCCCAACTGCAATACCACTCAAGTGAGCAGTATGGGCAATCATATCATTTGTACCTATTAAGGTGAAATCAAGAAATGCAAACAAAATAAGGGCGTGCTTGATACGCATTGGGAAAAAGAAAACATAAACCGGAAGTTCAGGAGCAAGAATCGTAAGTGCTGCAAAGACTCCCATAATAGCTCCGCTGGCACCAACCAAAGGAATTAGTGGGTAATCAGTAATCAGGGAGTAACCTGATGCTGCGAGGATGCCAGAGATGAAAAAGATATAGAGAAACGTTGTGTTTCCGACCCTTCTTTCAAGTTCCCTTCCGAAGAAAAACAACACCATCATATTGAAGAAAAGGTGCGACAAGCTTGCATGCATGAACATATGAGTAATCAGAGTCCATGGTCGAGCAAAAATTGTAATTGGTTGGAGAGCAAAAATGCTGGTTAAAGATCTTCCAAGAATTACATCAAGGAAAAACAAAGCAACACAAGTTATCAAGATTGCCATCGAAGGACTGCTGTAAAACGAACGACGTGTTCGATTAGCAAAATCGTTGGCTGCTCCTTTCGCAGCACCTTTTGCAGCGTTTTTGAAAATGGTCTTAAACATTTCATCGCCGCCAGGTTGATTGTTAGTCCTCCCGGTTCCTGCAGAATTGCCGAAACGGGATGAATAGTCAACATCTGAACAAGCGTGATGCTGTGGCAACCCATGTTCTGCACAAAAAGTGTGCCCGCAAAACGAACACTTTGACATGTAAGGATCCTGTATACCGCAGATCCAGCAACTGTTTTCCAATCTATCCTCCGATTAAGAAAATCCGATTCCACACTTATAATGCTATCGGATAATTGAGCCATTATTCTGAATCAAGTTAAAGTGCAACATCGAGAAAATCAATTATTGCATACCAGATGAGCAATCTAAATAAATAGAACTTTTTTATAGTTATAGTGAAATAGGTATCGAGGGATTACAAATAGAAATAAAAGGTGCTCAATTACTATTGCTTGTCGCACTTGCGCTGATGGGGTTGCTTAGTTTGCTACATATAGGGTTAAACCTCAATTGACAAGAGTAGATTTTGGAGCTGCATTTTTTGAGTAACTCATAATAATGAGCATCTAGCAAATGGTTTGGGGAATGCTTATACAATATGAAGAATATATACTAATGTAAGTATACATACTTAAAGGTGGTACAAATGTTAAAGAAGATTTTTGTAACAATGCTAATACTAGTGGCACTTATTCCACTAGCAACAGCAGCAAGTGTAGACCCAGTTCTAAATGAAAATTGGAGCCCATCAGGTGGACCAGACGCCGAATGTGAAAGAGCTGGCGGATGTGGCGACTTTGCATACAAGATAGACGACTGGAATCAAACAACCGCTGGTGTTATGGATGGAACTTTCACCCATGAAGGAAATACCATTACCATCTCTAACAGCACACCCAAAACCTTTGATTGGGACTCCGATTTCCCTGTGTGCACAGTGATTGTGAAAGCTTCTACAGCTGCCAACCTCTATTATTATGCTGGTGCATACAGCGATACCCAACTAATTGCACCCTATGATAAAGAGATCAGTCACGTTACTTTCTGCTTCAGCCGTGACAACGAAATCCCAGAATTCCCAACAGTTGCACTTCCAATTGCTGCAATTCTTGGAATTTCATTTATCTTCCTTCGCAGGAAGCAGTAAATGCATGAAATAAACTGAACGTCTGGAATACCAGATGTTCAAATTTTCTCTTTTTTTCTTTTTATAATACTTTGCTGCAATTCCTGTTTGAACTTCAATCCAAAATGTAAACGGCGAAAACATAGCAAATAATTATACAAGTATAATCGTGACAAATACCCAAAACAATTATATACCAGATTCTCATATTTAATCCGACAGTCTTCTATACTGTAAATACCGTTGAGTTTTATTCAATTTGTAACAACCATTGCAATTGCACTATTGTAATTCGCAAGGGCCATCCAGGAGGATAATATAAAAATGAGTGAACTGAAATCAGGCGTGTTCTCCGTAAGTGAACTGGAAAACGTCCAGATCACCATAGGTAGCATTGTGGGTGCTATCGAAAAGGTAGCTGAAGAAGAGAAAGACGTAGGACCTACTGTAAAACCCGGCATCTCCGGACTGAGAGAATGGGATCATAAGCTACTTAACAAGTACAATCCGGTTTACACCCCAATGTGTGACCAGTGTTGTTACTGTACTTTCGGTACCTGTGACCTCTCAGGAAACAAAGAAGGTGCATGTGGAATTAACATGGAAGGACATAATGCCAGAGAATTCATGCTTCGTGTCATTACCGGAGCAGCCGCACATGCCGGCCATGGCAGACACCTTCTGCATCACATGATTGACCTTTACGGACCAGATTTCCCATTGGATGTTGGCCCTTCCAACATTGTTGCTCCAAACGTCCAGCTTGTAACCGGCATAGAACCCAAAACTCTGGGCGATCTGGAACCAGCGCTTGACTATGTGGAAGAACAGCTTGTCCAGCTTCTTGCAACCGTTCACGCCGGTCAAGAAGGAGAAGCAATTGACTTTGAATCCAAAGCACTACATGGCGGAATGCTCGACCATGTGGGAATGGAAGTCTCTGATATCGCACAGATTGCCTGTCTAGCTATGCCAAAAGCAGAAGAAGGCGCCCCACTGGCAGAAATTGGCATGGGTACTATCGATTCCGAGAAACCTGTTCTGCTGGTAATCGGTCATAACGTTGCAGGTGTTACTAACATCATCGAATATATCGAAGACCATGAACTTTCTGACAAAATCGAGCTTTGCGGTCTCTGTTGTACGGCTCTTGACATGACAAGATACAAAACAGAAGGCGGAGATGTTCCAAAAGCCAAGGTTGTCGGAAGCCTTGCCAAAGAACTTAAAATGATCAGATCCGGTGTTCCTGACGTAATTGTGGTGGATGAGCAGTGTATACGCGCAGATGTCCTCCGTGAAGCAAGGGAACTCATGATGCCGGTGATTACTACCAACGAAAAAATCATGTATGGCCTTCCAAACAGGTCAAATGATGACGTTGAAGATATCATCGAAGATCTAAAATCCGGTAAGCAGGATGGCGCACTTGTTCTTGACTTCGAAAAGCTCGGTGAAATCGCACCAAGACTTGCAATGGAAATGTCAACGATACGCAAGGAAAAGGGTGTTATCTCACTTCCTACCGAGGAAGAATTCAAGGAACTTACTTCCAGATGTGTGCACTGCCTTGCCTGTGAATTTGATTGCCCTACAAACCTGCCCATCAGCGATGCCATGAAGGCTGCTGAAGAAGGAGATCTCAAACCCTTCGAAGAACTACACGACATTTGTATTGCTTGTGGCAGATGCGAACAGGCATGTCCAAAAGACATACCTATTATAAATGTTATCGAAAAGGCTGCTCAGAGAGTTATTCGTGAGGAAAAGGGCACTGTTCGTGCAGGTCGTGGACAAATTAGTGATCCTGAAATCCGCGAGGAAGGTGTAAACCTTGTTATGGGTACGACTCCAGGTATTGTTGCAATGGTTGGTTGTTCAAATTATCCAAATGGAACAAAAGACCTCTACACTATTGCTGAGGAAATGCTCAGACGCAATTATATTGTCCTTGTGTCGGGATGTACTGCAATGGATGTAGGTATGCACCGCAATAAAGACGGAGAAACCCTTTATGAAAAATATCCGGCAAAATTCCAGAAAGGAAATCTAATCAACGTCGGATCATGCGTATCTAATGCACACATAACTGCCGCAACAATCAAAGTTGCTGCCATATTCGCACAGCGCAATGTGACAGGAAACTATGAAGAAATTGCAGATTATGTCCTCAACCGTGTCGGTGCAGTGGGTGTGGCGTGGGGAGCATATTCACAAAAAGCGGCTTCAATTGGCACAGGATGCAACCGTCTTGGTATTCCTGTTGTTCTGGGGCCACATGGATCAAAATACCGCAGGGCACTTATAGGCAAACCTTACGATAAACAAAAATGGGAACTTTATGATGCAAGAAACGGGGAGGTAATGAATACTCCTGCTGCACCGGAATATCTCCTGACATCCGCTGAAACCGTTGAAGAGTTGCTGCCTATGCTTGCAAAGAGCTGTATCCGGCCCACTGACAACAACATGGGAAGAATGATCAAACTGACTCATTACATCGAACTCAGTGAGAAATATCTTGGCATAATGCCCGACGACTGGTATAATTTCGTCAGGACTGAAACTGATCTGCCACTTGCAAGGCGTGAACAGCTTCTTAAGATCCTCGAAGAAGAACACGGGTGGGAAATAGACTGGAAAAAGAAGAAGATTCTATCCGGACCCGTATACAAACTGGATGTTTCTGCCCAGCCTACCAATATTAAAAGTCTTTGCAAGGAGGCATGAATATGGCTGATGTTACCAAAAACCTGAAAGTATACACCACATATGGTACAAAGAGTGCACGGCCTATACAACCTTCTGTAGTTGCAAAAATGATTTCAAAAGCCAAAAGACCCTTGTTGGTAGTAGGTTCTGAAATCCTTAAAGATGAAAAGCTTGCAAAAGCAATTGATATTGCAAAAAAAGGTATTCCTGTTGCTGCAACAGGACATACCATTAAAGATTTAAAGGACGAGGAAGGAGTTGATGCAAAATATATCAACATCCATTTCCTTGGAACCTACCTTTGTGATCCGAATTGGCAGGGACTTGACGGAAAAGGATCCTATGATCTTATATTGTTCCTTGGACACAAGAAGTACTACGTAAATCAGGTACTTTCAGGTTTGAAAAACTTCTCAAGCCTTAGAACAATTGCAATTGAGAGGCATTTTATCCAGAATGCAACAATGTCTTTCGGAAATATCAAACCTGAAATACACCTTGAAGCATTAGACGAACTTATCGCAGACCTTTGATCATTTTATAAAGAGGATTTAAGAATGGCTGAAGATTTTCCTTTTGAGATTTCTCCGATGTTTGAAGGAGAAAGAATACGGAAAAATGACATGCATGTAGAACTTGCCGGACCAAAATCTGTTGGTTTTGAACTGGTAAGAGCTTCAGACGTGGACGAAATAGAAGATGGTAAATTCACACTCATAGGACCTGATCTTTCAGAGATGGACGAGGGAGGAAGATATCCCTTTGCCATGATCTACAAGATCGCCGGTGAATTAGTGGAAGAAGACCTTGAATCCATTGTGGAAAGAAGGAACCACGACTTCCAGAACTATGTCCAGGGGCTTATGCACTTAAACCAGCGTTATGACGTCTGGGTACGTGTTAGCAAAGAAGCAGTTGGCAAAGGAATGACTTCCTTTGAATCTGTTGCTAAAGCAATTATGATGCTCTTCAAGAATGAGCTTCCTTTCATAGAGAAAGTAGAAGCCATCTACATCACAGACAAAGAAGAAATCGAAAAGAGATTGGACGAGGCAAAAGAAGTCTACAAATCCAGAGATGACAGGACACGTAATCTACATGATGAAGACGTTGACACATTTTACGGATGTACACTCTGCCAGTCCTTTGCACCTTCAAATGTCTGTGTAATTACCCCTGACAGGGTTTCCCTTTGTGGCGCAATCAACTGGTTTGATGGTCGTGCTGCAGCAAAAGTCGATCCTGAAGGACCTCAATTTGCAATCCCGAAAGGCGATGTTATTGACGAGGAATCCGGAGAATATACCGGCGTTAACGAGCTTGCCAAATCCCTTTCAAGCGGCGAATATGACAGGATTAAACTCCACTCATTCTTTGAATACCCACACACTTCCTGTGGATGTTTTGAAGTAGTCGGCTTCTATATTCCTGAAGTTGACGGTATCGGATGGGTAGACAGGGATTTCGCAGGAACTGCACCTAACGGATTACCTTTCTCCACAATGGCCGGACAGACCGGTGGTGGAAAACAAGTTGTCGGTTTCCTCGGAATTGGAATCAATTATTTCAGATCCCCGAAATTTATACAGTCTGATGGTGGCTGGAACCGTGTAGTCTGGATGCCAAAACATCTGAAAGACAAGGTACTCAGTGATATACCAGAAGACATTGCAGGCAAGATTGCAACAGAAGAAGATGTCAGCGACCTTGAAACCCTCAAGAACTTCCTGAAAGAGAAGAACCACCCAATTGTAGACAAATGGGAATCTGATGAAGAGGAAGAAGTTGTGGAAGAAGTAGCTGAAACAACTACTGCTGCGATGCCACAGATGCAAGCAACCATGCCAATGAACTTCCCCGCAATGCCACAGATGAGTGGTGGAATGGGCGGAGTTAAAATCATTCTCAAGAATGCCAAGGTATCGGTTGACAAGATAATCATTAAGAATAACGACTAAACCCGGTGGTCCCTGTGACAAGGACAATTGCAATCACCGGAAAGGGCGGAACAGGGAAGACAGTCATTTCGGCTCTTCTCATTCGCCATTTAGCCACATCAGACCAAGAGATACTGGCCATCGATGCCGACCCTGACACTAACCTCCCGGAAACTCTGGGATGTGATCTTGAAAGGACAATCGGCGATATGAAAGAATTCATGATGACCGAACGCGATAACCTCCCCCCTGATGTTAACAAGGAATCCATTTTCGAGTCTAAGATCTATGAAATCCTGAATGAAATGCCTGAATATGACCTTATGGTTATGGGAAGGCCGGAAGGTTCAGGGTGTTACTGTTATATCAACAATCTACTCCGCGGAATAATGGACAAGATGGTTGAGAATTACGATACGGTAATACTGGATACTGAAGCCGGTTTGGAGCATTTCAGCCGGAAAATTATCAGAAATGTCGATGATTTGATTGTGGTTACCGACGGATCACGTCGTGGATTACGTACCGCAGAACGTATTCGGGAACTGGTAGAAGAACTCGAAACTCAAGTCGGAAATATCTACGTGATTGCAAATAAAGTCACTGATGAAACACGGGAAACCATCAAGCAGACCGCGGAAGATTTGGGACTTACACTTATAGGACTTGTGCCGGTAGACGATATGATTGTCGAAAGGGATCTTAAAGGGATACCTCTTTTTGATCTGCCTGACGAATCTGCCGCTGTCACCGAAGTGAACAAAATCGCAGAGAGACTGGGGTTGTAAACAACCATAAACTTAAAATGGTGAATTATTATGTCGAACAAGCTCAAGCTTGCAGATTTTAACAAGCTTTTCAAAGACCTCGATGTTGACTCTCTTGAAGGAGTTACAATTGAGGGGGATATAGAATTAAATATCAGTGGCGGAGGAGGGTTAAACCCTGCTATGGCCTATGCTCTTGGGCATGAAGCTGCCCAGATATCACTACATATCGCCAACATTTCAAGAATGCTGGGATATCCAGTAGATCAGCTTTTTGCCGAAGGATTAGGACTAACACCTGCAACTGTTGCAGAGCCTGCAGTACAGAATTTGATTGATAGCAAATTTGAAGTTGCAAAGATTGCCGAATGGAATACACCGATACAGGAAGTTACCCTCGGTGCCACTTCCGCAGACGGCGGCAGCAGGAAAAGCACAGTCACACTCGGTGGGGAAAAGGCAATGCCTTACTACTTTGATGCAGAAATGCCTCACCGCAATTATGTTACAATGGATGTTTTTGACATGCCAATTTCAATGGCAAAATCAGTTAGAGGCAACTATGAAGACGTTATGGAAGACCCGGCAGAATGGGCCAAAAAGGTGGTCAAGGACTTCAATGCCGATATGGTAACCATACACCTGATTTCTACTGATCCTCTTATCAACGACACTCCTGCAAAAGAAGCAGCAAAGGTCGTAGAAGATGTTCTTCAGGCCGTTGATGTGCCAATTGTTATTGGTGGATCTGGTAACCCGCAGAAAGACCCTGAAGTACTGGAAAGGGCAGCAGAAGTTGCAGAAGGCGAACGTGCCTTACTCGCATCTGCTAGCTTAAATCTTGATTATGAGAGAGTTGCAAAAGCAGCAACTGATTACGGTCACGCAGTACTTTCCTGGACCCAGCTTGAAATCAATGCCCAGAAAGAGCTTAACCGTAAGCTCATGAAGCAGTGTAATGTTCCAAGAGACAGCATTGTGATGGATCCAACCACAGCAGCACTGGGATACGGTCTTGACTATGCTTACAGCAACATGGAAAGAATCAGGATGTCTGCACTGATGGGCGATGAGGAACTGAACTTCCCAATGTCTTCAGGTACTACAAATGCCTGGGGAGCCCGAGAATCCTGGATGAAGGCATCACCACTTAAGGAAGACTCTGACTGGGGACCACGGGAATACAGAGGTCCTATCTGGGAAATTGTTACAGGTCTTACCCTTGCCCTTGCAGGAAATGATCTGTTCATGATGATGCACCCAACATCCGTACAGGTGCTCAAGGAACTTACCCAGACACTGTTCGGCAACATTGAATCCAAGCCAACAGACATCAGCAACTGGGTAACAGCGGAGGTGTGATAAATGAAAGTCAACAGCCCCCTTGAAGCCTACAAATTCCTGCCCGGTACAAACTGTGGCAAATGTGGCGAAGATACCTGTATGGCATTTGCTTCCCACCTCATTGACAGATCACACAAAGCCACCGACTGCCTTCCTATGATTGAGGAAGACAAGTTTGCCAAGAAGCTCGATGAGCTTGAAGGCCTTCTTGCACCTGAGATCAGGGAAGTTATTATCGGCGTTGGTGAGAAAGCAGTGAAAATCGGTGGAGACGATGTTCTTTTCCGTCACAAGCTTACTTTCTTCAACAAGACAGCTTATGCATATGATGTAACCGACACCATGGATGAAAAGGAATTACTGGAACGCGTCAACACAATCCATAATTTCAAGAAATTCTATGTTGGCGATTTCCTTAACGTTGACATGGTGGCAGTTCGCTGTGTTTCCGGTAAACCTGAAACATTTGCCGCTACCGTCAAGAAGGTTATGGAAACCACTGATATGCCAATGGTGCTCTGCTCCTTTGATGCGGCAGTCCTGAGAGCTGCTTTGGAAGTGGCTGCAGAAAAGAAGCCTCTGCTTTATGCTGCAACCAAGGACAACTGGCAGGATATGGCTGCTCTTGCAAAGGAATACGAAGTTCCTATTACACTCTTTGCACCGAATGACCTTGATATGCTCAAGTCCCTTGCAAAGACTTTTAGCAAGATGGGGATTGATGATCTTGTGCTTGATCCGGGAACCATGCCAACAGGCAAGGATATGAAAACCACATTCGGCAATTTCCTGAAAATCAGGAGAGCAGGAATTGGTGGTGACAGGGATATTGCATACCCGATTATGGCAGTGCCTCTTACAGCATGGATGGCATATGATGATGAGATTAGCGCATCCTACTGGGAAACCGTGCTTGCATCCGTATTTACAATCAAATACGGCGACATCATGATCATGCACAGCATCCAGCCACATGCAATGCTCCCACAGGTACACATTCGTGATACCATCTACACTGACCCACGTAAACCCGTGACAGTAGATCCGGGAATCATGGAAGTTGGAGAACCAAATGCTGATTCACCAATAATCATAACCACCAACTTCGCTCTCACATACTACACAGTCGAGAGTGATCTTTCATCCAATCAGGTTGACTGCTACATTGCAGTGGTTGATACCGACGGTATCGGTGTGGAAGCATCTGTTGCAGGCGGACAGCTTACAGCTGCCAAGATCAAGAAGACTCTTGACAACGCAGGCTTTGACCTTAAAAATAAGACTACTTTCAACACCGTCATCCTTCCGGGACTTTCCGCAAGGTTGCAGGGTGATGTGGAAGACCAGCTCGCTTCAAAAGTTCTCATAGGTCCTGCAGATTCAGGAAGACTTCCCGGCTGGCTTGAAACTAACTGGCCACCTGAGAACAAGTAAATTCATTTATCCTGCCAAAAATGCGGGATTCTTTTCTTTCTTTTTTTGGATTTTTGAAGAGCCGTTGGCTCGTACAGAAAGCTATTCCTAGATTACTAGTTATGAAAAAAAGACGCAGAGAGAATCCCTGCAAAACATAAGGTTAAATTAATTACTCGCCTTTACCCCTGCGCTGGAATAGGAATGCAATTCCAATTATTGCAGCAATTGGGAGTGCCATTGTGGGAAATTCCGGGATTTCACTGGATGGCGATTCAGCATTTGCAACTAGAAATGAATCTGTTGTCATAGAATTAGCACGAATAGAATAAGATCCCTCTTCGGACCCATATGGGATATGTACTGTAGTATAAACCATATGTCCAGCTATAGGACCAATATGTTTAGATATTATAAGATCACCATGAGGATTGTATATATATATATCTACAGGATCTGGTAAATAAGGACTTTCTGCAACACTGATGCTTATATCAACACCGTTTTCAGTCATATAGTAAGTACCACCAGATGTTGGATATGTTATATCATCATAAGTATCTACAGCCATTGGATCGAATGGTGGAATCGGTTCTTCGTCCCATGGAGAATCTGCTGCGGCCATTCCTACACCTGCTAAAACAAAACACAGAGCTATTGTAATAATTGTTAATTTATGTTTCATACATGTACCACCATGAAATATTCTATGTAAAGTATAATTAGGTTTGAATTCTTTGTTTATATAACTTAGGATTTTTTTTATCTTAAATTAATAAATTAGTTAAGTTGCATGCGAAGAATAGCAGCACTGAAATAGAATACTCAGCCCGATTCAAACAAAAATCGGTACATATCCCTCAGATAACCACTATAGTTATACTCCATACTGACAAAACTAACTCCATGACAAGCAAGGTCTTTTTTACCGATTTAAAAATCCGGAAGGATTTTGAGAATACACTGAGCAAAATCAGGCGACTTTTTGATGCAGCAGGATTTGATTCCGTAGTTGAAGAGAACGACTTGACTGCCATTAAACTGCATTTCGGTGAAAGAGGCAATGAGGGATTCATAAGTCCGGTACATCTCCGGCAGATTGTGGATAAAGCAAAGAATTGCGGTGCAAATCCTTTCCTGACTGATACAAACACACTGTACTCAGGTTCCCGCAGGAATGCTGTGGATCACCTGACAACAGCCACAGAACATGGATACGGTTACGAAGTCACAAGGGCACCCCTTGTTATTGCAGACGGGCTTGATGGCAGTTGCTTCCATGATGTTGCAATTAACGGGAATCATTTTGATAAGGTTAAGATTGCAGCATCAATTATTGATGCCTCCGGTATGATTGTGATGTCTCACTTCAAGGGACATGAACTTGCAGGATTTGGGGGAGCTATCAAGAACCTTGCCATGGGATGTGCAGCGGTTCCCGGCAAGATGGAGCAACATGCAGGATTGCATCCTGAAATCGATCCCGATGCATGTACAGCTTGTGGGCAATGCATTGAAACCTGTTTTTATGATGCACTTGAAATTTCAGAGAGCGTTGCTTCTGTCAAGCACAATAAATGCATTGGATGCGGGGAATGTATGCTGGTGTGTCCTGTAGAAGCAATTGGGTTTAATCAAGAGAGAGACGCCGAGACTTTTGTCGAAATGATGGCAGAATATGCTCTCGGAGCTGTTACTGGAAAGCAGGAAAAGGTTGGTTACATGAATTTCCTTGTGAACATAACCCCGGAATGCGATTGTGTTCCATGGAGTGACACTCCTCTTGTACCGGATATCGGGATTCTTGCATCCACAGACCCGGTGGCTATTGATGCAGCAAGTCTCTACCTCGTGAACCAGCAGCATGGAATTGCTCACTCAAAGCTCCATTCTAATTTTGAAATTGGGGAAGACAAGTTCAAAGGGGTCTGGGAAAATACCTCCGGGAATCACCAACTTGAATATGGCGAGCAGATTGGGCTTGGAAGCAGGGATTATGAATTGATCAAAATATGATTTTTAAATTACAAAATCATCAATTCACACAAAAGACTAATATCCAACCACACACTTTCTTGCACCAATGCATGAATTAATCTGCCCGAAGTGCGGGAAAAACGCTGATC
>CAZHNA010000023.1:0-11537 GCA_964532775.1 uncultured Methanosarcinales archaeon
ATTCTCAAGAGAGCAGGCACTCAAACTCACAAACAGTAACTTCGGAATTATTCTCTGGTTCGAAAGAGGAGAGGAAGTTAAATCTTATGTTTCAGCAACCCAAAATCTTATTGAAAAAAGCGGGAAGGTTCCACTTGAAATAATGCGTTTTTGCGAGAAAGTTGTTTCTAACAAACACACTTACATTGTGAATGATAGTTCTGCGCTCCCACCAATTGAAAAGGATAAAGGAATAGTTGACCTGAAACGGTATTTGGGAGTACCAATATTTGAGAATAATCGTGTAATGAGCGTTATATGGGTTGCAGGAAATTTAGAAAAATATGATGAGGGCGACTTAAGGCAGCTAACCTTACTCATGCAAGGCATGTGGAATTTGGTTCAACAGAAAAAAGCTGCAGAGGAACTTAAACTATATGCAGATGAAGCCAAGCGTTCAAATGAAATCCAGAAAGTCCTTGGTGAGGTCATCAAAAACAGTCCGGCTACGGTCTTCCTCTGGAGAGCAGAAGAGAACTGGCCAGTAGAATTTGTATCTGAAAATGTGATACAATTCGGATATACAGTTAATGATTTTCTCTCCGGGAAACTTGTTTATGCTGATGTCGTTCACCCCTATGACCTTGGAAGAGTCCAGAAAGAACTCGCAAAACGTATTGATGAAGGACATACCGACTTCAACCAAGAATACCGGATAATGACAAAATTCGGTGATGTGAGATGGGTTGATGAAAGGACTTTCATTAAACACAATGAAAGCGGAGAAGTCGCTTACCTACAGGGAATTATTGTGGACATAACTGAACGAAAACATGCAAGCGATTTCATGCATATTCAATTCGACCTTGATAGTGTTCTAAGTTCAGCCACCACAGCACAGGAAAGCTTTGATATGCTGCTTGAACTTGCACTCAGGATAGAGCCTGTGGACTCCGGGGCATTGTATCTTGTGGACGAATCTAGTGGGGATTTAAACCTTGTATCCCACAAAGGCCTTTCCGAAAAATTTATCCGCAGCACAACATATTACGGGAAAAATTCAGTCCAGACACGTCTTGTAATGACAGGACAGTCAGTCTATAAGCATCACTCTGAATTAAGTGCAATTACAACCGGGGAAAATCTACAATATGAGGGACTGCATGCAACTGCAGTAATTCCTGTCCAGTATCAGGACATGGTTATAGCCGCCCTTATGCTTTCTTCGCATGAAGAATACGAAATCCCGGATAGCAGTCGACATGATCTGGAAGTCATTGCAGCACAAGTCGGAGAGGTCATATCTCACATGCGTTCTGAAACATATATGCAAAGGCATCTGGACAATTTGCAATACCTCCTTGATGACATACCTGAACCCATAGTAGTACTGGATGACAATGGAAATATATTCTACTCAAATATTGCTACAATTGCTGAGATAACATACGGCGAAGAGGTTATAGGAATGAACATATCTGAACTCGCTGTTGATATTAATATGGAAGAAATAGCCATAAATGTTGCTGAAAATGAGGTGTTCAAAACTGAACTTAAAATTCACCTACAAGAAGGTGAAGTCGGATTGTTGGACACATTGTTTTCCAGAAGCACATGGAATGGAAAACCATGCTATATCGCATTGTTACGGCTTGATTCTTGAATAATGGATTTCACCCAATATCCGAACAGGATATATAGGATGAAGAAATGATACCTATCCGCATCTTTATAAAATGAAAGTGGAGTGAAACGGATGAATCAGAAAGTTATAGCTTTATTCCTTGCGGGTTTAATGGTATTGTCAATATTGCCTTTTTTGTTTAGTGGGGGTACAAAACAGAGTGCTTCTGATACAATAGAAGTCCAAAGTTTTAGCAGCATTGGTGGAGAACAGATCAATATACCCCTGAATTCACTCTCTGATGGAATCGTTGGTACCCCTTCCGGTGCAGTTGTTGTACAATATCTGAATGTTGAAGAAATTGAGAACTCGCACATTCAATTTGTTGTCGGAAATACTTCTACCTTGGACACCCTATATGGATCAAATGTAGAAACTACATATTCCGCAACATACGACGAAGATACGTGGGTCGAGTTTCACAAAATATCCCCCGAAGTTATTGCATTTCCCTATTATATTTCCCCTGAACCTTACAAAGAACATCAAATCCTTTTAAGAGAAAATGGCTTATATACCACCGTTGGAACCCCAATGATTATTGGAACAAAGGATTCAATTGAAAGTGTCATTGATGTGCTTGCTGGAGATAACGAAACATCAAACGATTTTAATGAGATCCTTGAGTACTCAGTTGAAGGTGCACAATTTGAAATTGCCCGTGTTTCAGAAGAAGGAGCTGATCAGGTCTACATGGCAATAAAAACAGAAGATGCAGTCAATTATTCCCTCACTACACTCTACCTTAATCCAGTAGAATCTACAGTTGCAAATATTACGGCTTCAGCTGAAAATGAAAGTGTGTTGGAATATGAGATTAACAATTACGGAAATATTACAGAAGTAATCGTGACAACAGATTCAGCCGGGTTCTTCAACCTGCCATTTGAACCTGTTATGTAATATTCCTTACAGCAAGGTTTATATTATATCGTGGCATTGACCTCGCTCTATGGGTATTGCCACAAAACCTATATGCAAAAGTGGCGATTCAAACCATTATTCCTTAACTAATCAGATCCGAGGCATTGATCTTTTTCATGCTTTGCATCTATACAATGAATAATGACAAACCGCAGTATTCACTGTGGTTTCGAAGGAGATAGAAATATGGCAAAATTCGATGTTCCAGAAGAATTGGCTGACAAGGCTCTCGAAGCAATTGAAACAGCCCGCGATACCGGGAAAGTTAAAAAGGGTACAAACGAAGCTACAAAAGCTATCGAAAGGGGTATTGCAAAGCTTACTGTTATTGCAGATAATGTGGAACCCGCAGAAATTGTGGCACACATCCCTGCCCTTTGTGAAGAAAAGAATGCACCATACATCTTTGTTAAAGAACAGAAAGAACTTGGTGCAGCCTGTGGTATTGGAGTAGCTTGTGCTGCTGTCTCAATCACAGATGCTGGTAAAGGTGCCGAGATTATTGATGATCTCGTCGAGAAAATCAACGCCCTTAAATAATTCACAATTCAGAGGTAAGATACCATGGCAGAAGACGACACAGGATTCGCTGCCGAGGTCATCGACGTCATCGGCAACACTGGTATGCATGGCGAAGCAAGCCAGATACAGTGTAAGGTTTTAGAAGGCCGAGACAAGGGCAGGATCATCACACGTAACTGTGTAGGACCTGTTCGCGTGGGCGATGTGCTCATGTTGATGGAAACCTCAAGGGAAGCAAAGAAACTTACAACGCGGTGATGAGCAATGGAAACTAGAAAATGCTCTTTCTGCGGCAGCCTTCTCGAACCGGGAACAGGGTTACTTTTTGCAAAAAGGGATGGTTCAACATACTATTTCTGTTCATCCAAATGCAAAAATAACCACAACCTTGGAAGGCTACCAAGACGTACTGTTTGGACCGAACAGGGCAGGATTTACCTGAAAAAAGAGTAAACAGGTGAATCTTCATGGAACGAACTTATGTAATGATCAAACCTGATGCAGTCCAGAGAGGACTCATCGGGAATGTTGTCAGCAGGATAGAAAACAAGGGACTGAAAATTAGTGCTCTGAGGATGAACGTCATTGACGAAGCAGCCGCAACCGAGCACTACAGTGAGCATAAGGAAAGACCATTTTTCCCATCCCTGCTATCCTACATAACTTCCGGCCCCTCAATTTCAATGGTTATTGAAGGTGCGGATGCGGTCAAAATGATGCGTGCAATTAATGGCGCTACAAATCCTGTGGAAGCAGCTCCCGGAACAATTCGCGGAGACTTGGCGATTGAAACAGGCCGCAATATAGTCCATGCATCTGATTCTGTTGAATCAGCTGAGCGCGAGATAGCTATCCATTTCTCTGAAAATGAGATTACCGGATACGCAAAAATTGACGAAACCTGTCTCTACGAATAAGACATCCTGAAAAATCCATAGGGTGCTTTCAATGTCTGTCAACGAGAACCTCAGAACACCTATCGTTTGTGTTATGGGACATGTAGACCACGGAAAAACCAGCTTGCTTGATCTGATTAGAGGATCTGCAGTTGTAGCTGGCGAAGCCGGAGCTATTACTCAGCATATCGGTGCAACTGAGGTTCCCATAGATGCTATTGCTGAAAAATGTGGCAATGCTGCAATGATGGACAAATTCGTTGTACCGGGATTACTTTTTATTGACACCCCTGGCCACCATGCATTTACTTCCCTTCGAAGCAGGGGAGGAGCGTTAGCAGATCTTGCAGTCGTTATTGTTGACATAAACGAAGGGTTTAGGCCACAGACAATTGAGAGCCTTGAAATCCTAAAACGTTTCAAGACACCATTTGTAGTTGTTGCAAATAAGATTGACAGAATCCACGGCTGGAATCCAAAACATGGTGCTGGTTTCCTTGAAACTTATAATAATCAAGCTGAACACGTAAAGACAGCATTGGATACTAAGTTTTATGAGCTCGTCGGTGAACTATATAATCGCGGTTTTAACTCGGAAAGATATGATCGTGTATCTGATTTCCAGAGAACAATTGGCATAATTCCTATCAGTGCTCTCACCGGAGAAGGAATTCCTGATCTCTTGATGATTCTCTTAGGCCTTGCCCAGAAATTTCTGGAATCCAACCTACACTACAATGCAGAAGGACCTGGAGAAGGAACAATTCTGGAAGTCAAAGAGGAAAAAGGACTTGGTACTACTATAGATATTATTCTCCATGATGGAACACTCCGCAAAGGAGATACTATCGTAGTTGGAAGTCTCGAGGAGCCAATCCAGACTAAAATCAGAGCAATACTGAAACCGAGGCCATTGGAAGAAATCATAACTGAAGACCGTTTTGAAAAGGTCAACAGTGTTACCGCTGCCATCGGAATAAAAGTATCTGCTCCCGGGCTTGATAATGCGCTCTCAGGAGCTACCGTAAAAGTTGCCACTCCTGAATCCCTCGAACAAGTTGTCGAACAGGTAAAAGGAGAACTTGAAGACGTTCAGATTAATACCGATTCTATGGGCGTTACAATTAAAGCCGACACAATAGGTTCTCTTGAAGCTCTTGTCAATGAACTGCAAAATGAAGAAATTCCCATACGCAAAGCAGAAGTTGGCGACATCTCACATCGTGATATTGTGGAAGTATCAGCAATTGAGGATCCATTTTATTCTGTAATAATTGGATTTAATGTCAAATTGTTACCGGATGCAAAAGAAAAGGCACAGAATTCAGAGATACAATTGTTTATGAATAATGTCATCTATCGACTTATTGATGAATACAAAGATTGGGCTCAGGAACAGAGAGCCAAATCCGAGGAAAACATCTCACAAATGATTGTGAAACCCGGTAAAATCTTATTACTTCCCGGATGCACATTCCGGCAGAGCAAACCTGCCGTTGTGGGCGTACGGATTACAGGCGGTTCAATTAAAACAAATATTCAGGTTACCAACGATCAAGGAGTCGTTGTTGGTGTTGTGAAAGGATTACAATCCGAAGGAGAAAACATCAAGGAAGCTCACACCGGAATGGAAGTTGCGATGGCAATTGACGGTGCAACTGTCGGAAGGCAAATCAAGGAAAATGACGTATTGTTTTCAAACATACCTGAAAAACATGCAAAAATCCTTGAAAATGAGCTTATTAACACGCTCAATGCAGATGAAATCGACACCCTTGATGTATTCATGGAAATAAGACGTAGAGAAAACCCATTCTGGGCAAAATAAATTATATTAATCATATTAACAAATTGGAGGAAAATTTATGGCAGATTTCAAAGTTGTGGTCTCTGACCCAAAATCAAAGGCATACCAGTTTGATGTAACTGGTGCTGAAGCCAACAAGTTTATTGGGAAAACTATTGGAGAAACCGTCGAAGGAGACCTCGTAGGCCTTCCAGGTTATACTCTGGAACTCACAGGTGGAACCGATGATGCTGGCTTCGTTATGAGAAAAGATCTTCCCGGTCCAAAAAGGCAAAAAGTTCTCGTTGCTGGCGGAGTTGGCTGCATACCTTCAGCAAAGGGTGCCCGTCGCCGCAAGTTCTTGAGAGGACGCGAATTTGCTCCGGACGTAGTCCAGATCAATTCAAAAGTTGTCGGATATGGCGACAAGTCCATTGAGGATATCCTTGGAGGAGGCTCTGAGGATAAAGCTGCTGAAGAGTGAACTTCACTCTTCTTTATTTAATTTATTCTTTTTCAAAAGTGTTGGATAGGGCGTATTTGGGCGAACCAAAACCAATGTCCACCAACATGCCTTTTTTCTCAAGTTTATCCAAAAGACGTTGTGCGCCTTTTTTGTTTAGGCCGATTTCTGATGTTAAATCAAAAACATCTATACTATCCTTTTCTTCCAAAAGGTCTAAAATCATATCTTTAAGTTGAATCTTTCCAGACATTGATGGAGAGTGCCAAAATCGAAGATAATCAGAATACTTGTTTTCTGAATTGTAAACTACTTCATCGGATTCAAAAGAATAAAGAAATAGTGATAAACGATAGTGTGTGTAGCTTTTTGCCCATTCAACAATGTCTGAATCCCAGTTGTTGGAAATAAAGCACATACTTCGGTATTCATTATTTCCTGCTGCCCTTGCAACTCCCTGAACCTTTTCAACCATTTTACGGAGATCGGTCTCTTGATGCCATTGGCTGTCCATCACAAGCAAACTCCCAAACAGACCTCCTTTTAATTCCGCATGGACACTTCTTTGATCGGTACTAAACTTCCACTTCCCAGAAGGAAGATAGTCACCTGATGGAGAAACTTCAGGTATAAAATCACGATATTTCCTTTCAAGTATGTTAAGGTAGTTGTAAAGAACAGACAAAGTCTCAGTGTCAAGTTTCTCCTCAACTGTTTCCACAGGCTGTGAAGCTGCAGACTCGTCTTTAGTTTCTATGATTACAGCAGGCTCTTCAGCCACTTCAGGTTCAGGCGATTTAGATTTCTCCGCTGCCTCCCTTTGCTTACTTGCTGAATATTTACCTATGAGAACCGGATCAACAGAAATTCGGGCCTTTATTGCTCTTTCAATGCTCTCCAGAGACATAGTCAACTTAAAAGCATCAATCTCGATCTCCCCATCAAGCATTTGGGAAATTGTTTTTGAAAATGAATTCGATTTCGCAATCATTTGCTGTTCAGCATCATAAAACTCATCCAGACTAGATGCTACATTACTTGAGAATGCAGTGTTTTTTCCGCCCATGCGTTTTCGGAAATCCCCGATCCTATTCCTTAAAGCTCGCAAATCAGCAGTTCCCTGAACATTCCCCTCTCGATGAGATTTTTCAATAAGCATCTCAAGAGCTTGCCGATTTTCAGATAGTGCTTCACTTAATTTCTGACTGTTTTCGGAATACAATTTATTAGGAAAGTTGTTAGCATCTTGCAAAACATCCATTCGGGTCACACCTGTGTCTGCTTAAACAGTTCGGGAAATGTGGTTTCTTCGCCATGCTTTTTAATTTGTGCCCTTGCCTCTGCATACCAGCTAAGAATAGAAGGAGTTCTACCTTCAAGCACTTTCTTGAAATCAAACATATTGATTTTTCTTGTTTTTCCACCTTGTAGAGCTTCACCAAGAGGAATATCAGCAGCTTCTCCACATATTGCAGCAATATCCGCTCCTGAATAAGAATCCGTCAATCTTGCAAGTTCCATAGCGTCTACATTATTTTCAACAGGACGATTCTTTAGATTCAACTTGAAAATAGCATGTCTGGCATCCAGATCCGGTTCAGGTATGAATACGAGTTTACTGAAACGTCCCGGCCGACGAAGCGCAGTATCAATACCCCAGGGTTCATTTGTTGCTGCGAGCACAAGAAAACTATCCTCTGAAGTGTCAACACCGTCAAGCTGGACTAACATCTCATTAACCATACGCTTGGCATAGTCTTCACTTTCACTTCTGCGCGGGGCAATTGCATCAATTTCATCAAGGAAAATTATTGATTTATCGCAATCCCTTGCAGCATCAAAAACCTGCCTGATGTTTTTCTCGGATGAACCAACCCATTTACTGACAATACTGCTTGTCTTCACACTCAAAAAATCAGCACCGCATTCTTTGGCTGCTGCTTTTGCCATCATGGTTTTTCCACAACCCGGCGGACCATATAGCAGAATTCCCTCTCCGGCTCTTTGCCCATACATCTTGTAAAGTTCCGGATGTGTAAAAGGATAAATAATTGCCTTTCGAATGGATTCTTTTACATCCTCAAGGCCACCGATATCCCCAAAGCCAATTGATGGTTTTTGCTTAAGGAATAAATCACTTTTCTCAACTGTTCCTTCATCCGAATCCTCGGATTTTCCACCTGTTGCAGGTTGTGCCGTACGGTTAAACGATTGGGCCTTTGCAAGCAAATGTTCGGCAAGATCACGCTGAGTGTTTCTTTCCGTAGTATCCGATGATTTCTGGGACGCGGAATTGTAAAGCTTTGCTGCTTCCAAGTATAGGTCACGGGCACGATCAGATTTCCCCGTTTTTTCCAACTCACGAGCAGCTTTTGCATATCCTCTGGCTTTTGCAGCCATTTGGACGGCAGAGTCTCCCACCTACACACCTTCCTCAAAAATAAAAAATTAGAGGTTAGACAGTATCCTCATCAGACATCTCGGATTCAATGCGAGTCGTCAGGGAATCCTTAGAAACTGTATCTGTGGAGAGTTCTGCCAGCAATTCAGAACGAAGAGAATCCTGCATTTCTGAAAGCTCAGTGTCACCGCCCATAGCTGCATCCATTGATGAAGTCATCATAGTGGTAGCTGTATTCACCTTTTCCATGGACGTCCTTATGTTTGTGATAGCAGATTCCATCTTAACAGTATCAAACCCAAGCTGCTTTTGCCATTGACCCAGATTTTCACCAATTTCAGCAACTTCCTTAAGGCCAGTTTGCATTTCAATAACGTCAGTCATGGACTGTGCCATTTCAACCATACTTCCAATGGTATTAACCTGACCTTCCACCATTGAGAAGCGACGTGAAGCCACACGGAACTCACGATCATTGCCGTTTGAAAGAGCTTCCTTGGAGGCATCTCTTGCCTTTTGGCGTTTCTTTATAAGTTCTTTTTCACGTGAAGTCAACCTCTGTTCTGACATCGTAAGTTTGGTTTTTAGTTCCTCAGGTGAGACTTTTTTGAAAGGATTTTTGATCCCCATTTAGAGTTCCTCCTCCATTTTCTTCTGTTTGGCATAGCGTAAGCAAAGCTTCAATGCTTCAGAGGTGTTGATAGCTATTCCTGTATCCACAAGACTATCCAGATATTGTTTCATATCTTCAGAAACTCTTGCACTAACAGGATATGAACGTTTCATATATTTTCCCTCCGGTGAGATGCCATGTACTGTATCTCTATGTATACAATTGAAAACAATATATATAAGAGTTACCAAAGAGCAAATTGCGAACTTACGGGTGTTGATATATGCCCTTCAATTGAACAAATACATGTCAATCACTTCTATTTTTCAAAAAATGATTTACTACACAAAATAGACGCCCTGTAACCCAAATGTTTTAATGGTTGATCCAATCTATTTTATATGAATATTCATATTATCATAAAAATTAGTAAGGAGAACACATGAGTCTTTCAATCTTTTTTTCCAAACAAGCTCGCAAACCGGAGGGCTTATTTGGAAGATTTTTTATGAGCCCATTTCTTGAAAGAGGTAATTCCAATATGAATAATTTCGTAAAAGAACTTCTTGCCATTCAAGACAATGATCGTGTGCTAGAAATTGGATTTGGACCCGGGAGATTAACAAAAGAGATCGCTGACCAACTCAACTGTGGATTTGTCAAAGGAATAGATATTTCAGAATCAATGCTCTTAGTCGCTCAAAAGAAAAATAAGAGCCATATCCAACAAGGAAAAGTCAGTTTACAGTTGGGTGACTTTGATAAGATAATTTTTGAGCCAAATTCATTCAACAAAATTTGTTCTGTGAACACAGTATATTTCTGGCCAGAACCTGTAGCTACAGCCAAAAAAATATTAAATCTTTTAGCATTGGAAGGGAAGGTTTTTTTAGCATTTCAGGACAAGAAACAGATGGAATCCCAGTTTTTAAGTAATGAGATATTTAGTTTATACCAGGAATCTGAAGTACGGGATTTGCTGTTGAAAGCAGGATTTTCAAGAGTGGAAATCAATTATAGGAAATTTGGCTCTTCAACATATATCTGTGTCATTGGAACAAAGTAAGTAATGAGCATAGTGTAGTGTGCAATGAGTTTTATTCTCCCCGATCATATTGCTGCAAGATTTCTCAGATATAGTTTCAGATTGTTTTCCCATAAATGAAGCGTTCTTTGTTGTATCCCTATGTATACAATAGAAAACAATATATACAAGAGTTGACAAAGATCAAATTACAAATTTATAGGTGTTAACAACATGGCCTTCAAATGGAAAAGGGAATTAGACGATATCGCAAGAGTCGTTCCAAAAGGTAGAGTAAACGGTTTTTTTACTAAATCCGTAATACTGGCTCCGAATGAAAAAGCCGTTCTGATACGAAACGGAAACGTTGAAGACGTCATAGACAGCGGCAAGATCCGAGTGGGAGGTTTGTTAAAACCCGGCAATCTCCGCAAAGACGTAGATGTTGCACTCATCGATACATCCGAAAAAGAACTTGACTGGGAACAGTCCGAGTTATGGACCAGAGACAGTCAGCAAATTGGGTGCAAAGGGATTCTCAAATTCAGAATTACTGATGTTGAAAGATTCTTCCAGATGCTGTTTGCATACAGTACAATGGATAAACATGGTGAAAGATACCTCTCACTTTTCGATGTTTATAGCCACATTCAGAGCGAAGTTTTGACCCGAGTTCTTGAACCTGAAATTCACAAAGTCGATATTGAGGATATCTACGGAAATCGTGAACTTCAGATTGCGGTCGAAAATGAACTCGAAATGCAGCTAAAGGACACTCTCCGCAATTGGGGACTGGAAATAGAAAGGCATACTGCAGAGTGGAATTTTGCCGAATATGAGAACGTGAGGAGAACCAGAAACAAATTCCAGACAACAGAAGAACTGGAAGAAATAGAAGCTCTCCGAAAAGAAGGAAAATTTGATAGAGAAGGGCGTGAGCAGGTTGCTGAAGTGCGTAAAGATATTGCTGCAGGCACCGCGTTGCGTGGACATGAAAGGGTAGAAGAGGAAACGGAAGCCCTTCACAAAAAGCGTCTTGATCAAATCGAAGTTGAAAGTGATACAGCCGAAGCACGTGCAGGCATCGGAGTGTACAATGAGTGGAAAGATGCGAAAACCGAATCCAAGCGTGACGAACTCGAACTGGATGAGGATATGAAAGACAGGCAACACGGCCGTGATATGGAATATTTGAATAATGTAACAGCAAATGGCGGAGAGGATGTTGCAAAGATTGTCGTTCAG
>CAZHNA010000023.1:11547-16773 GCA_964532775.1 uncultured Methanosarcinales archaeon
AAGAGAATTATCTTCCATGACACCTGAGCAGCTTGAAGCACTGGCAAAAATGGATGAAGCAAAGCGCAGGGCAGAAGAAGATCGCGTAGGGTTTATGATGGATGTCGAAGAGAGGGAACGTGATGACTCTCACAGGCGAAAAGAACTGGATGCTGGCATGATGGCAGCGGCCCATGACAGACGCTCTTCAACTGTAAAGAAGTGTCCTGGTTGCGGCACCACTCTTCCGGCAGAAGCTAATTTCTGCGGACAATGTGGTATGAAACTCGATAGATAAAATTAGAATCAGGTGTCTTTGTTGGATACAAAAAAATTCGTATTAATTTGCCTTAGCATTGCAATTGTCCTGACAACATGTTCATCACCCGGAGGTGCTGTCACTGTATCCTCTGATGAAATAACTCTTGCAGAAGAATACTATACATCTCTTCCTGAGGGTTATGTCCTATATATTGTCACGGCGGACCCTTATTCTAGTGAAGTGGAAATTACCCTGATAAACGGTGACACCGTTGTTTCTGACTACACCTACCAAGAGGGTGGAGTTTTTTCATACAGCGATAGCAACATAGCCCTCCGTTTTGATATTGTTGATGTACATTCAGGCATCTACACCGATTATGTAACTATCAAGAATACCTACCTCTATACAGGCGCTTCCAACGGCTATATTGTGATTTATGGGCTACCTGCAAGTGCAGACATATACCTTAATGGTTATTTCCAAACCACAACCGATACAGAATATGATATGGTCTGGCTAAATGAACTTGAACCAGGATACCATTCCCTTGAAATTTCAAAATCTGGTTACGATACTGTTTCCGAATCCGTTTATGTCTACTCTGGTGAACCAACATACTATACAAATTATCTCCAGACAAGTGATTCTTCATCTGATTCAAGAACAACTTATGGCGGATCATCAGCAGATTATGAGGCTGCGTCCCAACTAGTTGGGCTGGTAATTGTTATACTCGTCACAGCAATACTAATAAAAATTCTACGCAGGAGAAAAAATAGAAAACCTCGTGACGATAAGTCTTTTGCAAAGAAAACTTCACCAATTGTACCCCCACCCATAATTCCAAGAAAGGAACAAGATGAAGGGGGAGTAATTGCAAAGACAGCCTTCTCATACAAAGGAGCAATTGTCGACTATAAAGTTAAAGTAGATAACCAGACCAATGAACCTATCGGAGATATCAGAATAAGGCTTTTTGTTCCTGAGGTATTCCTTCTCATCGAAAAAGAAAAAGTGATAGCTATGCTTGAACCCGGCGAGAGTTCCACCGTCACATTCACAATACGGCCTACAGGAGAATGCGGTGAATGCAAAGTTTCCGGCAATATCGAATACTATGATTATGGAACAAAAAAACGCAGAGATGCGGAAGTGGGAAGTCGATTTGTAAATATTATCTGCCCGGTTCTGAGAAGCAAAGAAGTTACTGAAAACGAATGGAGAGAATATGTTCGTGACATGATCTCCACAGGAGAAGATTCAAAGGATCTTGAAATCCCTGCGGAAAACCTGTTTAGCATTGTTTCGAGAGTGCTCAAAGATATGAATCTCTATATGATAGAGCCTGAGATAACTTCCACCCCGCAGCTCTATACAGCAGTAGGACGCTTTTTTGCCGAAGGTGTCGCAAATATGCATTATGCAGCATATATTGAAGTTGTTGGCAAGAGAAGATCGAGACTTATCCTGAAAGTGTGGGCTGAAAAAGAAAGTTCTTTGACTGGGTTTTACCACAAAACGCTGGAAGAAATTGAAAAGAGAATCGACATCAAACTCTTTGTTGACGAAGGACTCACCCAATACAACATTAACAATACAACGATTCAAGATAGCCTTATCCAGCGTTCAAATATTGGAAATGAGAAGAAACATTGCCCTTCTTGTAGAAGCGAAGTCAAAGAAGGACACAAATTTTGTGTAGAATGTGGTGAACAATTGGACTGAAACTAACTATTTAGAAAATAACTTATATAGACAGCAACGAGTATCAGGAGATAATCAGTAACTGAGGTGATCATCTGCGCCATTATCTCAAAATTAATCAGATTTTGTCAAAAAAATCCATTTTGACCCTGTTACTTCTAGCATGTGTGTTCACATTTCCAGCATTATCTGCACCATCCAGTCTCGAATGGGTTGCGGCGGGAAATGCCCAACTAGAAGAAGGAAATTATGCTGGTGCTATTTACGCCTTTGATATGGCATTGTCTACATACCCCTCAAGCCCACAGGCATGGGAAGGCAAGGGCAATGTCTATTTTGCAATGAACCAGTATGAAAATGCCTTTGATTCATTTGAGAAGGCCATTGGGCTTGATCCAAACAATCCCCTAAATTTCAAACTCAAAGGGGACTCTGCATATTTAACCGGAAATTATGAAGCATCTCTTGAAGCATATGAGCAGGCACTAATACTCCAACCAGATTACCCCGAAGCCATTGCCGCAAAAGCACTTGCGTTACAGGCGTTGGGACAATATGAAAATGCAACTGAAAGTCTGTTAAAACTTCTCGAAATGGAATCAGACGATTTCAGGGTATGGTATCGTGCAGGCGAGATTCTCAGGCAAAATGCAATTTATAGTGAAGCCACTTCAGCATACAATAAAGCAATTGGATTAGTTCCGGCCCATGTACCTTCAATAACAGGATTGGGATATACACAGATTGGCACAGGAGATTTGGATGATGCAGAGGATTCATTTGAAAGAGCATTGGAGCTTGATCCTTCCTACTTCGCTGCATGGGTTGGTCTTGGCAACCTTGAGCATGAAAAAGGAAACTACCAAAAGGCCATTGAATATTATGATCATGCAATATCCCTTGAACCTGCAATTGCCACTGCATGGAATGGGAAAGGATATGCACATTTAGAACTTGGGGAATACCAACAAGCCTACCTTTCATACATAAATGCCACAACATTTGACAGCAACTACACTAATGCATGGAGTGGCCTCGGCTACACATTGTACCAGACAGGAGATCTGGATAAAGCCCTCGATGCTTTTGATAATGCGACTGAAGTGAACCCAGGTTATGCAAATGCATGGATAAGCAAAGGGGATATTTTTGTCGAATTGGGAAATCTTGAAAGTGCCGCTTTTGCTTACAGTAAAGCAGTAGAAGGTGACCCAACTATTGCAAAGGCATGGTATAATCTTGGTGCTGTTTTGTATGAACTGGGCAGGTATGATGAAGCACACCTTGCCTTTGAAGAAGCAGTATCAATTGACAGTGGAAACCTCAATATATGGAATGGGTTGGGAAATACCCTTTATGAGATGGAACTGTATCAGGATTCTGTCGATGCATTTAATATCGCACTTTCCATTGAAAGTGAAAATAAAAATGCAATTGAGGGGCTTCAAAGGGCACAATTGAAAGCTGGCAACGGATGGATTTCAGAATATGGCCCATACGTTTTGGTTGCAGTATTTTTGGCATTAATCATATTCATTTATTACCGAAAACAAACAAAGTAAAATGAGACTAAAGAGGGTTTGGAAATGGGTACTTCAAACGGGGAAAACTTAAACGAATTATTTGATTATGAAAAAGGTGCAAGTCGCATCGAATTATTTGTAAGGATTTTTTATACAATACCAATTGTTATTGTATTATCTTTTTATGGCATACTTGCAGGAATCTGCATGCTTTTCCAGTGGCTAATTATTTTAATTGCAGGAAGAAGGATTGTAGGAATCAGCAATGTAATCAGTGGCTATCTTCGCTATTATACACATGTAGCAGGATACGTATATTTCACCTCAGACAAAAGGCCGGGGATTATGCCACAAGCAATTTCAATATACGAAAAGAAACTCTATTACGATAAAGATACTGCGGAAATCATTCATAATGGGGACGATACATGAGAAAACCATTACTGAATATAACGATTTTTTCTGATAAGAGAAAAGAAGTACTGCTTTTGCTTCTGGAGGAGAATAAGACCCTTGAGGAAATTAGGAATGCTTTAGATGAATCTTCACCTTCCATTCTCCCCCAGATAAAGATATTGAAAGAATACAAACTTGTCTGTCAGACAAAGAAAGGGTATCAGCTTACCGATATTGGCAAACTCATAGCTTCAGAGCTTGAAGTCCTGAATGATACATGCGAAGCAATGCAAAAACACCATGAATACCTGAAAAAACACGATCATGAGAGCATACCTTTGCATCTATTAGAGAGACTTGGAGAACTTAAAAATGTGAATATAAGAACTCCTGAATTAATAGAATCATTTACTCCATATCCAGTTGCAATTGAAGAATTAAAAAAGTCAAAAATGATAAAGACACTTGTAACAGTTTATCATCCAGACTATCCCCCCATATATGCGGACTTACTGGAGAAGGGAATCAAAATAGAAATGATTTTTGGAAAAAATAGTTTTGAAAAGATCAGAACTGAGTATCCCAATCTTCCTTTTCTGTTCATGGGATTGGATAATTCCGACGTGAGCATCTATGAGGAAGAGAAGGGGCCTGCTGTACTAATCTGCACAGATAGATTCTTTTTATTTTCCCTGTTAACAGAAAAGGGGACGTATGATCTGACTTTTCTTTATTCAAATGACAAAAATGCAATAAAATGGGGAAATGACCTTTTCCAATACTATCTGGAAAAAGCAACTCCCTTATAAAAAGTGATCAAATGATCTGTTTTCCTGCATTGTCCCCGGATATACATTCATAGACTTCAGTGATATTTAGTACAATTAAAGCTTTTGCAGGGAATTTATCGCCCTTGGATTTGGCCATTGAATAAGCTTTTTCATAATCTTCACCTTCAGTCTTTACTTCAACGTCACCTTTGATCTGGAAGCAAGCTCCAACTTCAGGACCCCATACAAAGAGTGAAGCTTTAGGATTTGCGTCAAGATTCTCCCGAGTCTTAAGGAAATAATTGTCAACAATCCAGATGGTCCCATCATCTACAAGCTGGCACATTCCGATTGGAATTACATTTGGAGTTCCGTTATTTGATGCTGTTGCAAACGGAAATATTCGTACTTTTGAGAAGGCTTCTTTCATTTCTTCACTTAATTTTACCATTGTTAAAACCTCAATTTTTACTAAAGGTATTTTAAATACCGCAATATATTACCTTTATGATCTGGAATCAATTTCCTTCAATCATTTCAAGGAAATAGTGATGAATACGCAAATCATCCGTTAATTCCGGGTGAAAAG
>CAZHNA010000024.1:0-16142 GCA_964532775.1 uncultured Methanosarcinales archaeon
CAAGGTTACCCATGAAATTCCAACCGAACTTATCAAGGAAAAAATCGGTGACCCAATCGGTGGTCTTTGCTATGCACAGTGCCCACCTTTCTGGATGTTCATGCAGGGAGAAACCATTGCAACAGAAGAATTCCCTGTAAAAGTATTCGACAGATCTGGCACCTCACACAGGTATGAAAGCGGTGGCATTCACGGCATTGAAAGAGTTGATGAATTCCACCGGATTGAAATTGTTTGGCTCGGGAACAAACAGCAGACAATCGACACCGCAAACAAGCTTCATGAAAGGTACAAGCACATCTTTAACGATATCCTCGATCTCGAATGGAGAAAAGCATGGGTGACCCCTTGGTTCATGGCACAGGAAGGACTTGAAGGAGTTTCCGAAGAACGTGAAGCCGGAACTACCGACTATGAAGCACCACTTCCATACCGTGGCGAAGACGGTGAATGGCTGGAATTCCAAAACGTAAGCGTTAATGGGAATAAATATCCATCTGGATTCAACGTGAAATCACAATCAGGAAAGGAACTCTGGTCGGGTTGTTCCGGTGTTGGACTGGAGCGCTGGACAGCTGCATTCCTAGCTCAGAAAGGACTTGATCCTGAAAACTGGCCTGAGGAATTCAGGAAACGGTTCGGGAAAATGCCAGACGGATTAAGCTTCCTCTGAGGCAACCGATTTATTTATATATGGACATCCCCACTATAGGAAAGCCATTAACAAACTAATATCTGATTATAGCTTGATTTACGAACTATCACACTCACACTGGAGGAAATTACTTGGCAAGAAAAGTACAGAGAAAACTGGACAAATGGAAAAACAAAGAATGGTATACTATTGAAACACCTGAGTTTATCGGAAGAAGCGTTATTGGTGTAACCCCTGCAGACGACTCCGAAAAGCTTATAGGACGTGTTATTGAAACAACTGTCGGTGATATTACCAACGACTTTTCGAAACATAACATTAAACTGCGTCTCGCTGTTGACAATGTAAACGGCAATGTGGCAAACACAAGATTCATCGGCCACGAAATCACAACTGACTACTTGCGCTCTATTGTAAAGAGGCAGACATCAAGGATTGACGCAAACCTTGAAGTAAACAGCAAAGACGGACGCAAACTCCGTATCAAGCCTATTGCATTCACAGTTAAGCGTGCCAGGACCAGCCAGATCAAAGGTATCCGTCAGGTCATGGAACAAGCTGTTGTGAAACGTTCATCAGAGCTCAGCTTTGAGCAGCTTGTAGAAGAAATTGTCACCGGAAGGTTGGCAGCAAACATCTACAGGGCAGCAAAAGTTGTTTATCCACTTAGAAGGGTTGAAATCAGGAAGACAGAAGTTATTCAGACTCGCAGCAAATCAACTTTCGCTGCAAAAGAACCTGAAGCAGTTGAAGCTGAAAAAGAACCTGAAGCAGTTGAAGTCTGATTACCTTTCTTTTTTTCTTCTTGATTTTAAATAAAATCAAAAAATATGTTGTAGCTGCTCATTTATGAGCGAAATAAGCTACAACATTCTTGTCTTTTACAGATTCTATCCGACAGAATCCGAATCTTTCAAACTGAACCATTTTTTCAACTTGGGTTGTAATATCAGGTTCCCCATATCCACTTATAATACCATCCGGAGAGCGAACTTCAACCTTAAGATGCTCTTCCCCAACCCACTGGATTATCGGAAGACGAGACTTTTTGATCTCTTCAACTGAATCACCTACGTGTTTTACAACCAAAGGATTTGTAGAAACCACTTCAACGTTGAATAAATCCTTCAAACGAATCTTATCCCCTTCACTCAGCTTTTCGTAATCGTTGCGACTCACATAAACTTTAGAGTCAACTTCAATGCTGCGGAAGCCCCGATCCTCAATTGGATGAAGCCGGGGTTTAGCTATGCAGGATTCTGAATTTTCAATTTGCATTTCCACAGGTTCCGGTACAAAGAAATACCTGTTAGCAATCGAGTCAATCAATTTCCTATTCTCAGCATAAAGGGAATCCATACTGATACTTACATCAGTTTCACCAACACCCATTTCCACCATGAACTTACGCACAGCTTCAGGGAGAATACCCCGCCTGCGAAGTGCTCTCAGGGTTGGAAGACGCGGATCATCCCATCCGGAATATTCACCCGCTTCAATTGCTTTCTTGAGAGAGCTGGTACTGAATTTCCCAAACTCATGCATTTTTATGCGACCCCAATGAGTTGTTTTTGGGTATGTCCAGCCGAGATAATTGTAGATATAAGTCTGGCGTTTCTCACTGTCCATTAAATCCTTGCCACGTATAATATGAGTCATGCCTAACTCATGATCTTCAATAGCACCTTCAAAATCAAGAAGTGGCCAGACTACATACTTGTCTCCGACTTCCTTGCGAGGATGAGGAGCTTTCACGATACGGAATGCTCCGAAATCCCGCAGTGCAGGGTCTTTATGAAGAATATCGGTTTTTATGCGAAGGACAGCCGATTTTTCCTCGTACTCACCTTCAAGCATTTTGTTCCAGTGTTCAAGATGTTCTTCAGGAGGTAATTCTCTATGAGGACACGGTGTCGAAGCGTCTTTGTATTTCTTGAATTCTTCACCCGTACAAAAGCAAACATATGCTTTACCCATATCAATGAGCTTTTTCGCATAATCGTAATACATAGGCATCCTGTCAGAAGCTATGACCACCTTATCAGGTTCGGCTCCCAGCCACTTGCAATCATCAAGATACCAGTCGTATGCCTCGAGCATAGGTCTCTTTGTCTGGGGATCGGTATCATCAAAACGTATGATGAATGTACCACCATATCTTTTGACGTACTCGGAATTGATAACAATACCACGAGTACTTCCAAGAGTTGCAGGACCATTCGGATTTGGGGCAAAGCGCATTACAACTTCTTGCCCTTCTTCAACATCAAGCGGTTTTAATCCCTTATCAGGTTCCTTTTTGGTGTTTAGCTCCTCGATAAGTTCCGGAGCCAATTCTTCAAGGCGTGCCTGCCATTGTTCAGGATTTCCTGCTGCTACTTCTGCCACTACTTTCTGAACTGCTACACCCACATCCTTTGACTGTTGTCTAAGATGGGCACACGCCCCCATAACTTTTCCCATAACAGCGCCAACTTGTGGAGGTTGTCCATATTTCACAGCATTCTGAAAAGCGAATTTCTCTATCGTTTTTACATCATCTTCAGTAAGGGTCATTTGTATCTGCCTCGGATTAAGTGAATAAGTTAAAGTTCGGCACCTAAATCCCGTATATGAGATGCCTTTTCTACAATCTCAGTAATCTGTTTTTCAAAGCCTGAAAGGAATTCGCCAGCACGGTCTCCAGCCATAGCTCCATGGGTTGAAGGTATTATCAATCTTTCCTGCTCCAGTACCCTCAAAGAATAACGAACCTTGTGAGTCGGCATTTTAGTTTCTTCAGATAGTTTCAATATACCTATCGGGCCGTCTTCAATAACTTTCTTTAACACTACGAGATGTCTTTCAGTTAACTCCAATTCCCGGTTTATCTGATCAAAAAGCATTATAACACCTCATTTTCAAGTATTCCTACACCTTCGATTTCGACTTCCACCCTGTCGCCTTTTGCAAGAGATCCGACTCCTGATGGTGTTCCAGTAGCAATTACATCTCCTTTTTCAAGAGTCATAATTGAAGAAATAAATTCAATTAAGAAAGGAACATCAAATATTAAATTTGAAGTTCTGGAATCCTGTTTTGTAGAACCATTCACCCTACAAGAAATCCCTATATCCGAAGGATCGAAATCGGATTCTTCCACAATAAAAGGACCTATTGGAGCAAAAGTGTCAAAACTTTTAGCCCTTGTCCATTGTCCATCCTTTTGCTGAAGATCACGAGCAGTTACGTCATTAAAGCATGTATACCCCAGGATGAAGTCTTCTGCATTTTCAGCATGTATATTTCGACATTGTTCACCAATAACCACGGCTAATTCTGCTTCATAGTCAACTCTCTGGCTGACAGGAGGGTAGACAATCTTATCCCCATCCCCAATAACCGCAGAATTGGGTTTCATGAAAAGAAGTGGTTCTTCCGGTAGATCCATTTGAAGCTCTTTTGCATGGTCTATGTAGTTCAAACCAATGCATATGATTTTAGAGGGAATTACAGGAGGAAGAATATCGAGCATATCGACATTGTAAGACATATCATTTTCCAGAGATGTTACAATATTTCCATCTATGGTTGCAGAGAATTGTTTCCCCCCATCACTGAATCTGCCGATCATGGTATTACTTCCAATCAGGTATACAAAAATCTCAAAGCGCGCAATAGAAAGATAGAAAATAAGTATAAAGCATTTTGCTTCTTGTCCCACCCCACAAATCCCTATAAAAAGAATACATGGTAAAATATGGGAAACATATTTGTGTTTAGAAACACAATTAATTTTGGGGTTAAGTTATGGAGTATTTCACTGAATCAGATGCGAAGAGCTATGCTCTTTGCAGGGTAAAGCATCTTCCGATATCTGAAAAATATCGAAATGAGATAATTCGCTGGATTGATACATATCTAAATCCTAAACAAATTGAAAATAGAATGACTTATTTTAGCAGTTCCCCTGAAGACTCTTCAATAAAGGATTATGCTGAAAAAGATCTGGAACTGACAATCCTTTTTGCATCTAGGAAGGACAGGCAAGATTCCGAGATGATTCTATTTGAAAGCCAGTTACTGTTGCTATTCAACTTGATACTTCGAGATATTGAAGACAAAATAGCATCATAATTGTTTCAGAATTTGTGCTTGCCGCCTGTAGGGCCTCGGCCATATTGCCCAAACTCGGAACCTTCAAGCACTTTCCCGTTTAGCACCGGGCCATCACGGCATACTCGCAAACCGGACTTGTCCATACAGCAGGCTCCGCAAACACCAATCGCGCATTTGAAATAGCGATGCATGCTGAATTCTGCATTTTCAAGCAGGTTTTTATTCTGCAATATCTGGAAAACACGATACATCATAATTTCAGGTCCGCATACATGTATCCGATCATATTTTTCAAGATCAGCATCTAAAAGGAGATCCGTCACAAAACCACACTTTCCTTCCGAACCATCATCTGTTGCAATATGCAGTTTCCCTGCATTCTTAAAACGCTCTCCGAAGAGGAGTTCATCGCAGCAGCGTGAACCAAGGAAAACATCAACTTCTGCGCCTATATTTTTCGCAGATTCTGCCAGGGGAGCTAGCGGTGCTGAACCTGCGCCACCTGCAATAATTAGGATCTTTTCATCCGGAGAAGGCAATGTAAAACCATTTCCAAAAGGACCTCGTAACCCCATGAAATCACCTTCGGAGAGTTCAAACATACGGGAAGTGGCATCCCCAACTTTCTGGACAGTTACTCCGTTTTTATAAGATATCCCCATAGGGACTTCATCAACACCATGAACCCAGACCATTGCAAACTGTCCGGGAAGTACATCACTAAATTCCGTATCAAATAAGAAAGTTCGGGTAGAAGGAGTTTCTTCGATAATTTCGATGATTTTTGAATAAATGGGAATCATTAGATCCTCCGATGGGCCAGACCCACAATTTCTTTTACTGAAGAATAACCGGTTTCCTCCAGATAAGTGCCAATGTCTCGGGCAATATCCCCAAGCACATCAATTGATTCGTAAACAGCTGAGCCAACTTCCACAGCAGATGCACCTGCCATAATCATCTCAACTGCATCCTCCCATTTCGAAACACCGCCTACTCCAATTATAGGCACATCAAGCGCATCATATAGATCATAAACGCATTTTACTGCGACCGGTCGGATAGCATCACCGGAAAGACCGCCAAAGCGATTTCCAAGAACTGGATAACCTGAATAGATATCTATTGCCATGCCACGCACAGTATTAATTGCAACAATACCCGATGCACCACCGTTAACTGCAGCCTGGCCCACAGAAACAATATCAGTTACATTAGGAGTCAGTTTCACCCACACAGGAACATCAACTACGTCACAAACAGCCGCAGTTATGGATTCAACCAGACAGGAGTCAACACCAATTGACGCGCCATAACCTTCTGCGTGAGGACAACTGACATTGAGTTCAAAGGCATCGGGAGATTCACCCATTAAGCCTTCAGCAACCTCTACAAAATCGTCTGCATTGCCACCGAAAATACTGGCAATTACAGGAACATTCGCTTTTTCTACAGCTATTTTGAGCTCTTCTGAAAATTCGAGATAAGAAGGATTTGGAAGGCCCATTGCATTCAGGTAACCACAGCCAAGTTTCACCATGGAAGGATTCTTATGGCCTTCTTTTGGAACAGGACCTATGGATTTGGTCACAACTCCACCAGCACCGGATTGAGCCATACGGTTTAAAGATGCTCCCGTGGTTCCCATAATTCCTGATGCAAGAATTACAGGATTTTTCAGGTTAACTCCAGCAACTTCCATTTTGTTCATCCCATTTTGGAAATACCAAGACGTTCCACAGCTTCATACACAAGATCTCTTCCGCCCAGATCAGCAAGGCTTTTGCCGAGTTCAAGGGCATGTTCCCTGTAGCCGTCAACCGGTATTTTTTCGTCAATACGAATTGCACGATCTCCATCCAGTGAAAGAACTTCCGCACGAATGTGTATCTTTTTCCCATTGCGGATAATTTTGGCAAATGAACCTATCGGAACAATACAGCCACCTTCAACATCACGAATTATGAGACGTTCTACTTCCGTAGCCAATCTTGACTCTGAATGATCAATCTTACTGCAAAGTTCTTCCGCCTCTTCACCGACTCTTGTAACCACAGCTATGGTCCCCTGATTGGCTGAAGGGCAGAAATCGTCAGGATCCAGTGGTTGGGCATTCATATCCCAGCCCATACGCTCCAGACCTGCTTTCGCAAGCAATATACCATCATACTGGCCTTCATTAAGCTTCCTTATTCTTGTGTGAATGTTACCCCTGAGATCCTTGATTTGCAAATCCGAACGGTAGCGTAAAAGTTGTGCCCTGCGACGCATGGAAGTGGTCCCGATTTCCGCACCTTCCGGGAGTTCATCTATTTTTAAACCTTCCTTTGTCAGAAGCACATCATAAGGGGAATCGCGTTTGAGAACTGCAGCAAGTGCCAACCCTTCAGGGCGTTGGGTTGGAAGGTCTTTCATGGAATGTACCGCTATATCAACTTCTCCTGCAAACATCCTGTCATCTAATTCACGAACAAAAACACCTACACCCCCTACTTCATGGAGAGGACGATCAGTAAATGTATCGCCGGTACTTTTGATTATTTCCCGCTGAATATCCACGTTATAGTCTGAGAGTTGCGATTCAACTCTGTCCGCCTGTGCAAGAGCAAGTCCGCTTCCCCTAGTTCCAAGAATCAAATTGATACACCAACCTTACTGAAGACATTTTTCATAAGCTTCGAATGTTGTTTCCAGATCTTCTTCAGTATGTGCAAAGGACAGGAAGTTTGTTTCAAACTGGGATGGAGGAAGGAATACGCCTGCATCCAGCATCTTGTGGAAGAACTGGAAGTAGCCTTCCTTGTCACACTTCAAAACATCTTGATAGTTCAGGGGTTTATCCCCGAAGAATATCTTGAACATAGAAGAAATACCGGAAACTGTATAATCGAGTTTTTTGTCAGCTACAATCTCAGATAAACGTGATCTCATCAGATCGCCTGTGGCATTGAGTTTGGAGTGAACGTTTTCTGCTTTCAATATGTCAAGTACAGCATGAGCAGCGGCAACTGAAAGAGGATGACCGCTAAAAGTGCCTGCCTGATAAACTGAGCCTGAAGGTGCAATCATGTCAATAATTTCACGTTTCCCTCCGAACACGCCAATTGGGAGACCGCCACCGATTATTTTACCAAGTGTAGTCATATCAGGAGTCACTCCATAGTACTCCTGTGCTCCACCCATAGCAAGTCTGAAACCTGTTATCACTTCATCGAAGATGAGTAAAACATCATTCTCTTCAGTGAGTTTCCGGACTTCCTCCAGGTAACCTTTTTCGGGGAGAACCGGACCGATATTACCCATCACCGGTTCAAGAATAACAGCAGCAATATCATCACTGGAAGCAATTAAATCTGCCATTGACTCGATATCATTAAAGGGAGTCTGAAGAGTGTGTTTAGTAAAATCTGCAGGGATTCCAAGAGAATCTGGCTTTCCAAGAGTTGATGCACCTGATCCAGCCTTTACCAGAACGGCATCATGTGCTCCGTGGAATCCACCTTCAATTTTAATAAACTTGTTTTTCCCGGTAAAACCACGTGCAGCACGTATTGCACTCATTGTAGCTTCGGTACCTGTAGAAACCAGACGGAGCATGTCAATGCTCGGATAAATGGATGCGATTCTTTCCGCCAGTTTAAACTCGATTTCCGTAGGAGTTCCATAGATCCAGCCGTCATCAAGCTGTTTTTCAATTGCCTGACGTAATCCCGGATGAGCATGTCCGAGCATCGCAGGCCCATATGCAAGACAGTAGTCAATGTAGCTGTTTCCATCAACATCTGTAATGCGGCTGCCTGAAGCAGACTTTGTGTAAAATGGATGAGGTTTGATAGCACGTACCGGACTGCTCACGCCTCCGGGAAGGTATTTTCTAGCAGTCTCAAACATTTCCTTTGATTTTGAAAGTTCAACCATACTTAAATCACCATTATTTCTGTAACATTGTTGCAATTTCTTTTGCAAAATAAGTGAGAATCATATCTGCCCCTGCACGTTTAATTGAAAGCAGGGATTCATACATTGCTTTATCGCCATCCAGCCAGCCATTGGCTGCAGCCGCCTTTATCATGGCATACTCACCGCTAACATTATAGGCAGCAGTAGGCATTCCAAATTCTGTTTTGATACGATGAATAATGTCAAGGTAAGGCAATGCTGGCTTGACCATAACAATATCAGCACCTTCCATGATATCAAGTTCAACTTCTCGTAATGCTTCATCGGTATTCGCAGGATCCATCTGATATGTGGAGCGATCTCCGAAACTGTAACATGAATCTGCTGCATCCCTGAAAGGACCATAGAAAGATGAATTATATTTAGCCGCATAGGACATTATGGGAATATCCTCGAATTTTTCCCCGTCAAGAGAATTGCGTATTGCCCCAATCATCCCATCCATCATTCCGGAAGGAGCTACCATATCCGCACCAGCCCTTACGTGGCTTACTGCAATCTGACCTAATATCGGCAATGTTTCATCATTAATAACATCTTTTGATTTCGGATCGATAATACCACAGTGGCCGTGGGATGTGTATTCACACATACATACATCGGTAATAACCAGAAGATCATCACCCAGATCTTCTTTGATAGCTCGGGTTGCCTGCTGTACAATATCCTCATCACCATATGCACTGCTTCCGATTTCATCCTTTTCAGAAGGAATACCAAAAACAATTACCCCGTTTATTCCAAGATCTGCAATTCTCTTTGCCTCATCTGCCACGTCAGAAAGGGGAAGACGCATAACACCTTCCATGGAGGAAACTTCTACGGAAGAATCAGTCGTTTCATCTACAAAAATAGGATAAATAAGATCATCAACTGACAGATTTGTCTCACGTACAAGATTGCGAATTTTACCGGATCTTAATCTTCTCATTCGAACATTTGGAAACATGCATCTCACTCCTATTATTGGCATTTATCCTTTTCGTCGTTTTCCTGTTTTAGCTTAATATCAAACAATTTTGATACCGAATCCAGGAATGCTTCATCATCAAATTCCGCGGCATGACGAAGCGATTTAGTTGGGCCTGCCAGCAATTTGTTGGCAATGACCCTTGTAAGATCGTCAAGTACATTGAGTTCGATTTCCCCCAATGTATGATAAGCACCAAGACGGTTTATAGCTTTTTCAAGCTCTTTCTTCCTCAGCTCATATACCTGACTATAAAGATCTGAAATCAAGGCATCTGCTTTCTGTTGTTTGTACCTCGAAAGCAAAAGCCCGAATTCATCTTCTATTATGATTTCAACCTTTTTAGCTTCCTGAAGCCTCATCTGGAGATTTCTTTCATTAATAACGCGAAGGCTGTCAATATTACGAAGAATTGCACCTTCAACATTTTCCACATCAGGATCAATATCACGAGGACTCGCGATGTCAATTAAGAGAAGATCATCAGAACGACCTTCCATAGCTTCCTCTACAATATCCTTCTTTAAAACATAGTGAGGAGCTGAAGTAGCACTGATAATGACATCCGATTGTCTTACATAATCATGAAGTTGCTCAAAATGAACTGCTTCCCCACCCATTTCATCGGCAAGACCACTTGCTTTTTCGTAGGTTCGGTTAGCAAGATAAACCACATTCATATCCTTATGGGAAAGGGCACGGGTTACAAGAGTCCCCATTTCACCAGTTCCAATCACAAGGATGTTACGTCCCACAAGTCCGTTAAGAATCTCTTCTGCAAGATCTACTGCTGCTGACGCAATTGATACTGCACCGCGATTAATTTTTGTCTCGGTTCGCGCTCGTTTGCCTACCTGAATAGCTTTGCTAAAAGCCGTCTCAAGCACCTTCCCAATTGTACCGGCGTCTTTTGTAGTTACAAACATATCCTTTATCTGGCCTAGAATCTGGTCTTCACCTATTATCATGGATTCAAGACCACATGAGAGCCTGAGCAAGTGCCTGAGAGACTCATCGTGATCATAAACTTCTACGATTTTTGAAGAGACCCCCATCTCCTTTGCAAAATGGAACAGGACACTGCTACCTTTGGGAGAAACCACATAAATCTCCACACGATTACAGGTTTTCAGCACAGCACACTCATAAACAAGGTCATGGGAATACAAATTGGCGAGCAATTCTTCTAGCTCCCCTTCCCACGCATCTTCCATTTCTTCAACTGTTGCTTTTGAGTGGCTTATAACCAGGCTTGAGATTTCTGTCAAGGATTTCCCCCTTTGAGGTGAGAGGTATTAATTGTCATCTTCGATGTGATTCAACATTATACTATATGCTATATTATACGCTTTTTCATAGGAGACAGCAAATGCACCCCATATTTCTTCATTTTCAAGGATTTCCCAGAGGGCAGATTTTCTTTCGGATTCTTCCTTGACCTTTTCTTTGAGGATTTCACGGCACTCATCCTGCAGTTTCGCCATCTGCCCATAGGCAGGTGTTATCACATTCTCAAGTTGCTGTCGCATATATTTTGAAAGAGCAGGACTGCTGCCTGCAGTGGAAATTCCGATTAAAACCGGATCTTGCCTGATTACAGAAGGAATTATCAAATCCCCGGCAAAGTTGACTGCATTCACCAATGCACCTGATTTTTCAGCCAATTCCCCTATTTCAGCATTAAGATCAGAATCATTTGTTGCAGTGATTACAATAAACGAATCCCTGACAAAATCCTCTATTTGTTTTGTTGTGAGATCAGAGATATCAGAATTAATAAGTTCAATATCATCTTCTTTTGAGCATTCAAGAAGTTTGTCTGTAAAAGATGCACTGACAACAGTAACCGGAGCATAATCTTTGAACAAGAGAACTTTTCGCTCCCCCACTTTGCCTCCACCAAAGATAACCACTTTTCTGGAAGACATATCTATGAAAAGGGGGAGATACTTCCTTTCAGGCATCCACATCACCAGACTTATAGCCTTACACCGGTTTTCTTGAACTCGCGTTCGCTAAAAAGCAGGGAATAGTCATCAATATCCACAGCTTCCGATATTTTTTTTGCTACTTCAATACATTCATCCCTGCTATATGAATGTACCATTGTAAACATGTTGTAGGGCCAATGAGGATATCTTGGTCTTTCATAACAATGAGTTACTTCCGGGAAAGAAGCCATTATTTCACCGACCGCTTCAACTCTTTCGTCTGGTACATTCCAGACACACATTGCGTTGGCATCAATGCCTATCTTTCTATGGGCAATGGATGCACCAAAGCGTCGGATAAAGCCTTCTTTTTGCATGGATGCCAGACAATCAACAACATCTTGTTCGGAAACACCGAGTTCTTCTGCAACATCTGCAAAAGGAGAAGAAGTAAAGGGAATACCCTCCTGAGTCAATTTAAGAATCAGGAAAGAAAGTTCATCAATATTATCGGACATTAAATTTCACCCCGATCTTAAATAGACGTTTTGTAGGGAGATCAAGAATTGGAAAATCAGCTTTACCGCGAATCTCTTCAAGAATACTGGCAAGAGTTGCTTTATCGTTAGCCGAAACCGTAAACCAGACATTGTATTCAGCAGGTCTCAAATAGTTGTGAGAGACTTCAGGGTAGCTGTTGATAAGAGATGCAACCTCATCCACACGATCTTCAGGCACCTTCATTGCAATAAGAGTACTGGAGCCTCCGACTTTGCGTGTATTGATTACCGGGCCAATGCGCCTGACTGCACCTTCATCGTTCAACCTTTTCAGGCGTTCAAGTAGTTCTGGTTCTGGAATACCAAGCCTCTGGCTCAATACCCTGTAAGGGTGAACATCAAGAGGAAATCCCATCTGGATTTCATTGAGTATTATTTTATCAGTCTCATCAAGCTCAATCATAATGAATGCCTACTGCTATCACTATATCAGGAAAGACAGATTTAGTGATGCATTTATGGATTAAAAAGGTATGGTTAAAGAAGAAAAATACCAGTAAAAAGATGTAAAAAAGTTAAAGAAAAAGCAGTAATTAAAACCATGGAATTACTCATTGTTAAAAGCCTCCTTCATATATCATTTGATTAGTCAAAGAATACATATTTTCTGTTCTTTGGAATTTTTAACATATGTTGTAGAGAGCCACCATATGAAGGAGTCAGATATAAAAAATCAGGTGAAGAAAGAACATCATTTCTCTTTATTGCTCAATATTAAACTCAATGAGGAACATAGATACAATAAGGTTCTTCTGCGAGATAGTCACCTGTAGCAGCATAGGCGCGGGCGCGACAGCCACCACAAACATCCCGATAACTGCATTTTCCACATTTCCCTTTGAGCAAATCATAATCCCTAAGAGAATTAAATAATTCAGATTCTTCCCATACTTTTTGGAAACCATCTTCACGAATGTTCCCTGCAAGTATTGGAAGGTACCCACAAGGCTGTACATCTCCTGTACTGGATACAAAGCAGAAGCTTATTCCACCAAGACACCCACGACTTAGTGCTTCATAACCAAAGTTTTCCACGTTAACTTCAAGACCTTCCTGGGAAGCACGTTGCCTCATGATACGGAAATAGTGTGGAGCACAGGTTGCTTTGAGTTCCAAACCGGCAGTCTTTCTTTGATCATAAAACCACCTGAGTACTTTTTCATACTCTATCGGAGGAATTTCCTCGGCCACAAGAGATTCGCCCCTTCCTGTTGGTACAAGCAGAAAAATATGCAATGCTTCAGCACCAATTTCCTGCGCAAGTTCCAAAATCTCTGAAATTTGATCAAGATTACGTTTGGTAATTGTAGTATTAATCTGGAAACCTAATCCCTCAGCCTTGAGAGCTTCAATCCCTTCCATGGCTTTGTCAAAAGCCCCGGGAACTCCGCGAAAACCATCATGAGTAGAGGCGTTTGAGCCATCTATGCTAACACTCACTCTCTTGATTCCAGCAACTTTCATCTTTCTTGCAACATCTCTGTTAACAAGAGTCCCGTTTGTAGCAAGTACCACACGAAGTCCTTTTTCAGTACCGTATTTTGCAAGATCGTAAACGTCTTCCCTGACAAGCGGTTCCCCACCGCTCAAAATTAAAATAGGTGAGCCCATTGATGCAACATCATCAATGAAATGCAGGGCTTCAGCAGTAGATAATTCATTATTAGCAGCGGAATCCGTTGAGGAACCCCTGCAATGCACACAGGAAAGATTACATCTGGAAGTCAATTCCCATGCGATAAGCCTTGGAGGTTTTACAGATGATGACATGACGATTGATGCTCCTTTTGAATTTGATAACATTAATGCCGTTGGAACACTATTAAGCATCAGATATAAATATGTCCGTAGTTACTTGTTCTAAAAAGATCTCAAGGGTACAACGAATGGATGCACTTTACATAGCTTTTTTGATTGTTTGGATAACAATACTTTCTTATATTATATCCCTAGTTCGAAAGCGTTCACAATTACGTAACGAAATGGAAAGGCTGACTCAAAAATGACTCTGACAAAACGACAGCAAAAAACCGCAGTTGCTCTTTTGGCAGTCACTGTTTTCGCCATAATCGGATTGTGGGGAATAGACACAGGCCAACAATATTATACAGTCTCCCAAATTCTCGAGGAACAACAGGAATACACTGGAAAAAATATCAATACGATGGGAACTATCCAAAACAACAGTTTGGTACTTGAACCCGGTAAAATTTTATTTATGCTACAAGATGCAGAAGATCCTACGCAGACTATTAACATAGAATACACGGGTGATCTGCCGCCAAACCTGGAAGAAGGACAAAGCATAAGCCTTAGTGGCAAGCTGGATATGAATGGAACAATTTACGCAAATCAGGTTGTAATGGGTTGCCCCTCCAAATATTCAGAATAAAACGGAGCATAAGAGGTCAGGATGAACATAGAATCATGGGAAGAGTTCCGGCAGATTAACCGGGCAATCGACCAATTCGCTGATGGAATTGAAAATAGCATTCATCTAAAAGGTGCTGTATCCCACATTTGCAATTCCGGCGGTAAAAAAATACGTCCAATAATGCTAATGCTCTCTGCAGAAGTTTGTGGTGCTGAAATCAAAGACAGTCTTGATGCAGCACTTGCAATCGAACTCATCCATTCTGCATCCCTCATCCATGACGATCTTCTAGATATGGGTACAATCAGAAGGGGGGTAGAAACTGCCCATGAAAAATATGGTAATGGAGTTGCAATGCTTGCAGGTGACTATCTTATATCCAAGTCAATCGAGCTACTTGCACCATACCAAAAAGAAGTAATTGCCGATTTTGGAAAAGCAGGCATGAAAATGGCTGACGGGGAAGTCATAGACATCAAAGGCTTTTCAGATAAGGAATATGATGAACATAATTATTTCAGATGCATTCGAGATAAAACGGCGTCTTTGTTTGCAGCCAGCACTGCCATGGGTGCATATGTTGCCGAAGCTACTGAAGATGAAGTAGCATACCTGCGCGAATATGGAGAACGCGTCGGAATAGCATACCAAATCTTAGACGATTTACTGGAGTACAGGAAAATACTCAGTGACAAACATTCTATCCAGCACTCAACCGGTCTTGTAGAAATATACAGTTTGAATATGAATCCTGAAGATGCAATGCAAAAAGTTGAAAATCTGGTTCATGAAGAAGTCAACCTTGCTAATGAGTTATTGAACAAATTTCCAGACTCACCTGCAAGAGACAAATTATTCCAAATTACTGAATATGCGACATTTTGCATGCTTCCTTAAGGAGATTTGAAGAAATGCGAGTTTATGAGAAACCTATGATCAAGGTTAATGCAGAACTGGAAAATGGCAAAGTAGTCCTCGACACAGAAGGTGCGCTTTCAACACTAGCAAAACCCATAATATCAAGGATTAATCGTATTTTCAAAGAAGAAAAACCTATACATTTTGATGATGAAACACTCATTTTTTCCACATGGGTGCCTCCAATACCAAGTGAAGCGTTTAACCGGATGATTAGTGCGGAAATTGCTACCATTATGAAAAAACGCGTTCCAGATCAGTATTCCATTGCAATTACAGGCAGATGTCCCAATCGCTGCATACATTGTGGTGCCGATGGATTTGTAACCGGCAAAGAACTCACTGCAGACCAAATTGTTGATAGCATCGAACAAGCCATTGATCTCGGCTCCTACCTGATATCTTTTGATGGCGGGGAAACAATGGTTCGAAAAGACATTGTTGAGATGGTGCAGAGAGTTAATAGTCCAAAGACCATCAACACATGCTTTACATCTGGTTTCGGATTAACTCAGGAAAGAGCACAAAATCTCAAAAATGCCGGAATGTATGCAATGCGGATCAGCATTGATAGCCCACTTGAAGAGGAACATGACCGCATACGTGGACGAAAGGGAGCTTTCAAGGATGCAATCGATGGCATCAAGAACTCACTTGAGGCTGGTATGCTTACCGA
>CAZHNA010000025.1:0-15462 GCA_964532775.1 uncultured Methanosarcinales archaeon
GCTATGAAAGCTTTCAGAGACATTGTTTCCGGAAACCAGCAGGATGCCAGAATTAAGAACCTGATAATTGAGGATATTATGAAAACGGGTGTCCAGTCCGTAAAGACAAATACTCCTGTCTCTGAAGTAGCCAAAGTTATGCTGGAAAACAATTTCGGAGGTATCCCGGTAGTGAATCTTGAAGATGAAATGGTTGGGTTCATTACAAGGAGAAATCTCCTGAAAACGCTGGCCTGATATGCCTTTGAAGAGAATCGAAGAAGGAAAACTTGATATCCTCGCAGTTGCCGGATATCTTAACCTTCCTGAAGAAAGAATTGAAAATCTTATTGAACGCAGACTGCTGGTTCCAAATAAAGGCAGGTACCAGCAGCTATTCCATTTTGAAACTTCCGTAGCCAGCATTGAAAGAGGAAGTGTTCTTTACCAGAAAGAAAACGGTGATTTTGAACTAATACACGGTTTTCCTAAGATCCGCAGAGCCATGTTGCTTGAGCCTGCGCTCCAAAAACAGTTCATAAACACTGAAGTCCTGCGTGTTGAAGAGAAAATGAATGGATATAATGTTCGTGTTATTTCCTTCAAGGACAAGCTAATTGCGCTTACACGTAGTGGAAATGTATGCCCTTATTCCACAGAAAAAGCAAACTTATTGCTGAACAGTGAATTTTTTAAAGATAATCCAAACTATGTATTACATGGGGAAATGGTGGGTCCCGAGAACCCATATGTTCCAAAAGAAATCTATGGGATTGATTCACTGGCTTTTTTTGTATTTGATATCCGGGAGAAAAATACCGGTGACCCTCTTCCAATTTCCAGGCGTCTCCAACTTGCTGAAGAATATGAATTTATGCAAGCTCCACTGCTTGGTGAATATGAGCTCGAAAACGCTCCGGAAGCCATCTTTAAGCATATACAGGAACTAGGGAAAGTTGGTCATGAAGGCGTTGTAATCAAGGATCCGGATATGTTGATCTCTCCCATAAAATACACATGTTCTCAAAGCAATTGTTCCGATCTCCTGCATGCTTTCAAGTTCTACAATGATGTTGGAAGAGACTACCTTTTTTCCCGTGTAGTGCGAGAAGGTTTCCAAAGTTCCGAATGGAAAGAAAGTGAGGAAGAGCTCCGCACTCGCTGCCTCCGACTTGGAAAAAGCATTCTCACCCCGATGATTGAAACAGTGATGAAAGTCAGGGATGGGGAAGATATTTTTGATGATGTTCGTATTCGTGTCCAAAATCTGGAAACACTTGAAGAATTTGAAGAGTATTCAAGGTTACTCGGTCTTGAAGCTATTTTCAGCAAACCGGAAAAGATGGGCGATGATTATCTGGTCAATATTCACAAGATTAACCGGAGTACCACCGACAAAACTGAAGCCATGTGGAACGGCGATCTCTGGTAATCCAGAGTAAACAGTCGCCTTTTTATGTTGTGAAGCTCTGTTAGGATTCAGGGATTTGACCATGACAAAAGTTGCAATTATCGGAAGTGAACAAAGCGGCAGGACTTCTCTGGCCGCAAAACTTGGCAAAAAAGGAAATACTGCTGACATCACGATGTATGATTTTTCAAAAAACGATGTCGTGATGACCACAATAGATGCTAACGGTTATCCAAAATCCCTAAAATCCCTTGTTACTGCCCTTAATTTGTCTGATATTGCACTTCTCTGTATCCCACCGGAAGGACCTGATGTTTCCACAGGTGAGTGTCTGGTTGCCCTTGACCTATTGCAATACAAACATGGCATGATTGTGCTCACAAAAGCCGATACAAGCTATGCCTATGCACAGGAAGAACTGGAGAAAAAGATCCGGAAAATCATTTCAGGAACCTGTATGGAAAACTGGGAATTTATCAACCTTTCCACCCAATCTTTTGAGGGACTTGACGAACTCAAAGAAAAAATACTCGAACTTGATGAGAAGGTTTCTGAGTATAATCAAAAATCCGATGATAAACCCGTGCGTGTAGTTGTTGATCAGTCGTTCAACGTGACAGGTATTGGTTGTGTAGTACTTGGTGTTGTTAGTCAGGGTACTCTCAATGCAAAGGATAAGCTCATCACTTACCCATCAGCAAAACCCCTTGAAATCCGTTCAATCCAAATGCATGATGTGGATGTGAAAAGTGCACCAACTGGAGCGAGAGTCGGACTTGCGCTTAAAGGAATACAATCCAAAGACATCGAACGTGGTTTTGTGATTTCAGAAAAAGAAACTGTGGCCGAATCTTTTACCCTTAAAGCTACCATCTCACCGTTTTCAGCTCCCCTTACTGTTTCCGATGTTCCTCATCTTTTCATAGGTCTCCAATCCTCTCCCACACGACTTGAGAAAATTGAAATCGGCGGAGAAGAAGTTGATAAGGCAAAACCCGGGGATGAATGTGTTCTCTACCTGAGCGGTTCACGCGAAATAGCTTTCAACTCATCAGACAGATTTATTCTATCAAACCTTGATGCAAAACAGAGATTCGTAGGATACGGGTTTGCGGAAATAGATAACTAAGGGCTGATTATCTTCCAAGCATTATGCCCTGTTCACCAAAACTGAACGGTATTTTTTCAAAACTGTGTTGGGAACCCCGGATCTTCATCACTTGAAGAGTGTGCGAAGCATTCTCTTCAGGACTATCCAGAAGAATTATTCCATCTGCTGTACAATATTGTGGTGCATCAAAGGAAGCATTGTCCCCATCTGATAACATTAGAATAGTACAGTCAAGACGTTTCAGGTTGCGCATGAAACGTGCCATCTCCTTCTTTTTCATGCAATCACCCTTTGCTGCAAAACGGATTGCAGAAACCTGATCTACTACAAGTAATTTTAAATTATAATTTGTGATGTAAGAAGAAATCTCTTTGAAAACAGTGGCTGCTGAAGGGGCATCATTCTCAACAGGAGCGTATGAAGAGGCAAGTTCAGGACTTATGACCTCCTGTAACTCATCAATATAACCATATTCCATATCAGGACTTAGATCTGAAAACATAACTTTTTTCATTTTCATCAGGGCTTCAAGATTCATGTCATAGCCTGACAAATCAGCAACAATCTCATCTGCTGTCTCCAGCAATGTTAGGTAAAGGCCCACTTCACCAAAGGAGGCACCATTGGTTAAGAACTGTAATCCAAATGTTGTTTTTCCGCATCCGGGGGGGCCGCTAATGACGTACACTCTTCCTGCGGGTAAACCACCACTGCAAAGTCCGTCAAACCCTTCAATGCCTGTTTGTATCTTCATTTCTATTCCCGAACAATAAACTATAAAGGAGACATACTATATTTGTAATCTGTTATTTATAAATCTATTAAATTATTATACTATATTATATATTAAAGTTATAGGTAGATTCGAGGAAGAAACATGATTAACATAGCTATTCCAAAGGGAAGTCTTGAAGAACAGACACTTTTGCTGTTCAAACAGGCAGATCTCCCAATCAAGAAAACATCCAGGGAATACAATCCGAAAGTTGAAGATCCCCGGATTAACAAGGTGAAGATTCTCCGTCCGCAAGAAATCCCAAAATATGTGGAAGAGGGCTACTTTGATATCGGTATCTCCGGAAGGGACTGGGTTATTGAATCTGATTCTGATGTTATCGAAATTGCCGATATGCCTTACAGCAAAACAGGTGCAGGTAATGTAAAAATTGTAATTGCCGTACCGCAAGATAGCGATATACAAACCTCTGCTGACATCAAACCAAACAGTAGGGTGACCACTGAATACCCTAACATCACCAGAAAACATTTTGAAAACCTTGGAGTTCCTGTTGATCTCCATTACTCCTACGGCGCAACCGAAGCTAAGGTTCCTGATCTTATGGATGTTGTTGTTGATCTTACCGAAACCGGTTCAACCCTCAGGAAAAATGGCCTGAAAATTGTCGATGTGATGCTGGAATCTTCCACCAAGCTTGTCGCAAACAAGGAAAGCTGGAAAAATCCGGAGAAACGCCGGGAAATTGAGGAAATAAAGACTTTGCTTTTGTCCGTTATCGAAGCCCGTGGAAAGGTATTGATTGATATGAATGTGCCTATGGCCAAACTGGAAGAGGTTATCAGCGCATTGCCTTCCCTGAAAAGGCCGACCGTATCCCAGCTTTATGGTGCAGACTATTATGCTGTGGAAACAGTTGTCAACAAGAGTGATGTCAATATCCTCATCCCAAAACTCAAAGCTTTGGGAGCAGAAGATATTCTGGAACTTGATATTTCAAAAATCGTCCATTGAGACAATATTCAATGAAAAGTGATGAAAATAAAAATGAGCTGAAAAGGGGATTTTTCTGGTCTGCCAGAATGTTTCTGCTTTCAGCTGTTCTTTCTTTTTCTGTTGCAATACTTGTGTATGCAGCAGTAATCCTTTTTTCTGAGCCATTACCCCTAAATCAGGCAATTTCCGGTACTACAAACAGTGCACTGACAAAAGTTGAAGTTGGTGCCAGATATATAGGATTTACAGCATCTATTTTTCTGTTTAACAGTATTGCAGCCCTTACCGGTTCAGCTGGAGCTGGCTTGATTGTTTTTGTTCACCGGATGATGCTTTCAGATCTCGATTTGCGTAAGAAATATCCTATATATGGAAGGATTTCAAAGAAAATGGAAAGCTCAGGAAAACCACTTTCCCGTTTTCTAGAGCGGCTGTTCCCATCATTTTTTTCAAATTTCCATAAGGATCAGGTTAAACAAAACGAGAACTCAATCTGGAATTATTACGGATACGACCGCCAGCAATACCGCATGTTCGCTTCTTTACTGCTATATGTACCACCTTTCCTTGTTTCGGTAGCCAACGGAGTACTTGCAGGAATTATTCTTGCATTCATTGTTGCAAATGGTTCGATTGAGGGCATGAATCTCTACGGTGGTACAGGAATAATTACAGGTGCATTGGCAGGGTTTACCTATTTTATGGCTTTTATCCTCCCGCATGGAATCATCGAAATACCTGCCTTGTTCCTCGCCGCTGGTTTGGGTTACATTTTTGCAAGCCGGCAATCTGCTGTTGTAAAGAAAGAGATTCTTTTTTCTGGAGACTATATTGAGGATCTGGAAAGGGACATTAAGAAAACCGAAAAATGTGCTTTTTCATATCTTAAATCTATGAATTTCAGAAAAACTATGTTTGCCTGTATTTGTTTGCTACTTTTCGCTTCTTATATTGAAACCCAAATAACACCTGAAATAGGATTATCTGTTTTCAATTTTGTGCTGGAATACCTTAACTAAAAATGAGTGAAAGAGATATTTCAGGAATCAAACCTGCTAAGAGCGATTGCGACATTCTCCAGCAACTTACCTGCAATAGCCTGCGAGGGCCATGAGCCCAAACCACAGTCCGGACCTACATACATCACACGATCACCAAACCTGCTGTAAACTTCCCTGAGGCGTTCTTCAATTACATCAGGTGTTTCCAGATCGGTAACAAGCTTTTCAAGCAGTTCCGGCTCTTTCCATGCATTTGTGTTGTACTCTTCATTTAACCCTGCCACAAGATTAAAAATATCTGTTCGGGCCACTCCTGCACGTAAATAAGAGTCGGTTTCTTCCAGCAGTGCTTTGTCAATAAGATCAAGGTAACCCGGATTTGCTGCCGATTCAACACCAATCACATTGATACCTTTTGTACGGCAGGCAACTTCATAGTATAGAGGCGAATGGAGATGGATTTCCACATCTATACCTTTTTTATGAGCATAGCTGCTTGCTAAATCAAGAGCCTCAATCAGTGCATCATTATCAAATGAAACCTCTGGATTGATTCCGAGACTTGGTTCATCAATGGATATCGTGCGGACACGGAAGTTCTCCGCGTCTTCTATAGCGTTTTTGATAAACAGATTTAGGCTTGATGCTATGAGATTTAGGATATCTGGATATGAAGCAGAGCCAAATTGCTGCAAATATAGTTCAAGGGGACCGGTAACAGCTACCCTTACATCAGGAATCTGTCCGGTTTCTTCTTTGTACTGTTTTGCCACTGCCTCAAGAATTTCAAGTTCCACGATTTTAGCACATTCCGGTTTGACGCTGAAGGGGCCGTCCGTACAATCCGGATCATTGAGAATCGAGAGGAATTGTTTGATTATATCCTGGAACTGGGGATAAGTTGGAACACCAACTCCTGCTTGTAGTTTTTGTAAAAAGGCAGAGCCAATTACCTCGGAGATTTTGTCCTTCTCTCCCTCAAAGGCCGCTTCGACCCAATCTCTAGAAACGCCTTCAGGAAGCGGGTAGCTTCCGACATCGTCAAATATGAACTCTACCATGCTTTCAGTTATCCTTATTTAATCATTTATAGCTAACGTTTTCAAGGAAGCGGAATGTGCCACAGCAATCGCGCAACTATCAGGAAATGAACAACAAGAATCAAAGGGAAACCTACCCTGAATTTTGTATGCCGTGTTTTGTGCCGAAAAATATGCATCCCTGCATACGCTCCTGCCGAGCCACCTACTAAAGCCCAAATGAACAAAGTTTTTTCCGGGATGCGGTAAGCGCCCTTGCGGGCCTTTCGTTTATCCCACCACATAATCAGGAGAGCGCCAGTGTTAACCACAAGCAGGTATGAAAACAGAATTCTTTCAAATAACAACATCGAAATCACATTGATTGCGGTGCATCAATTCCAAGTGTATCAAGGACATTTGCGAGAACAACTTTTGCGCAATCAACAAGTCCCAGACGAGCCTGTCTGAGTGCGTCATTCTCGGCAGCAAGTACCGGGGAGAAACGATAGAATTGGTTAAAAGCATCTGCAAGTTCCCGTCCGTAAATAGCAAGATGATGTGGCTTGAGTTCGGATGCACACTTTTCAAGTATCTGATCAAAGAGCGCCATTTTCTTGATAAAAGCAATTTCTGAATCGTCTACAAGAAGAGCTGCATTTAGCTCTGCCTCAGGGTTCCACAGTCCTTCTTCCTCTGCCTTTTTGAGAATACTGCATGCACGGGCATGTGAATACTGAATAAAGGGCGCGCCCTGCTTTTCGAAATCCAATGCTTCTTTCCAGTTGAAAACCGTGGATTTTTCAGGAGTCACTTTAACTATATCATAACGTACAGCACCTATGCCAACCATCCGGGAAACTTCCTTTTTGGAAGATTCTTCCATTTCCGGCCTGCGAACGGTCACTTCTTCCAGAGCCCTTGCTTCAACCTGTTCCAGCAAATCATCAGCACTGATAAACTTACCACTACGGGTACTCATTGAACCCTCAGGAAGAGATACAAATTCAAAAATTACAACTTCCGGTTCCTGAACACCAACTGAATTCAGGGTTGCTCTTAATTGCCCGGAAATGAGTTTATGATCAGCACCAAAAACATCAATAACCCTGTCAGCACGTGTTGCTTTCCACTCATGGTAGGCAAGGTCACGGGTTGTGTAAAGGGAAGTTCCGTCACTGCGCTGTATAACAAGTGTCTTTTCAAAACCGTAATCCAAAAGATCGACTACCGTTGCGCCGTCATCAATCTCAACGCGTCCGGTTGCCTTAATTCTCTCAACGATGTCTCCCACAGCACCAGAGCGGATAAAACTTGATTCGGTTACAAATGAATCATGGTGAACGTTCATCTCAAGCAGGGTTTTCTTAATGCCTTCTATTGCAAAGTCAACTGCCTCGTCAAAACGTTTTATTGTAGCTTCGTCGCCACTTTCCACACGTTGCATGAACTTGTCGATTTCCGCAATTATTGAAGGATCTTCTTCAAGAGCAGCATTCGCCTTTATGTAAATCTCTGCGATTGCATGATCGCCTTTTTTGGTTTTGTCAAATTCAAAATGATCAAATGCCCAGGAAACTATTGCAATCTGCCTGCCCATATCATTGACATAATATTGGACTTCCACATCATATCCAACTCGTTTTAAGATACGTGAAAGGGTATCGCCAAGAATAGAATTTCTTATATGTCCCACATGAAGCGGACCGTTGGGATTTGCAGATGTGTGTTCCAGAAGGATCTTACCACTAAGGAAATTCCCGCCGAAAGCCTCCCTATCACTGCGAATAGATTGGTATGTTTTGAGAAGGTAAGCGTCACTTGCTTTGAAATTAACATAAGGACCTGTTGACTCTACCTTTCCCACAAGGGAATCTTCAGGAATGGATATTTTCGCAACTATTTTGTCAGCCACTTCTTTTGGATTCTGTTTTGCAATAGCTGCCAGCTGGAAAGCAATCCTTGATGAAAGATCAGCATGTTGGGAAGGTTCAAGTGATATTTCACCTGCTTCAAATCCCGCTTTTTCGATTGCTTCTGAAAGAATAGATTTAACCTGTTCTGTAAATGTGAGGTACAAAAAAACCACCTTATATTCCTGTGTTATAGCGCAATATTGCTACAATGCCGCCAAAAGCGTTCATGAGTTGCGCTCCTTCCTCAAAATCCGTTGAAATGAAAGACACGTTGCTTCCCATCTGATCACTGAGAGCGGATAAATCATCAACCACATCAAACCTTTCTGTGACCTCAAGAGGAGAACCACATTTGGTACAGTTGCCTAGCTGAATACCCTCGTCACGTGGACCCATTGCCTTTGTGATTTCTGTTTTATCGCCGCAGGAAACACATTTTATTTTAAATTTCTCTGACCTGAGATCTTCTGAAATCAATAGCTTTTCAACTGCTCCTATCAAAAGATTCTCGCGCACTACTTCTTCACCATAAGCAACTTTCCCTGAATCGGATACTAATTCCTTGAAGAAATCCTGCATTAGATTCTTTTCAACCATCAGGTCAAGATCTGCCAACCTGTCTCCAGCAGCATTAACAAGTTCGCTGAGGCCGGATTCATCGGTGTAAGCCACATCAAAAAGACCGAGGATTTTCCTCTTTAATTCGTGGTGGAGGAAATCTCCTGAGTCGAATTCTTCCTTGGTGGGTGAAGGACCTCCAATAAGGATACCTTCAAAATCCTTGTGATTCACCGTAAGGAAAACTTCACTTGCAGCATTTCCAATTCTCTTATAGAAATCATGAATAGCAATAAGTCTCAATTGCTGGAAACGATGGGCACTCTGACCTCCTTTCCTCTGCTTGCCCGGAACTGTGGATGTCATATGGCGAAAGGAGTCGATGTGCTTACCTACAAGCATTCCAACAGTGGCTTCACGCCTGTCGAGTACCAGAAGACCATAGGTCTTGGCATCCTTGAGCATCATTTCAAGGGGTTCCAGGTAAAAGGAAGAATCACAATGATATTTATAAGTAGTAATGGGCTGAGGGGGAACAATGATGGTTGATTCCATATTGGTTTTGTCAGCTCCTACATCAACAGCTCCGGTAAAATACACAATACCATTTTCAGGAACTTCCCCGTACCTGAGTCTTGAAAGAAGTGAATCAATTGCTCCCTGAACATTTGTTTTTGTAATTTTTGACTTGATGTTGGAAGCCTGACTGTGCTCATCCCTCAATTGGGATGTCACATCGAAAATCTGTTTATCAGAAGGAATGTAAAGGGAAATAAGTTCCGTACCACGCCCTTTCTTTGTCCTCAAGCCTTCAAGCTTTTTCTTGAATTCATATTTATCATGAGCAGATTGTTCAGACATTGTGGGAATACTCCGTGATCAAAATAATAATTAGAGAATAATTGCTGATTTGCGGTTATTATGCAGTCGTTATAAATATAGATTATGTACAGCCTGTCAGAGAGGAAGTGACTTTGCGTACTCAGCATCTTTTGAAAGAAGAACGACACGGCTTATAGGTGACGAATCAGAAAAATTGTAACCAAGAATATCGGCTACTTTTCGAGCAAACTCTTCCACTTCTTCATGGGAAGGCATTGCATCTCTCTCAAGCCTTCTCCTGGAAAAACCCAAATGCATATAAGCTTTGATTTCAACAAAATCCGGTTCTGCCTTTTTGATCAAGGAAGCATAACCTTCCGGATCAAACATGTTCACTCCCTTAACCAGCGTTATCCTGATAGCTGTCCTGCAATCTTTTTCTTTGAGAACCGTGAGGCTTTTGTTTATATCATTCCACAATCCCGGAACCTGAGGATTACATACCTTTTCATAAGTTTTTAAATCCGGAGCATCAAGACTCATGTATAACTGAGAAGGAGATATTTTTTCTATTACATCCGGATAAGTTCCGTTCGTTACCACAAAAGTACTCAAGCCTTGTTTCCTGAATTCTTCTACAAGCTCCGGAAGATACGGATACATTGTAGGTTCGCCTGACAATGAAATTGCAACATGTGCAGGTTCGTTGGCCTCTTTCCAGAGTTCTCTAGAAGCAGATCCACCGAAGCCCGATACCAGTTTTTGCTGGGATTTGATACTAGACCCCACGATTTCCATTGGAGAATCCCATTTTTCAGGTTGTGGAGCATCCACTTCAACAGGTCTCCAGCAATGCAAACAACGTTGGTTGCAGATAAGAGTAGGAGTCATCTGCATGCATCTGTGAGAAGTGATGCCATAAAATTTAGCCTTGTAACACTCTCCTTCTTCACGCAAGGAGCGTCTTAGCCATAAACAGGTTTTGACAGCAGAATGTGAACCTGCAAGACTGTAACCCTGCTTTTTCAAAAGGCTGTTAATGTCAATTTTATCCGGAAGGTCAGTTGATACCATAAGGTTGATTACTTTTTTCTTGCTGTATATATAATGCTCGGCAACCCACCCTTAGATAGAACGTAATTTAATATAGAAATAATTCCTATAACTGCAAAATTTATATATACTGTAACTTATTCTCCATTTTCATTTTTTATAGCTTTCGCCACCATTTTTGCTGCTGAAAGAGGAGAACTTTCACGCAAAAATTGATATCTTGTTATAGGCAAAGGTAGCTTTTCATTTCCTATATCATCAATAACAATAGGGATAATCCGTTTATTACCTGCGACAGCAGCTCCGAATTCAAAAAAAACCCAGTTGTTTTTAATACTGTTTGAGCTTAGTAAGATGATAAAAGTACTACTTGCCCGAAGTGTAGATTCAATTTCCTCTCTAATATCCCCTCCTACTTGCATATTGAAACCGGACCAGGCATTAAGTCCCTCATTCTTTAAGGCAGCTTCAAACTGTTTTACCCATGCACTGTCATTGTAGGAATAGGACAAGAACATCTTGTCTTTCATTTCCTTACCTCCTTAGTGGGTTCTTCATTTATATGCCTATCAAGTTGATCAAAATATTGCTCAATGTCATTAAGACTTATGATATCTCTTTTCTTTAAAAAAACCGGAGCATTCGGATGAGACTGAAATTCTGAAGGTGACAAGCCGTGTAGTATGACAATGATTGGAATCTTTCGCATCCAAGCGGCCCCAATTTCAGCCCACACGTATGGCCTTTTAAAGGCCCATGGAGTCAATAAAACTAGTAATTCATCTGCTTTAGCTAGAAACTCAAGGAGATCTTCGTCAAACTTAGCTCCAATATCGACATCTGCTTCATCCAAAAAGGGAGTGGCTTTATGTAAAGATATCTCCTTCGCAATTTGTTTTGCCACCCAAGTGTCTTGGCCTGAGTGACTAACAAATACCAGCTTGTTATTTCCCATATTGATCAGTTCTATCTAAATAAATTATTTAGTGATTTTCTTACTTCTAAGATGGATTCTAATATAAATATGCCTCAAGATCAATTCTTTATTTGAATGAAAATAAGCTATACCTTTTTCATTGAATTCAAGTCAAAACCCTTTACAAGATTATTTTCAAAATGCTCGGAAAGATCTAAAATTAAAACTGCAAAAGGATAGTTTTGAAATTACAAAGATCAACTACCGGAACCTGTGCCGGTGTGGGGACTACATTTACCCTTTTCTGGAATTCAGTCTGGGATTGCCATGTTCCCGAATTAATAAGGAGAACGCCACGATATTGCTCCACCCCTACCGTATGCACATGTCCGCAGTGAAGAATATCAGGAACACGATCAATTACAAAATGATCAGTTTTTTCAGGAGCGATGGAAACCCTGCTACCGTATATCGGGGAAAGATGCCTGCGTTTTATCATTTCCACCATGGCTTTGGAAGGATCCTGATAAGAAACACCCGGAACTGAAGCCACAAAATCATCAATGGACCTGCCGTGGTACATGAGAACATAGATACCGTCAAGCTCCACAAGTGCGGGATTGCCGACGAAAATAATCCTGTCATCGAACATTTCCTGAATCTCTTTCGGCAGAGCGGGTTGGGGTTCAGCTTGCCTTACAGCATCGTGATTTCCCGGACACATTATTATCTTAATATGCTCTGGAATTTGATTGAAATATTCAGCAGCCTTTTCATATTGATCATAAATATCCTGGATTACCAGCTCTTTTTCCTGTCCCGGATAAATGCCTACTCCATCCACAATATCCCCGGCAACCACTAAATAACGGACCTCTCCCGCCAGTTCCCTCAATTTCTCATCCGGACTTTCCCCTTTCAGGAAAGAGATGAAAGCTTCCCATTGTTCATCAAGGAAAGTGGTACTTCCCACATGCACATCCGAAATGAAAATAGCTTTGCCCTCGGAAGGTGATGACTTGAAACAACCATTCGGAACATCCGGAAAAACCAGTTTTTTTGCTATCAAAAGCCCCCCATCACTAGTTAATTTCCCGCTAACACCAACAACATCATCCAACACAAGATGGCTTGCCTGCTCAAAAAGCTCTTTTTCCGAAGTTGTAAATAGAATCGGGAAAGAACCTGTAGGATCTTCAAATTGAATAAGCCGATGTCCGTTTGCAGTACTCCTGAGATCAGACACCATGCCGATTACAGAGATTTCCCCATAATCACTGTTCCCGCTTCTTTTCCCCCGACTCAGGCTTTCAAGAGGACGGGCATTTACCCTACCACGTATAAGTTCACTTAGTCGACTGTAACGGTTGCGGAAATACTGGACAAATTCCATGTATTCCCCAACACATGTGGAACTGTCGGTTATGTCAGATAGAATATTGACAGGATTATCACTAAAACGTGGTTCAATTTTTTCGTTTTTAGATTCTGCATGTATCTCGGAAACAGAAAGACTATTTTTCTTCCCTGTGAAATTATCGAGATCTAGATGTTCCGTATCTATAACAAAAACGTCGTCTTCCAGATTTGAAAGGATATGATCAGCAAGATCCGGAGACTGGCAGTGGCAATTTATTAATTCAGCAGCCTCAGGGCTCACCTGATAGCCTTCTTCCATTAATCTGAATAAAACCTGTTGCTGGGATTCGCCACTCATCTTAGATCAAATTCTTCTCTTTTTCAGTTTTTGAAGTACAATGATATACAGACCAATAGGTTTAAACTATTACTACTCATATCCAGAAACATTCTCAAAGCCTTTGTTTAAAGGAGATTTTAGTAACATGGAACTTCCAGATTCTATCAGGCGATTCAAAGAAAGTGAGAATTTCTGGATTAGCCTTTCTAGAGATGCCTTTTCAGTAATTGCAATAGTAGCAATATTTGCACTTTTTTCACAGATTGTCTTTGGCCTCTGGACTCCAATGGTTGCTGTGGAATCAGGCAGTATGAAACCAAATATGAATATTGGGGATATCATTTTTATACAAAGCATAGAACGAACTGAAGTGGTTCCTCACGATTTTGCAACTGAAGATTATACCTCTTTTAATATGCAGGGTGATGTGATTCTTTATCGTCCCTATGGACAGGAAGGTGTCACACCAATAATTCACAGAGCTATGCATTTTGTAGAAAAAGGTGAACCAATGTGGACAGATGGTCCTATTGCCCCTCATTCTGGTTATGTGACCAAAGGCGACAATAAGGATACGAACAAATATTATGATCAACAGGGAATGGTCAGCTACCTTACCCCCGTAAAAGAAGAATGGGTAATAGGGGTTGCCCGTTACAGGATCCCCTACTTAGGCCATGTAAGATTACTGCTTTCCTAAAATTTTTCTTATAACCTGATTAAAGGTGCATTTGTGCTGTCATTACCGGTTTGAAATCCGCCAGCAAATTGAGGCGATAGTCCTCCAGCAAAACGCTTTTTGTGCTTTCAAGTGGGACACTTAAGACAATTTCCTTGGTACGTCCGTATCTTCCTTTACTTACTACAATTGCATTCAGGATACCAAGCATATCCAACTCGGAAATCAAATCTGTCACCCTCCGCTGGGTTAAGATATCCATGTCCACACTCCTACAAAGCTGCCTGTAGACATTATACACCTCTCCCGTGGTAACATTTCTATGACCATGATTGCGAAGTAACATGACACTATAAAGAGAAAGTTTGGATTGAGTTGGAAGAGTCCGTACTACTTCAACAATCCTGTCAACTTCAATCTTCTCCTGAGCCTGCCTGACATGTCTTTCTTCAACCTGATCTCTCTTTTCCCTTTCAGCAATTTCTCCGGCAACTCTTAGAAGATCAAGAGCGCGTCTGGCATCACCATGTTCCTGTGCTGCAAAAGCTGCACATAACGGTATTACCATCTCAGCAAGTGATTCATCTTTGTAAGCTATGCCTGCTCTGTATTTGAGAATATCACTTATCTGTTCAGCATCATAAGGTGGGAAAATAATTTCTTCTTCGCCAAGAGAACTCTTTACTCTTGGATCAAGGAATTCGGTAAACTTAAGATCGTTTGATATACCAAGCATACTGACTTTTGCATTCTTGAGCTCAGTATTCATTCTTGACAAATTGTAAAGAACGTCATCGCCTTTTTTGATTAATTTATCAATCTCGTCAAGAATAATAATTACAACTTGTTTACTGGAATCTACTGCTTCTTTAAATTTGAGGAAAACCTGATCTGTAGGCCATCCTGTCATTGGAACATCTTCACCAAACTGCTTGGCGAGATTTGCCAAAAGCCTGTATTGTGTATCAATTACTTCACAATTAATGTAGAGTACGATACATGGTACATGTAAGGTTTCACTTTTCTTTTCAAGTTCAATACCAACATACCTGGAAACGGCAGTTTTACCTGTTCCAGTTTTCCCGTAAATGATAACATTTGAAGGAGTGTCACCCCTCAAAGCGGAAACCAATATAGTTGCAAGACTGTTTATTTGAGCAGTCCTGTGAGGTAGTGTCTCGGGAGTATACGAAGGACGCAATACTTCCTTATTTTTAAACAGTGAATCAGTTTCCAATAACTCCTGAAATAATCCATTTAATGATTCGTCAGCCATCCAAACACCTTCCAATTAAGATTCTCTAAAACTCATACAATAAAGTTAGAAAAGGTCAATGTAAATTATTCCTTTAACATTAAACCTTGATAGTTATATTAATAATAATGTTGCTATAACAAGTCCAATAGAAATAGAGGTTATTAATGCTTATGGTGAAGACCCCATTGTTTCTACTGGAGAATCAGTAACAATCCAATATTTTATTTTTTTTAGAATAAATATCAATTGACCATATTTTTTGAAAAACTTTATTGTGGAATTGCAAATGCAGTTCTTTTTTTTATTTA